>SCRJ01000155.1 GCA_004298115.1 Acidobacteriota bacterium
ACGGGCACGGTTCATGTCGGGGAGGGTTGAATGAGCGAGAAGCTGCTGATCCTGGACGATGAAGTGGACATGCTCACGCTGCTGGAGACCATCATCCGCGCCAAGACGCCGCACGAGGTCGTGGTCACCAACAACCCCCTGGAAATCGAGGACCTGATGGCGGCCCAGCCGTTCTCGCTCGTCATCTCGGACCTGAAGATGCTCGGCCGCGACGGGCTCGAGGTCATCGACGTCGTGCACCGGGCGGATGCGACGATCCCGGTGGTCATCATCACCGCCTACGGCAGTCTGGAGTCGGCGCAGGAGGTCGTTCGCCACGGCGCCTACGACTACATCACCAAGCCGTTCCGGAAGGAACAGGTCCTCATCACGATCGAGCGCGCGTTGGAGTGGCGGCGCATTACGCGCGAAAACCTCCGGCTCCGGGAAAGGTCGTAGCGGCGAGGCCGACCTTCGGCGCGGGCTCGGTGGCCCGAGTGGAGGCCATGGCCGGCGCCCGCTCGCGGCGGCCCCGGCGCGCGTGATCCGGTCAGGAGTGCGGGTAGGTCTGATACTCCCCGAACCACTTCTGAAAGTCGTCGACCAGCCCCTGGTACTCGCGGCGGAGCTCGCCGTAGGCCTGCGCGTTCCTCACCGCGAGGGCGCACTGTTCGCCGATCGTGGCCATCAAGAACAGCTCGTCCTCGGAGAACTCGTAGGGGTGGTACGTGAACACGCTCGCCACACCGACGACGCGCTCCGCCAGGCCGAGCGGCACGTGCAGCACCGAACCCACTTCCTCCCGCTCCGCGGCGTCGCGGTACGGCACCCCGGGGTCGCGCTGGACGTCGAGGATCGGCACGCACCCTCCGGCGAGCGCCTGGGCACGGGCCGGGTCCCGGTCGAACGCCGCGACGAAGCAATCGAGAAACGCGTCGCTGAGGCCGAACGCCTCCCGGGCCGCGATCGGCTGGCCGCGGGGGTCGAGGAGTTGGACGGCGCACCCCTTGGCGCGGAGGTCCTGGCAGACAACGCGCACGATCGCGCCGAGCACCGATCTGAGGTCGAGCGAGGAGCGGGTCGCCTCGGTGATGTGGCTCAAGATCGAGTGGAACATCCAGTGGACGACCGCGCTGGCGCAGAAGGACGCCACGACCTCGAGAAGCTCGATCTCCTCCTTGCTGAACTCGTGCGGCTGGCCGGCCGAGAGCCGCATCACCCCGATCACCTGACCGCGTGCCCGCAGGGGCACCGTGAGCATCGAAGCGATCCCTTCGGCGACCATCGCCTCGCGGTACTGGATGCGCGGGTCGGTGGCGCAGTCGAGGATCGCCACGGACCTGCCCTCGAGCGCCTCGGCCACACTCCGCTCCGCCTCCACCGTCCCCTTGTTGATGAACGCTTCGCTGAGGCCGAACGACGCGACGTGCTCGAGGACCTTCTGGTCCCGGCTGAGCAGCCTGACGTGGCAGCCCTTGAGGTGGAAGTGCGTGACGATGGACTCCGCGACCTGGGTCAGGAACTCGACCGTGTCGATGGGCGAGTTGAGGGCGTTGCCGATTCGTTCGAAGACCCGGATGCACTCGGAGCAGAGCATGCGGCCCCCTCACCGTCCCTACCTCCGGCGGCACGGGATGTGCCGCGATCGCCCGGCCGGCGGCCGCTGCCGCGCATCCTCCGCCACCGCCTGAGCCCGAGGAACGATGTTTGATTGCAGTATCGTGCTTGCCGTCCTCCTCGTCAATACGTAAGTCGCTCATTCCAATTGTGATAAGTAAATACAAGCACGTGACACTCGCGGCCGCCGGGCGGACCCGGAGACGGTACACTGACCGCGGGGAGGGACCAAGCGATGCGGGTGGACCTGGGAGCGGCGGCGCTCGAGGTCGAGGACCACGGCGAGGGCGTGCCGGTCATCCTCCTCCACGGCTTCCCCCTCTCGTCGGCGATCTGGACGCCGGTGCGAACCGCGGTCGAGCAGGTCGCGCGCCTGGTCACCCCGGACCTGCGGGGGTTCGGCGCCTCCGCCAAGCCGGCGGCGGGCTATGCCATCGCGGACCTCGCCGACGATGTCGTGCGCCTGGCCGACGCGCTGAAGCTCGACCGCTTCGTGCTCGGCGGGCACTCGATGGGGGGGTACGTCGCGCTGGAGGTTGCCGCCGCCCACCCCGAGCGCCTGGCCGGGCTGGTCCTGATCGACACCAGGGCGGAGGCGGACGCGCCCGAGGGGCGACGGCGCCGGGACGCGGGGATCGCCCGGATCGTCGCCGGCGACGCCGCCGGCTTTCTCGACGAGTTCGTTGCCGGGCTGGTGGGCCCCTCGAGCGCGACGCGCGCGCCGCGGGTCGTGGCGGAGTTGCGGGCGATCGCGGCCGAGGCCGCGCCGGACGCGCTCGCCGGCTGCCTGGCGGGGATGCGCGACCGGCCGGACCGGCGCGACCTGCTGGCGGCCGTGAACGTGCCGGCGCTCGTGGTCGTCGGCCAGGAGGACTCGCTCACCCCTCCGGCCTCCTCGCGGGCGTTGGCCTCCGCCCTGCCGCGGGCGACCCTGGTCGAGATCCCGTCCGCCGGCCACACCCCGAGCATGGAGCGGCCGATCCCGACCGCCGAGGCGATCCTCGGCTTCTTGAGGGCCCACTACCCGGCACCGCCGGCGGCGCTCCGCCCCCGGGCCCCACGCTAGCGGTCGGACCGGACGCCGATCTCGCCTGCAAGGCCGAGAGTCGGATCAGGAGCTAGAATCGGTAGGCGGTGGTCCGGCGAGGGGGTGCGAACCGCCGCCACATCCGGTTGGGCGGAAGGGAAGGTGGTCCTGATGCTCCTGACACGGCGCACCGCCGCGCGACTGTTGACCGCGAGCGTGTTGATCCCGGCGCTTGCCTGTACGTCGGCGAGGGGAGTGAAGGACGGCGGTCGTCGGGCGGTCGCACCGGACGCGTGTTTCGAATCGAGCGCCATCGACAGCTTCTCGCCGGTCGGCGAGAGATTCGTCTATCTCCGGGCGCTCGACGGCAGGCAGTACCTTCTGACGCTCGACGGCGTCCACGCCAACCTCCCGTTTGCGACCGCCATCACGCTCTCCGCCGGGTGGAGCAGGGTGTGTTCGGAGTCGGGGGCGATGCTGGCGTACCAGAACCTCGGCCGAACCGTCCATTGCCGTATCCTGAGGGTGCAAGCGGTGGCGAATAGGGAGGCGGCCGAGAGGTTGGCCGGAAGCGGCGCCACGACGAAGCCGGAACCGTAGTCGGGCCCGACCCGCTGGCGGTTCGAGCACGCTTGCCAGGGGCAGCACGTGCTGATGGCGGGAACTGGTGGCGGCGGATTCAGCAGGAGGTGGAGGACGCATGGGATGCTTCCGTTGGCTTGGCGTGTTCCTCGTGACGTGCGTTCCGGCGGCGGCGCTCGCTGGCGACATCCAGGTGACGTGCGAGCCAGGCCTGCGAGTCTATCTGGACGGCACCTTGGTAGGCGCCTCGGGCGCGAAAGACGACGGCCTGTTCCTCGCGAACGTGGAGAACGGCGCGCACGTCGTCCGCGTCGAGAAGGAGGGGTTCGTACCTCAGAGTTTCCAGGTCGAAGTGCGGGACCTCCCGATCGAGGTGAGGGTGGAGAAGTTCTTGTCGCAGGCTGTTCCTCGCGGCGGGGCGGCCGGCGCCAGGAAGGTCAAGCCGCCCGCCGGGAGCCTCCTGGTTACGTCGGCCCCCCAAAACTGCGTCGTCGAGATCGACGGCAAGACCGAGGAGAAGTCCGTTCCCGTTCTCAGACTCGATGGCCTCGAAGCGGGCGAGCACGCGATTTCGTTCAGCAAGGGCGGATACGCTCGTCTTTCCGGCGTCGTCAAGATCCTCCCGGGGGCCGAGGTCCGGATCCGCGGCGACCTGCTCACCGGGACATTGGCGACGGTCGACGTGGGCGAGGGGTCGCTCCGCGTGCTCTCGGTCCCCGAGTACTGCACGGTCCGCTTTCTCGGGAAGACGAGGGAAAAGACAGGCCTGAACTTGAACGTCTCCCACGTCCCGGTGGGAGAGCAGAGGATCGTCGTCCTCTGGAGGGGTCGAGAGCTGACCTCGAGCGTCGCGATCCTCAAGGGCCAAAGGGCGATCGTGACGGTGAGCTTCATGAAGGACCAGAAACCGTTCGCCGTGGCGTACGAACCCGAGTGATGCCAGCTCCACGCCGGGTCGGCGGGCCGCGGCGTCGGCGGCGTAGGGGGAGCGCAGAGATGGTCCACCGGCCATGACTGCGGGCGCGAGAACCGGTCGGAGCGGCCTTGCTCCCGAAAGCCGAGGTGGGTCCGCGGCCCGCTGCGGCCGGGAGGGCCGTCGCCCTCCCGGCGAGCGTCGTGCGCCGGTCCAGGTTCTCCGGTCTGAAGGGCGGGGATCGCTGGTGGCCGGTGCCCGAGGCCGGGTGACCGCAGGGGCGCAGCCCCGGACAGGAACCTGTGACAGGCCGCCGATGCCCCACGGGCACGAACGTTGTGCGACGGTTGATACTCGGATGGTGACGAGCCCCAGACCCGGCGAGCCGAATGACTGCGCGGGTGCGGCGCGGCGCCGTGCCCACTGCGGACCGACCGGCAACCCTGTCACATGGGTCGGCGCCGTCCTCGCTGGCCTGGCGATTTCGGTCGCCGGGTGCGCGACCTCGACCGGCGTTCGCGGGGCGGCGGAGATCACGCCCGACCGACTCCTGGCGGGGCGGTCGCTAGGCGTACCCGAAGACCCCCGTGTGCTCGTCGGCGGCGAGGAATTGCTCACCGTGAGCCCCGAGATGCGGGCCTTTCTGGATGCGCACGTGGACCGCAGGGACAGCGCCGCCCTCAAGCTGGATCAGCTGGTCGACGCAATCATCGGTGCGGGCACCTTCGGCGTGGTGTACGACGACAGGACACGTACCGCCGCCGAGACGTTCGGGGCCAGGCGGGGCAACTGCCTGTCGTTTTCCACCATGTTCGTGGCCATGGCGCGCGCCGTGGGCTTGCATGTCCAGTTCCAGGAGGTGGACATCCCCCCTGATTGGACCCTCGAGAAGGACACGTACGTGCTCAACCAGCACGTCAACGTGCGCGTGGACCTGGGGCAGGCAGGAGTGCGCGTGGTGGACTTCAACATCGCCGACTTCAAGGCCAGCTACGAGATGCGGACGATCTCCGACGCGCGGGCGCTGGCGCACTACTTCAACAACATCGGCGTCGAGCGCATGTTGGCGGGTGACACGGCTGCGGCCCTGGCATGTTTCCGTACGGCCCTCGCCGACGGCGACCGCCGGTTTCCGCCGGCGTGGACCAACCTCGGCACGCTCTACCTTCGCAACGGCCATCCCGCGCACGCCGAGGCCGCCTATCTGCAGGCTCTGAAGGAGGACGACGGCGACCTCGTCGCGATGAGCGATCTGGCCCGGCTCTACGATCGCCTGGGCGACCGTGAGCGCGCCGCGGCGTGCCAGAAGCGGGTGATCCGCCATCGCTGGCTCAACCCGTACTATCGGTACGAGCTCGCACGTCGTGCATACGAGTCGCAGCGTTACGACGCCGCCATCAGTCATCTCCGGTACGCGATCCGCCAGCGACCGAAGGAGGACCGGTTCTACTTCCTATTGGGGATGAGCTACTTGCGGAAGGGGGACATGCGGGCGGCCCGGCGCTGGCTCGACCGGGCTCGAGAGGTTGCCGCGAGCGACGCGCTGAAGCGCTCGTACTCGAGCAAGATCGACACGCTGCTCCGGCGCAACGCGGAACGCGTTCCGTAAGCGCGAAAAAGGGAGGCGGCCCCCGCAGGGGCCGCCCCTTCGCAACCTTCCGCCCAGCGACTAGAACGAGAACTGGATGCTGGAGTGGATGAAGCGGCCGTAGGCGTCGTACGTGCCGTAGAAGCCGGGGCCGTAGTCGTTGGCGCTGCTGTTCGCCCCCAGCGGGGGCTCCTTGTCGGCGATGTTGTTGACGCCGAACGTGAACTGCACGTGGTTCTTCAGTTTGTAGCTCACCGCGAGGTCGATGTAGTTGTAGGCGGGGTAGTGATAGGCGTGGTTGAGCTTCAACTGCGGGATGACGTCCGGGTTCGCGAGGGCCGACTGCGAGCTCGCCTCTTCGGCCGTCATCTCGCCGATCATCCGCCAGCCGAGGCTGAAGGATGCATGCCCGGCCTCCCAGGTCGCGCGGAACATGTGCCGCCACTTGGGCTGCATGTTGATGTGGTCGCTGTACGGGTCGTTGCAGATGTTGCCGTACCAGCCGACGCAGTCGTACTGGTACAGGCCGGTGTTGATCTGCGACTTCATCAGGTAGCTGCCGATGAGGTTGAAGGTGAAGATGCTGTTGCCGGCGGGCAGCGTGTAGCTGATGTTGGCGTCGATGCCTTCGGTGTGCCGCTTGCCGATGTTCGCGTTGGTCGCTTGCGTGTAGCCGGCCGGCGTGCGCCACAGCGAGCCGAACTGGTCGCGGTGGACGAGGTTGCACAACACGGGGTTGCCGGTGAGGCCGCACTGCTTGAGGATGTCGTCCGCGCCGAGCGCGCCGATGGCGTCGGTGAGCTTGATGTCGTAGTAGTCGAGGGCGGCGGTGAACCCCGGGAGCCCCGACGGCGTCATCACCACGCCGAGGGTCTTGGTGTCGGCGACCTCGGGGTTGAGGTTCGGGTTGCCGCCGGTGTAGGTGTTGTACTGCGACGCGGAGTTCGGCTGGATGTTGCCGTACTGGGCCGCGCTCACGTGCAAGTTGGCGCACTGCGCCGCGGTGAACTGCGGCGTCGCGCCGGAGCACGGGTCGGTGCTGCCGCCGAGGGCGAGCGAGCGCGACTGGAACAGCTCGACCACGTTCGGCGCGCGCGTTGCGCGGTTGACGCCGACGCGGAACTTGAACGAGTTGTCGGGCGACCAGGCGCCCTCCGCCTTCCAGCTCGGGTGGCTGCCGTTGACGTTGTAGTCGGAGTAGCGGTAGCCGAGGTTCAGGGTGAGGTTCTGCGCCCCGCGAGCGCCCTGGACGACGGGGATCACCGTCTCGAGGAACGCTTCCTTCACGGAGTAGAAGCCCACGACCGGAAGCTGGGTCGAACCCTGGCCGGCGCCCCAGCCCTGCTGGTAGGCGAGGTCGGTCTGATAGTCCAGCGTCTCGCGGCGGTACTCGGTGCCGAGGGCGATCGAGATGCCTTCGACCGCGCTCGGGATCACGAGGCCGTACTCCTTGAGGTCGGCGTTCACCTTCGCGCTCATGACCTGCGTCTTCAGGTCGGTGGTCGAGACCAGAGGCAGCAGGAGGTAGTTGAGCGCGGCCTGCGTGACCCCGCCCGCCTTGAAGATGTTCCACGGCACGCAGCCGGCGGCGACGGCGTTCCCGTCGCGGCAGTGCCAGGTGCTCGGGTCGCCCGGAGTTCCTTGGATCATCAGGGCGTTCTGGATGTTCTGGGTGTTGAAGTCGTTGAGGTAGGTCTCCGGGACGCGGGTCACGGCGTCGAGGCCGTAGACGTCGTAGTTCCAGCCCTTGACGAGCTCGCCCTTGACGCCGCCGACGAGACGGAACGACTGGTGGCTGAGCTTGTCCATCCGGCCGCCGCCCTCGACGTTGCGGCGGAGGATCTGCAGGCCGGCGTCACCGACGATGCCGTCCGGACCCATGATGCCCGGGCCGTAGCCGGCGTTGGTGCAGATCTTCTGGTACTGGTCGGCGCTCAGCATCGGGTTGTCGCAGTTGATGTAGAGCGAGTTGCCGAAGTCGCCCGACGGCGCGATCTGCGCGTCGGTCTGGTCGTCCATGAGCATGACCGAGCCGTAGCCCTCGGCGTGCTCGTTCCACTTGTAGTTGAGG
>SCRJ01000156.1 GCA_004298115.1 Acidobacteriota bacterium
GCCGGCCGCAGAGCTTCAACCGCGAGAACGTCGCGGCCGCCATCCCGCGCGACGTGCCCGACAAGAGTGTTCTGTTCACGGCCAACCGCTACGTGTCCAACGGCAGGGTCCCCGACATCACCCATATCGTCTACGTGGACCCGGACCGCTACAACGAGCTCGGGGACCACGCCGCCCTGCAAGAGGTGGGGCGCACGGTCAGCCGGCTCAACGCCCTGCTGCCGAAGAGGCAGTTCGTCCTGATCGGCCCGGGACGGTGGGGAAGCCGCGGCGACATCAGGCTCGGCGTCAACGTGACGTACTCGGACATCAACAACACGGCCGTGCTCGTCGAGATCGCCCGCAAGCGCGGGAACTACGTGCCCGACCTCTCGTTCGGGACGCATTTCTTCCAGGACCTCGTCGAGGCCGGGATCCGCTACCTCCCGCTCTACCCCGACGAACCGGGCGCCGTCTTCGACGAGCGGTTCCTGAGGGAGTCGGAGAACGAGCTGGCGAGCCTCGCGCCGGAGTTCGCGCACCTCGGCGCCGTCGTGCGCGTCATCGATGTCCCGAAGGCGTGCCCCGGCATGGTCCTGCGGGTGCTCATGAACGCCGACGAGGACCGAGCCGTGGGCCTCCTGGTGCCGGCCGGCCGGCCGCCCGACATGCCGTCCGAGGAGGCGCGGCCCGGCGGGGCGCCGCGGGAAGGGCACTGGCGGTGGCGCTTGCGGATGGCCGAGCGGATCGCCGGTCAGGTGGACGCCGCGAGGTTCGGCGTGGTCGCGATGTACGTGTTCGGCAGCGCCAAGAACGCGTCGGCGGGGCCGGGGAGCGACATCGACCTGCTCGTCCACGTCCGCGGGACCGAGGAACAGCGCAAGGCGCTCGCCATCTGGCTCGAGGGGTGGAGCCTGTGCCTGGACGAGATGAACTTCCTTCGCACCGGCATTCGCAGCGGCGGCCTGCTGGACGTGCACCTGGTCACCGACGAGGACATCGCGGCGCGGTCGAGCTATGCGGTAAAGATCGGAAACGTCACGGACGCGGCGTGGGAGATCCCCATCCGCCGTTGAGGGCGACGCCGATAGCGAACACGATCCGGGCGGGGGACCCCACGGCCTCCACCGCCTGTCCGGCGACGCCATCCCGCGGCGGCACGGTTTGTGTAGCGGCCGATGCTCACATCGGCCGACAAAGCGCACGATCGGCTCACGGGTTGCGGCCGGCGGCACAAGGCCGGCGTTTGCAAGCAAACGCCGCTACGGACGCAACCCAAGCACGCCGGGTTGCCGCGGTTCTCTCGTCGCTTTCGAACCCCGAACCCCTAACCCCGGAAACCGGAGCCCGGACCACGGGCCCTCAGATCAGCTCTCGGGTGGCGGCACCGGGGTCCTCGAGGTCGAACCGCACCAGGGCGAGTTCCGGGCCGTCGTGCGCGGCGGAGAAGCACCAGGTGCGGCCGATCCGCTCGCGCCAGGAACCGGTGATGCGCGCCGACTCGTGGACGTGGCCGTGCAAGGTGATGAGCGGCTGGCGCTCCTCGATGAACCGGCGGATGGCGATGCTGCCGATGTGCACGTCGAGCGGCACGTGTTCGAAGGTGCGCCCGTCGAGGGCGGCGCGGTCGAGGTCCGTCCGGTAGGGCGGCGCGTGGAACAGCATCACCGCGCGGGCAAGGTCCGCCTCGCCGGTGAGCGCGGCCAGGTCGCGAACGATCGTGCCGTACCGCACGTCGGAGGGGTCCGCCGCGACCGTCCTGATCCCCTCGTCCGGCGCCACGCAACCCGGTTCGAGGTGACGCGAGACGTCCCACCGCTCCCAGTCCTTGAGGGCGAACGGGGTCGGGGGCACGAATGCGTAGCCGAAGACCTCGGTCGCGCCGATGTGGACGCGGCGCATGTGCACGTGTTCGAGAAGGCCGTCGCCGGCCAGCGCCTCGAGTCCCGTCACCTGCGCCCTGGGGTCGTCATTGCCGAGGATCGCGAGGACGGACGGGTATTCGTCGCCGAGCGCGTCGCGGAGGGCCGCGAGCCGCGGGCCCAGAAGCTCGGCGAAGAAGTCGCCGGGGGCGTCGTGGGCGAACGGGTGGGGGAGGAGGTCGCCGCCGAGGAAGAGAGCGGCCGGTCGCTCCCGCCCCACCGCCGCGAACAGTTTCTCGTAACGGTCCGATCGACCGTGGAGGTCGGAGGCGAAAAGGCAGCGCAACGCCGGCATCGCGTCCTTCCCTGAAGTATGACAGGATTCAACGATGGATGACGTCCGCCTCGAGGTGCGCCACGAGCTGCCGGGGTGGCGGCTGTTCTGGGCCGATCTCGAGCTCGTCGACCTCCCACCGGCGGCGATCGGGCGGCTGCGCGGCGAGGTCGCCGAGCGGGCGCGCGCGAGCCACACCCTCGACCGCCTGGCCGACCACCCGACGGTGGCCGCGGTCCGGCGGCTTTTCCGCCAGGCCGGGTGCGACCCGACCCGCCACCGCCCCTCGTCGGAGGCGTTGCTGCGGCGCGTGCTCAAGGGCGAGGCGCTCCCCGCGATCCACCCCCTCGTCGACCTCAACAACTGCCTGTCGCTCGAGCTGGTCGTGCCCGCCTGCGTGATGGCGCGCGGGGCCGCAGTCCCCCCGTTCACGCTGCGCGCGGGACGGGAGGGCGAGACGATGGCGTCGCTGCGCGGGCGGTTCGCCCTCCACGGCAAGCCGCTGCTCGCCGACGCGGCCGGGCCGTTCGGGACGCCGATCACCGACAGCGAGCGTGTCCGCGTCGGCCCCGGAACCCGGCGCGCCTGGCTCGTCGCGTACCTCCCCGCCGGGGTCGTCGAGGATGCGTGCGCGGCCGGGGCGCTCGCCGCCCTCCTGGCCGAGGCGCCGGTCGCCGCCGTGCGCGCCGCCGGGGCGACGGGAGACGTCGGCTAGAATCGGCTGCCCGCTCCTCGGGCGTTGGGGGGAACCATGTCACGCTCGATCCGCATCGCGCACTCGCCGGACGCCGACGACGCCTTCATGCACTACGCCGTGGTGCACGGCAAGGTGGGGGCCGAGGGCTTGCGGTTCACCGAGACCCTGGCCGACATCGAGACCTTGAACCAGAAGGCGAAGGAAGGGCTCTACGAGGTCACGGCCGTGTCGCTGCACGCCTTCGCGTACCTGGACGACCGCTACGCGCTGCTCAACTCCGGCGCCTCGCTCGGCGACGGCTACGGCCCGATCGTGCTGGCACGCCGGCCGCTCGCCCGCGAGGACCTTGCCGGCTTGACGGTCGCGACGCCCGGCGCGCTCACCTCCGCCCGGCTCGCGCTGCAGCTCTGGCAGCCGGCCGCGCGCTGCGTCGACGTCCCGTTCGACGCCGTGATGGACACCGTGCGGCGCGGGGACGCGGACGCGGGCGTGGTCATCCACGAGGGCCAGCTGTTCTTCGCCGACGAAGGGTTCGACAAGGTGGCCGACCTCGGCGAGTGGTGGACCGCCGAGACGGGCACACCGCTGCCGCTCGGCGGCAACGCAATCCGCCGCGACCTCGGCGAGCCGCTGATGCGTCAGGTCGCGCGGGTGCTCGAGGCCTCGATCCGGTGGGCCCTCGAGCACCGCGAGGAGGCCCTCGCGCACGCCCTCGCGTTCGGGCGCGGACTGGATCACGCCAAAGGGGACCGCTTCGTGGGGATGTACGTCAACGAGGCGACGCTCGACTACGGCGAGCGCGGCCGGCGGGGGGTGGAGCTGTTCTACCGCCGCGCCCACGAGGCCGGCCTGATTCCGGTCGTCCCTCGACCCGACTTCGTGCGGGGCTGAGGCCGCCCGGCCCACCGCGCCCCTTTGCGTTCGCGACCGACCATCTTGCCCTTCGTGGTCGTGAGGCCTAGAATTCCCGTGTTTTCCAAGAATCGGGGGGGATCGAAACGGCGGAGGCCGGTGCGGGCTGGTTCGTGCGCCGGGCTTCGGCGTGTCCCCGGGAGAGCTCCCGGGAGCCCCCGGAGGGCCGGCGAGGGAGGGTGGCATGAGGGGAAAGCGCGCGGCCCGGTTGGGGTTTCTCGCTGCGGGGTGGCTCGCCGCCGTTCCGGTGCTCGGAGCCGCGGGCGGCTGGACGGTCGTCGGGTGGAACAACCTCGGGATGCACTGCCTCGACGCCGACTTCTCGGTGTTCGCGATCCTCCCGCCTTACAACACGATCCACGCGCAGGTGATGGACCCGACGGGGAACCTGGTGAGCTCGGGCGTCACCGTCACGTACCAGGGCGTGGCCGATCCCACCGGTTCGATCAACACGACGTCGGTGGGGAAGACCAACTTCTGGCAGTACGCGCTGGCGCTCTTCGGCCTGGCGCAGCCGCTGGCCCCGGACGTCGGACTCACCGGCGTTGCCATGCCGGGGGCCGCGAACGCGCCGCGGCCGATGAGCTTCGACCCCGCCAACGGGTGGTTCATCGCCGAGGGAATCCCGCTGACGCCGTACGATGACGCGAAGGCGAAGAACCCCTACCCGCTGATGCGGCTGGTTGCGAAGGACGCCTCGGGGAACGTTCTGGCCAGCACGGACATCGTGCTGCCGGTCTCCGACGAGATGGCGTGCAGCGCCTGCCATGCGTCGGGCGGCTCGGCGACCGCGCGGCCGGCGGCCGGCTGGGCGAACGACCCCGACCCGATCCGCGACTACCGGATCAACATCGTGCGCCTCCACGACGACCGGAACGCGGGGAGCCCGGCCTACGCCGGGGCCCTCGCGGCCAACGGCTATGCGGCGGGCGGCCTGTACGCCACCGTGAGCGGCGGGAAGCCGGTCCTGTGCGCGCTCTGCCACGCCTCCAACGCCCTGGCGACCCCGGGGTACGCGGGCGTCCCGCAGCTGACGACCTCGGTCCACTTCTTCCACGCCCATGTGACCGACCCTGCCACCGGAATGACCCTCGACAGCACCGACAACCGGTCGGCGTGTTACCGGTGCCACCCGGGCTCGACGACGAAGTGCCTGCGGGGCGCGATGGGGAGCGCCGTAGCGGCGGACGGCTCGCTCGCGATGCAGTGCCAGAGTTGCCACGGCACGATGAGCGCGGTCGGGGGCGCGGGCCGCCAGGGATGGCTGGACGAGCCCGCCTGCCAGAGTTGCCACACCGGCACCGCGGCGCAAAACAACGGGCAGATCCGGTATACGAGCGTCTTCGACGCGTCCGGCCAGCTTCGCGTCGCGGTCAATCGGACGTTCGCCACGACCGCGAACATGCCTGCGGCGGGTTTTTCCCTCTACCGTTTTTCGACCGGTCACGGCGGCCTCAAGTGCGAGGCGTGCCACGGCTCGACGCACGCGGAGTTCCCGAGCACGCACGCCAACGACAACGTGGAGAGCCTGAAACTGCAGGGCCACGTCGGGGTGCTTTCCGAGTGCACGACCTGCCATGCCGCGGTCCCGGCGACCGTGAGCGGCGGGCCGCACGGCATACACCCCGTCGGCCAGGACTGGGTGAGCCAGCACAGCGATGCCGCCGAGGGAGGCGCCGCCGCTTGTCAGGCGTGCCACGGCACCGATTACCGCGGCGGGCTGCTCTCCCGCGCCCAGGGCGACCGGACGATCTCGGCGTTCGGAACCAAGACGTTCTGGCGAGGTTTCCAGATCGGCTGTTACACCTGCCACGCCGGGCCGGCAAGCGAGAACGCCAACTCCAACCACCCGCCCCAGGTGAGCAACACGAGTGCGAGCACTCCGACCGGGACGCCGGTCGCCGTGCCGCTTTCGGCCAGCGACGCCGACGGGAACCCGTTGACGTTGCGAATCGTCTCCCAGCCCACGCACGGGACCGCCGGGCTCGCGGGAGCGACGGCGACCTACTTCCCCGCGGCCGGCTTCACGGGAAGCGACTCGTTCACGTTCGCGGCCTGGGACGGTTCCACCGACTCGAACCTGGGCGCCGTCACGCTCACCGTCGCGGCATCCAGTTGCACCGTGGCCATCACCGCCGTCGCGGCCCCCGGCACCGTCGTGGCCGGCCAGTCGGTGACGTTCTCGGCATCCGTGACCGCCTCGGGGTGCACGGGATCGGTGGGGTACGACTGGGCGTTCGGCGACGGCACGCCGCACTCCACCCTCGCCAGTCCGAGCCACGCCTACTCCGTCCCGGGCACCTACACCTGGACCCTGACGGCCGCGCTGGCGGGAGCCAGCGCCACCGCCTCGGGGGCGATCACGGTGCTCGCCGCGTGCAGCCCGCCCTCCATTACCACCCAGCCGGCGGGCGCGACCGTGCCGTCCGGAGCCACCGCCACGCTCGCGGTGGCGGCGGCCGGCACGCCGCCCCTGGCCTACCAGTGGTACGCGGGGGCGCGGGGCGACACCGCCCAGCCGGTCGCCGGCGCCACGACTTCCACCTATACCACGGGGCCGCTGGTGGCGACCGCCAGCTTCTGGGTCCGCGTCAGCAACGCCTGCGGCGCGACGGACTCCGCGACGGCCGTCGTCGCCGTGACCCCGCCCTCGGAGAGCCGGCTCTACCTGATCCCCGCCGTCGCCCACAACCACGGCGCCAAGGGCACGCTGTGGCGAACCGACGTGGCGGTCGCCAACCTGACGGGCCACCAGGCGGCGGTCACGGCCACCTACGTAGCCGACACGATGTCGCTGGTCCGCAGCGCGACCGTGCCGGCGAGCGGGGCGGTGGAGTGGGACAACGTGCTCGAGAGCCTGTTCGGCCTCGACCCGGGGCTGGACACCGGCGGCGCGCTGCAGCTCGCCTCGGACCAGCCGATCTACGCGGGCTCCCGCAACTACAACCAGACCGCCGTCGGGACGTTCGGGCAGGGGTTCCCGGCGCTCACGACCGCCGACGCGCTCGCGTTCGGCCAGACGGGGGTCCTGCTCCCCTTGCGCAAGGGCGCCGACTTCCGCACCAACGTCGGGGTCGTGAACCTGGGCAGCTTGACCTGCACGCTCGCCGTGCGCCTGTTCGACGGCTCGGGCGGACAGCTCGGGGCGACGAAGACGTTCAGCGTCGGTCCCGGCCGGTGGTTCCAGCAGTACGACATCTTCGCCGACGTCGGGGCGGGGGACCGGGCGCTCGCCTACGCGACGGTCGAGGTGCAGACGCCTGGAGGCCTGGTGTGGGCGTACGGCTCGCTCCTGGACAACCGCACCGGTGACCCGACGACCCTGGCGGTGCAGATTCGCTAGAGGCCGGATCGGACTGCGCTCGCGCGTGCGGCGCCGCGGGATCGCCGAGGATTCTTGCTACTATTCGGCGATGACCCGGCGAGCCGCGTCCAGCTCCGTGCGCATCAGCGTTGCGCGTGAGCCAGTCCCGCCGCCGGCCGATCCCACGCTCACAGGGAGACAGCAATGACCCAAAGCCGCAGCAGGTACGAGTGGTTCGCCATCGGCGACGTCAACGGCTTCTTCGGCCTGATGTTCGACAACGTGACCGTGCTCTCGTTCCTGGCCGGCATCCTCGTCTTCGCGTTCGGCTTCCCGGCCGACATCGTGTACACGAAGATGTTCCCCGGCACGGCGTTCGGCGTGTTGTTCGGCGACCTCGTCTACACCTGGATGGCGTTCCGCCTGGCGCGGAAGACCGGCAACCCCAGGGTCACCGCGATGCCGCTCGGCCTCGACACGCCCTCGACGATCGGGATCGCGCTCGTGGTGCTCGGCCCCGCGTTCGTGTCGCTCAAGGCGCAGGGGATGGCGCCCCACGACGCCGCGATGATGACCTGGTACATCGGCATGGCGACGATGGTCATGATCGGGGTGATCAAGCTCGTGCTCTCGTTCTGCGGCGGCTGGGTGCAGAAGATGGTGCCGCAGGCCGGGCTGCTCGGCTCGCTGGCCGGCATCGGTCTCGCCCTGATCGGCTTCGTGCCGCTGCTCGACGTCTTCGGGATGCCGCTCGTCGGCATGGTGGCGCTCGGCTTGATCCTCTACAACCTGGTGGCGCGCATCAAGCTGCCGAAGAACGTTCCCGGGGTGCTGGCGGCGATCGCCATCGGCACCGCGCTCTACTACCTGCTCGGGCCGCACGGCTGGGTCGGCGGCGTCTACAAGCCGCTCCCGTCCCCCGATCTCCA
>SCRJ01000157.1 GCA_004298115.1 Acidobacteriota bacterium
TCGCTCTCGAAGAGGGTCCGCACCTGTGACTTGCGCAAGAGTCTGGCGATGTTGGCGAGGACCTGGAGGTGGGCCGCGGGCTGCTCCACGGGAGAAAGGACGAAGAAGTACAGCCTCGCCGTCTCACCGTCGGGTCCGAACTGGACCGGTTCGGCCACCCGCGCGAACGCGACGACGATCGAGCGCAGGCCGGGAACCTTGCAGTGCGGAATGGCGGTGTCCTCCCCGACGACCGTGGCCCCGAGCCGCTCCCGGTCGAGCAGGAGGTCGACCAGGTCCAGCGAGCGCTTCACCACCCCCGCGCGCTCGAGCCGCTCGGCCACGTACACCAGGACTTCCTCCCGCGTCCGGGCAGGGATGTCGAGGAAGATGTTCGCCGCGTCGAGGAGCAGGTTCAATTGCACGTTGTGTCCGCGCGCCGGCCGGTCGGTCAGTACTCGGGCGTGACCAGACCGTAGTTGCGGTCGCGCCTCCTGTAGAGGACGCTCACCCGGTCGGAATCGGCTTCACGGAAGACGATGAAATCGTCGTTGGAACTCTCCAGTTGCAGCGCGGCCTCGTCGACGGTCATCGGCAGGACCGGCACCTGCCTGGTTTCGACGACCTCGGGCGCGCCGCGGCGGACCGACTCCGACTCGACCACCTCGACCTGCCAGCTCCCCTCCTTCTCGCGGGGCCGCTTTCGGGCCGTGAGGCGCTGCTTCATCTTGCGGGCCTGCTGTTCGAGCTTCCCGACCAGGTCCTGGAGTGAGGCGGCCCACTCGGGAGTCTCGGAAGACGCCTCCACCTCGAAGTCCTTCCCCCGGACGTACCCCTCCATCGCCACCCGGTGTTTCTCCTGCGCGACCGTGATGCGCGCCTCCTGCACTGCGTTGAAGTACTTGGCGAGGCGATCGAACTTCTTCTGCGCGAGCTCGCGCTGCTGCGGCGTCAGCTCGATGTTTCGGGCGATCAGTTCCAGCTCCACAGAGGCCCCCTTTCCGGCGATCTCGACCTCACGCAGCCCGCCGTCGACCCATTGTAGCCGCAGCGATCCTATCTGAGCGCCCGGCGCCGTTGCTCCGAGGAGGGAACGCCGAGCTCCTCGCGGTACTTCGCGACGGTGCGCCGCGCGATCCTGATCCCCAAGCGGTTGAGCTGCCTGGCGACGCGGGCATCGGACAGCGGGCGGCCGGGGTCCTCCTGATCGATCAGGTCGCGGATGCGGTCCTTGACCACGACCGAGGAGATGTCCCCGTCGACCGCGTGGGAGATCGCCGAGTGAAAGAAGAACTTCAGCGCGAAGACGCCCCGCGGCGTCGCCATGTACTTGTTCGCCACCACTCGGCTCACGGTCGACTCGTGCATGCCGATGTCGTCGGCGATGTCGCGGAGGACGAGTGGGCGCAGGCGGGTCATGCCCTGCTCGAGGAACCCCTCCTGGCGGCGGACGATGGCGTTGGCCACGCGCCCGATCGTGCTCTGCCTCTGCTCGACCGAGCGCAGGAACCAGAGCGCCGAACGCATCCGCTCGCGCAGGTAACGCCTGGCGTCCACCGCGAGGGCACCGTTCTGGAGCATCTGGAGGTAGCGGGGGGAGATCCGCAGCCGCGGCAACCCGTCGTCGTTGAGCGTCACCCGCCAACCGTCGGCTTCTTTGGTGACGACCACATCGGGCTCGATCGACTGGTTGTCGTTGGGCCCGAGCTGGCCCCCCGGCTTCGGGTCGAGATGGCGGAGCACCTCGAGCGCGCTGCGGACCTCCTCCTTGGTGGTCCCCAGGCGCTGCGCCAGCCGGTCCCAGCGCTGGTGCAGGAGATCGTCGAACCCGTCCGCGACGATGCGCCGGGTGAGGGCGAGCAGGTCGCCGCCGAGGTCGATCACCGGCCGGTCGAGCTGGAGGAGGAAACACTCCTGCAACGTACGCGCTGCGACCCCGGCGGGATCGAGCTGCTGCACGATCCCGATCGCCCGCCGCACCTCGTCGACCGGCACCCCGAGCTGAAGGGCGAGCTCGTCGTCGGAGGTGCGGAGGTATCCGTCCGGATCGAGGTTGCCGATGACGAACTCGCACACCGCGGCCAACTCCTGGGGTACCTGCGCGAGGCTGAGCTGGGCGCTGAGGTCCTCGAAGAGGCTGCCCAGCGGCGAAGGCGAGTTCTCCAGGGAATGTTCCTCCCCGTCGTCCCACGACTGCGCCGAGTTCGGGGCGTCCTGAAGGTAGTTCGAGAACAGGGCGTCGAGCTCGACCTCCCCGAACGGGTCGTCGGCGCCACCTGGCTCGTCGCCGCCGCCGGCGTCCTCGGCGGCGCCGGGCTCGTTCGCGGCCGCGTCCTGCGGCGCGTCGGCGTCGGCGGCGTTCCCCGCTTCGGCCGCGGCCGTCTCCTCCGCCCGGGCGCCCTCGCCGTCCGCGCCGGCGCCATCGTCCTCGGCCGGGGTCTCCTCGGCGAGCTCCAACAGCGGGTTCGCCTGGACCTCCAGGGCCAACGCCTGCTCGAGCTCGAGCCGCGACAGCTGCAGCAACTTGATCGCCTGCTGCAGCGTCGGCGTCATCACGAGCCTCTGGGCGAGCTTGAGGTTGAGCTTCTGTTCGAGGGCCATGTTCGTCAGAGCTGGAACTCTTCTCCCAGGTACACCTGCCGCACCAGCGGGTCCTTGGCGAGGGTTTCCGGGTCCCCGCTTGCAAAAACCTTGCCGTCTTTGATGATAGACGCGCGATCGGTGATTTTCAAGGTGTCCCGCACGTTGTGGTCGGTGATGAGGATGCCGTAGCCGCGGTGCCTGAGGTGGCGGATGAGGCGTTGGACGTCGAGCACGGTGATCGGGTCGATGCCGGCGAACGGCTCGTCGAGGAGCAGAAACCTGGGTTCGGTGACCAGAGCGCGCGCGATCTCGAGGCGGCGGCGTTCCCCTCCCGAGAGTGTTTCGGCCCGTTGCGTGCGCAGCTTCTCGATACCGAACTCCTCCAACAGCCTCCCCACCCGAGCCGATGCGTCCTGCCACTCGACGCCCAGCAGCTCGAGAACCCCGAAGAGGTTCTCCTCGACCGTCAGGCGCCGGAACACCGACGCCTCCTGCGGCAGGTACGAGATTCCGAGGCGGGCGCGGCGGTACATCGGCAGAGTGGTGACGTCGTCGCTGCCGACCCACACGCTCCCGGCGTCGGGCTGGACGAGCCCGACCAGCATGTAGAACGTCGTCGTCTTCCCGGCGCCGTTGGGCCCCAGCAGGCCGACGATCTCCCCCCCGGCCAACTCCAGCGACACGCCGTCGACCACCGGGCGCTTGCGGTAGCGCTTGACCAGGTCTCTCGCCTCCAGTCGCTGGGTCTCTATGGCTTCCTCCCCCGCGGGCCCGGGGTCGGGCTCGGTTGGTGTGGATGGTAGAGCGTCTCGCTCGGGTTGTCTCCCGCCCCGAGGACGACGACGGTGTTGGACGCGCGGTGCCACTCGAGGTGCTCGGCCTTGATCTGGTCCCCTCCCGGTTCCTTGACCAGCACCGGCTTCCCCCAGATCTCGAAGAGCCCTTGCGGGACCAGCATGCGGGCGCGCTGGCCGGTGAGGACGCGGGCGCTGACCAGGTCATGGACCGTGACGCCCCCGTCGAGGTTCGCGATCTGGATGGCGCCGCTGCCGTCCATCGTGGCCACGAGGCTCTGGCACGTGGCCAGCGCCTGGCCGTCGTCGAGGGTCACATCGCCCTCATAGGTGGCCACGCCGGCGGGGCGGTCGTAGCGCAGCTTGCGGGCGCGAACCTCCACCTGCCCGGCCTTGCCGTCGTTCGGCGCCGACCGGGCCGTGGTCAGGACGCCGCCCTCGCCGGTGACGACGTCGCTGGCCCGGTCGTACTCGAGGCGGTCGGCGCGGACCACCCGTTCCCCCTGCCATAGCCGCGCATCCCCCTCCAGGGTCAGGTGTGCCCCGCCGTCGGAGGCGGTCGCGGAGGCGGCCGCAAACCGCACCGGGACGGCGTCCCGCGCCGCTCCCGCCCGTTCGAGCGCCCCGGTGACCTGGCCGCGCGCCACCACGTCGCCCCCCTCGGATCCCTCCAGGCGGTCGCACCAGGAACGCGAGCCGGGCGCGCCGAGCGCGACGCGCTTGCCGACTTCGGGCCGCAGGACGAACGTCCGCGTCCCCAGGGCGAACTGCAGCTCTCCCCCCTCGGCCCACTGGTCGCCGGTTTCGAGGCGGACGGCCGCGGTGGCGACGACGGACGACGCCTGCCCCTTGTCGAAGACGAGCCGCATGCGGTCGGCGTTGAGCCGGCGGGGATCCGAGTCCGCAGCGAGGTCGTCGGCGCACGCGAGCCCCTGGCCCTCCAGCCACTCCCACGCGGTTCGCGAACCCTCGCCGACGAGGCGCCACGAGGTGAAGTCGCGCCACCCGGCGGTGCGGTCGGCCCACTTGACCGCCACCCAACCGGTCTGGGCATCGGGTTCGGCGGTGAGACGGTACCGCCCCGCGGGAAGGCTCTCGATGACGGTCGTCCCCGCCGTCGCGTCCACGTCGCTGCCGTCGTCGAGCACGCCGTCGAGGCGCACGGGGCCTTCCAGCGTCGCCGATCGGAGGTCACCCTCCGGGCCTGAGAGCTGAAGCTCGGCCCGCCCCGTGCGCGCCCGCATCCGGCCGCGCAAGACGGTGAGACCGTCCTCGAACTCGACCGTCGCGACCTTGCGGTCGTAGAGGAGACGCGGCGCCAGCAGGATGAACGACGGCCCCGGGCTGGCGCCCGTTCCGCGCCAGCTGACCGAGGTGCCGCCGGTGAGCTCGATGGTGTCCTTCTCGAGGGAGCACCGAGCCCCTCCCGCCAGCCCTCCCCACCCGGGCCCCGCGAACGTCGTCGGGCCCTGGCTCTGAAGCAGGCGCCCGGTCCCGCCGAACTTGAAGCCGGGGGCGCGCAGCGCGACGCCGCCCTGCAGCGAGACCTCGGCGCGGCCCGAGGTCTCGGCCTCGTGGCTGGCGGGGTCGAACTTGAGGCGGTCGGCCACCAGGCCGTACACGACCCGCCCCTCGTGGTAGAGGGACACCTGCACGTCGCTGAACTCGTACCAGCCGGACGCGTACTCCACCGCCTCGCGCGCCGCAATCCGGAAGTTCGGCTCGATCCCCAGGGTGTCGGAGTAGACGAAGCCCTTGTGGACGCGGACCGGCTGCCCCTCGTCGCCCTTGGCGAGCATCGTCGCCTCGACCGGCTCGGCTGGCGGCGCCTGCTTGAATCGACGCTTGAGAAAGCTCGCGACCAGCAGCGCCACCCAGAGAACGAGAAGGATGACGGAGGCTCGGCGCAGCGTGAGGAGCCGCGGGCTCACCGTTCGACGA
>SCRJ01000158.1 GCA_004298115.1 Acidobacteriota bacterium
CACGGCGCCGCGCTGCAACGCGATCCCCTCGGTGTCGAGACCGTTCACGCAGGCGAGGCCGCGCGTGTGGTCGGCGACCACCGCCCAGGCGGCGCCACGGCGCTGGCAGGCGCGCGCCATCGCCTCGAGCGCGACGGCGCCGTCCGAGGCGCGCGTGTGCCAGTGCACGGCCCCCCGCAGCCGCGCGACGGCCGGGGTCCCCGCGGACGCCAGCTCGACGTCGACCTCCGCGGCGGAGAGGAACCCTTCGCGGGCCGCGCTCCCGCGTAGCCGGTGCGGGCCGGCGAGCCGCTGCGCGGCGGCCGCGAGCGCTTCGGGCGTCCGGCAGGCGCGCAGCATGGAAAGAGTCGGCAGCGCCTCGAGCGGCACGGTGTCGGGCAGCCGGCGCGCGCCGTCGAGCTCCCGGGGATGGTCGAACACGGCGTACGCGGCCCGCAGGAACACGAGCCGCAGCTCGCCGGGAGGATGGCTCTCGGCGAGCTGGAAGAGGGCTTCCGCGAGCTCGGCGTTGCGCACCACCCGACCAGGGTAACGCCGGCGGCCCCTGGGTCGCGGCGCGAGGGACGGCGCCGGCCGTCTCTCGCGGCGGTCGCCACCGTGATACCGTTTCGTCATGCAGCGGCTGCTCCTGGTGGACGGACACTCCAACCTGTACCGCGCGTTCTTCGCCATCCGCGGCGGCCTGGCCGCGCCCGACGGCACGCCCACCAACGCGGCGTACGGCTTCCTGCGGATGCAGCACAAGATGCTGCGGGAGCTCTCGCCCAGCCACGTCGCGGTGGCCTTCGACACCGGCGGCGAGACGTTCCGGACCCGCCTGGACGAGCGCTACAAGGCGCACCGTCCGCCGATGCCGGACGAGCTCCGGGTTCAGGTGCCGCTCACCCAGGAGGCGGTTGAGCTGCTCGGCCTCGCCGTGCTCGCCCACCCCGACGTCGAAGCCGACGACGTCATCGGCACGCTGGCCGTGCGCGCCGCCCGGGCCGGCTTCGAGGTGGTGATCGCGTCGGGCGACAAGGACCTGATGCAGCTCGTGGCGGACCCGCTGGTCACGATGTGGCACACGCGCCTCGAGCGGCGCCTCGACGAGCGCGGGGTCGAGGAGGTGTTCGGCGTCCCGCCGGGGCGGGTGGGCGAGGTCCTCGCCCTGATGGGGGACACCTCGGACAACGTCCCGGGGTGCAAGGGGATCGGCGAGAAGACGGCGAAGGAGCTGATCGCCGCGTGGGGATCGGTCGACGCCGTCTACGCCCACCTCGACGAGGTGACGCCGCCGCGGGCGCGCAAGGCGCTCGCCGAGCACCGCGCCGAGGTCGAGCTCTCGCGCGAGCTGGTCCGCATCCGCACCGACCTCGACCTCGGCGCGGACCTCGACGCCCTCGCGCGGCGGCCTGCGGACGTGCCGCGCCTGGCCGAGCTCTACCGCCGCCTCGGCTTCGCCTCGCTGCTCGCCGAAACCGAACCCCACGGCGCCGAACCGCCGGCCACGGCCTCGTTGGCTCGCACCGCCGCGGCCGGGGAGCTCGCCGCCCTGCTGGCGCAGCCCGGGGCCGCGGTCGCCTACTCCGGCGGGCGGTTCGCGGTCGCGACCGCGGCCGAGACCGCCGTCGTCGAGGGGACCGCCGCGGAGCTCGCCGCGGCGGCGGCACCAGGCCTCGCCCAGGTCTGGTGTCACGACGCCAAGGCCCTGCTCGCGGCGTTGCGCGACGCCGGCGTCGCCGCGCCGCCGGTGCCGCGCGACGCCATGCTGGCGGGCTACCTGCTGGCGCCCGGGGAGAGCGCCGAGCTCGCCGCCATCTGCCGGCGCCTCGGCACCGAGCCCCCTGCGGGCGACGGCCCGGAGGAGCAGGCGCGGGCCGTCGCCCGGCTCGCCCCCGAGCTCGACCGCCGTCTGCGCGAGGAGAACCTCGAGGGCGTCTTCGCCACCCTCGAGCTCCCGCTGGTGCCGGTGCTCGAGGCGATGGAGAGACGCGGCATCCGCCTCGACCCCGGCGTCCTGGAGGAGTTGTCGCAACGGCTCGGGGCGTCGCTCGCCGACCTCGAGCGCGAGATCCACGCCGACGCCGGCGGGCCGTTCAACGTCAACTCGCCGCAGCAGCTGGCCGAGGTCCTGTTCGGGAGGCGCGGCCTGCCGGTGCTGCGGCGCACCGCGAAGACGAAGGTTCCGTCGACCGACGCCGACGTCCTCGCCGAGCTCGCGGCGCGCGGGCACCGGCTGCCGGCGCTGCTGCTCGAGTACCGCGAGCAGGCCAAGCTGAAGTCCACCTACGTCGACGCGCTCCCGAAGCAGGTGGGGCCGGACGGCCGCGTCCACACCCGGTTCAACCAGGCGGTGGCGGCCACCGGGCGCCTCTCCTCCTCCGACCCGAACCTGCAGAACATCCCGGTCCGCACCGAGATGGGCCGGGGGGTGCGGCGCGCGTTCGTCGCCGAGCCCGGGCAGCTCCTGATCGCCGTCGACTACTCCCAGATCGAGCTGCGCATCCTCGCGCACCTCTCGGGGGACCCGACGCTGGCCGACGCGTTCGCCCGCGGCGAGGACATCCACCGCGCGACCGCCGCGCTCGTCTTCGGCGTCGCGCCCGAGCTCGTCATCCCGGAGCAGCGGCGCGCCGCCAAGACGATCAACTTCGGGCTGATCTACGGCATGGGCGCCTACGCCCTGGCGCGCGAGCTAGGCGTCGGGAACGCCGAGGCGCAGCGCTTCATCGACGCCTACTTCGCGCGCCTGCCGCGGGTGCGCGCCTACCTCGACGCCACCAGGGAGGAGGCGCGGACCACCGGCAAGGTGTCCACCATGTTCGGGCGCATCCGTTGGATCGCGGGCCTCGACTCGAAGAACGCCCAGATCAGGGGAAACGCCGAACGCCAGGCGATCAACGCGCCGGTGCAGGGGACCGCCGCGGACCTGATGAAGCTCTCGATGATCCGGCTGGACGCGGCGCTCGGCGAGCACCGGGCGAACGGCCGCCTCCTCCTGCAGGTGCACGACGAGCTCATCCTCGAGGCCGACGAGAGCTCGGCGCAACGCGTTGCGGCGCTCGCTCGCGAGGTGATGGAGGGCGCCGCGACGCTGGTGGTTCCGCTCAAGGCGGATATCGGAATTGGGCCGTCGTGGGCCGCGGCGAAAGGGTAAGATGACGTGATGCGCCGCCTCGTGCCGATGGTGATGGTGCTGGCGAGCGCGAGCGCGCTCGCTCAGAAGCCGTGGGAGCTGCGGGTGGACCTTCCGGTCCCCGTCCCGATCGAGCTCCCCGCCGTGCCGCCCACGAACCCGTTCGCAGCGCCGGTCGCGACCCCTCCCCTGCCGGTCGCAACCCCGCTGCGGGCGAAGTTCCCCGCCACGTTCGCCGTGCTCGCGTCGGCCTACATCGACGCCCAGGGCGTCTGTCGCGGGGTGGTGTTCACGCGCCTGCCGTGGCCCGGCGTTGCGGCCGCCCTGCGTCCGCTCCTCACCGCGACCAGGTTTTCCCCTGCCCGCGCGTCCGGCGCCGCGGTCCCGGTCTGGCTACCGCTCGGCATCGATCTCACCGGGCGGATCGACTCGGGACGGGTGGCGCGGGTGCAGGGCGCCGCGCCGGACGCGACCGTGCCGCCCGCCGTCGAGGCGACGCCGGCCCCCGCGGCGGACGCCAACGACGCCGGCTGGCCGGCCACGCCGATGGACCGCGTCGATCAGCTTCCCAACCCGAAGCGGTTCCGGGTGCGGATCGACGGCGGCCCCTGGCGCCAGCCGTTCCGCCTGCTCGCCGAGATCGGCACGGACGGCCGCTGCCGACGCGTCGTCTTCCTCGCCTGCCCGGAGGGGTTGCGCGGGTGGTTGCTCGCCTCGATGGCCGAGTGGACGTTCCGGCCGGCCGCCGGCGCGGCCGGACCGACCGCCGCCTGGGTCCTACTCGACGGCGAGATCGAGGTGAAGATGGGAGACCTCGCCTCAGACGCGCTGAAGGTCATGCGCCAGGGGTGGTCCCCGGGCGCGGCCGCACCAACCGCCGCCGTTCCCCCTCCCGGCGCGTGACGCGCTCGGAGTCCAGCCACTCCAGGATCGGGATCGCGAGCTTGCGCGTCAGGCCGAAGCGCTCCTTGAACGCCGCGACGTCGAACCCGTCGACGCCCCAGCCGCGCAGCGAGGCGACGATCTCGTCGAGGACCTGGCGGTGCAGGACCCACTTGCCGCCGACCCGGGCGAGTCGCTTGCCGTCCACCAGGAAGCGCACGATCCCCTCGACCACCTTCGGATCGGCGCCGAGCGCCGCCGCGGCCTCGCCCGGCGACGGGGCCGCCAGGCCGGCCCGGCGGTAGACCTCCGCCACCTGCGCGGCCAGGGCGTCCTCGAGCGGGGCGGCGCCGGCCGCGAATACCCTCCCCGCGCTCTCCCGCACCACCCCGGCACGCCTGAAATCGGCGAGGAAGAACTCGCGCAGCCGCTCACCGGAGTCGGGCAGGGCGCGCGCCACGAACTCGGCGAGCGGCACCCCGGTGCCGGCCGCGACGCGCAACACCTCCGCCGCCCGCTCGCGCGCCGCGGCGGCCGCGCCGGCGTGCACGAGCAGCGGCGGGCGGGTCCGCGCCACCACGATCGCGCCGGCGGCGACGAGCCGTCCCAACGCCGCCTCGAGGCCGCCCTCGCGCAGGCCGAGGCGAGCGGCGAGCTCGGCGCCGGTCGCCCCGCGGGCCCCCGCGAGCCGGATCCAGGCGTCGAGCGTCGCCGGCAGGTCCCGCCACGGCCGCGGCAGCCGGGCGAGCTGCGCCGCGTCCCGGCGCCGCAGCCGTTCGGGCTGCGCGTCGAGAACCTCGCCGCCGCCCAGCGTGGCCGCCGGCGAGAGGCGCCGCAACACGACCCTGTCGCCGGGGACCGCGAACACCGGGCGGGCGAGGTGCACGATGACGCGGCCGGACTCCCCCGGCCCCAGCGCCGCCGGGTACGAGCGCTCGACGCGGGCGAGCGCCCGCGCGGCGAGGATGTGCACGAAGACGCGGTCGCCCTCGGCGAGGGCGCCCTCGTCCAGCAGCCGCACCTCGACCGCCAGCCGCCGGCTCGCGGACCACGCGCCCCCGGAGAGCAACTGTTCCCCCCGCGGCAGCTGGTCGACGCGCACGCCCGCCAGGCCGAGCGCCACCCGCTCGCCGGCGCCGGCGCGGTCGCGAACGTCGCCGTGCACCTGCACGCCCCGCACCCGGACGGAGGCGCCGCTCGGGAGGGCCGTCAACTCGTCCCCGGGGCGCACCTCCCCCCAGTGCGCCGTCCCGGTCACGACCGTTCCCGATCCCGCGATCGTGAACACCCGGTCGGCCGCGATCCGGAACGGGCGGTGCGGGTCTTCGGTCCGCTCGACGCCGCGCGCGCACGCCAGCACCGCGTCGCGCACGGCAGCGACCCCGCTGCCCCCGAGCACCGAGCACGGGATCACCGGGGCGCCCGCCAGCGGCCCCCCTTCCAGGTAGCGCTCGACCTCGTGCCGGCGCACCTCGAGCAGCTCCCCCGCCACGAGATCCGCCTTCGTGAGCGCGACCACGCCGCCCCGCACCCCGAGCACCTCGAGCACGCTCAGGTGCTCGCGGGTCTGCGGCATCACGCCTTCGTCGGCGGCCACCACCAGCAACGCGCGGTCGATCCCCGCCGCCCCGGCGATCATGGTGTGCACCAGACGCTCGTGCCCGGGGACGTCGATGAACGAGAGCTCGACCTCGCCCAGGGGATCGGCAAGCGGCGCGAACCCGAGCACGAGGGTGATCCCCCGCCGCTTCTCCTCGGGCAGGCGGTCGCAATCGACGCCGGTCAGGGCCTTGACCAGCGAGGTCTTGCCGTGGTCGATGTGACCGGCGGTGCCGAAGGCGACGGCGCGCACGCCCCTATACTAGCCGGGCGGAGGTGGTCGTGCTGGAGCAGGAGATGAAGATCCCGGTCCCCACGTTGACGCCGATCCGGCAGCGGCTGGCCGAGGCCGGCGCCCGACGCCTCCACCCCCAGCTCCACGAGGGCAACTGGGTCCTCGACGACCCCTCGCACACCCTCGCCGCCGCCGGCCGCCTGCTGCGGGTGCGGCGAGCCGGCGACACCGCCGCGCTCACGGTCAAAGAGCCCGGGACGTTCGCCGGCGGCATCAAGAGCCGGGTCGAGCTCGAGACCGCGGTGGGCAGCGCCGAGCAGGCGCTCGCGATCCTCGCCGCCCTCGGCTTCGTGCCCGTCCGCCGGTACGAGAAGCGCCGCGAGGGCTGGTCGCTCGGCGGCGTGACCGTCGCCCTCGACGAAACCCCGATGGGGGCGTTCGTGGAGCTCGAGGGGGAAAGCCCGCTCCTGGAACCGGCCGCGGTCGAGCTCGGTCTGGACCCGCGGGCGGCGGTGCGCGGCACCTATCTGGGCCTGTGGGCCGCGTTCCGCGCCGCCCACCCCGGGGCCCCCGAGGACATGGTGTTCGCGAGCGAGCCGGCCGTACGGCCGATATGATGGCGCTGATGAACGGCATGCTCCTGGCGGCCGGCTGCGCCCGCCGCATGGAACCCTTGAGCCGCACGATCCCGAAGCCCGCGCTCGAGGTCCTCGGCCGCCCGCTGCTCGCGAGCGCCCTCGCGACGATGCGGCGCGCGGGGTGCGCTCGGCCCGTGGTCAACCTCCACCGCCATCCCGAGCGCGTTGCCGCGGCGGCGCGCGAGGCCGGCTCGGGGGAGATCCTCTTCTCGTGGGAGCCCGAGCTTCTCGGCGGCGCCGGCGGCGTCGCCGCCGCCCGGCCGCTGTTCGGGCCCGGTCCGCTCCTCGTCGGCAACGCCGACACCTTTGGCGACCTCGACCTCGCCCCGCTGCTGGCGGCCGCCGACGAGAGCACGGCGACGCTCGCCCTCATCCCCCACCCCGACCCGACCCGCTGGGCCTCGGTCATTCTCGGGCCCGACGGGTCCGTCGCCGCGTTCCTCGAGGCCGGGGCCCGCCACCCCGGCGAGCGCTACCTGTTCACCGGCTTCCAGCGCTTCGGTGAGCGGGTGCTCGCCGCGCTGCCCGAGCCTCCCGCCGAGATGGCGGCGGTCTGGGAGCCGCTGCGGCGCCGCGGTCGCCTGCGCGGCGTCGTCGTGACCGGGAGCTGGCAGGAGGCCGGCTCCCCGTCGGCGTACCGCGACCTGGTCATCGGGCTGCTCGGCGAGCGTAGCTGGGTGCACCCGGGCGCGACGGTCGCAGACGACTCCGTCGTCGAGCGCAGCGCGGTGGGCGCCGGGTGCCGGGTGGAGGCCGGCGCGCGCGTCGAGGGCTGCGTCCTCACCGCCGGCGCGGTGGCCGGGCGGGGGTGCTCCCTGCGCGCCTGCGTCCTCGCCGGCGCGGTCGCGCCGGCCGGGGAGGCGCTCGCCGACACCCTGGTGCTCGCGGACGCGCGCGTCGCCCTGCTCTGACGGCGCACCGCGCGCCGTCAGAGCGGAACCTCGCGCCATTCCCCCCCGCCCTGGCGCCACACCAGCGCCCGCACGCGGCCGAGCCCGCCGTGCACCCGCACCGCGAGGACACGCTCGCGGCCGTCGTTGAAGTAGACGCTCGACGGCGTGGCGCCGCCGCTGTGCGCAAAACTCATGATGTTGCTGCTGCCGACCCGCACGCCGCGCTCGTCGAGCGTGCCGGCGCCGCCGGGGTCGGGCACCCCCCACCGGGACGGCACCCCCAGGTGCGTGCCGCCGCTCATGAAGTGCACCCAGACCTTCGGCCCCAACGGCTTGTCCACGCCGCGCGTGAAGTCCGCGCGCGAGACGCCGTCGTTGTCGCCGTCCGCGACCATCACGTAGTACGCCAGCCCGTCGAGCTCGCAGAACACGAGGCCCACGTTGCGCCCGCTCGTGAGCGCCTCGATGCGGCAGCGCAGGGCATCGGCCGCGATCTGCCTGGCCAGCCGCACCAGGTCGCTCCTGCGGCGCACCTCGGTGAAGTCGGGCAGCACGAGGGCAGCCACCAGCGCGACGAGCCCGAGCGCCACCAGCGCCTCGAGCAGCGAGAACCCCCGTCGTGTCGTCATCGCCCCTCCCGTGAACCGGGGGCGGCGCGCGGCCGCCCCCGACCGTCCACGCCATCTCTGTTCGTGCGTCTCAGTTGGTCTTCACCTCACGTCCCCTCGTCAGCTCTGCGCCTTGACCGCCGGCTTGGCGGCCCGCGGCGAGCGCACCTTCTCGGTCAGGGTCGTGGCGCCGGTGGTGGTGAGGTACGGCTGCAAGCGGACAAAGCTCTTCTCGCCGACCCCCTTCACCCGGGCGATCTCTTCCGGCGCCTTGAACGGGCCGTTGGCGGTGCGAAACTCCACGATCCGCTGCGCCAGCGCCGGCCCGACCCGCGGCAGGAGCTGGAGCTGCTGCACCGTCGCCGTGTTGATGTTCACCTGCGGCCCCGCAGGCGGAGCCGCCGCCATCACGCCGGTGGCGAGAGCGGCCGCCAGCGTCGTGCACAGTAGGGTCCTGGACGTCATCGTCGATCTCCCTTCTCGTTGATTCTGCCGGGCGGTCCGCCGCCCGTACGGGTTGTGGTGCGTGTCGGTTCCTGCGCCGCGCGATCGCTTAGGGGCCGTGGCTCATCGCTCACCTCCGGGTCCGGCCAACGCGAGCCCCGTGCCAGCTCCGCCGTCACGGCGTAACTGACTCATTCATTGACGTTTGTGCCAGAACGGCCGGGGTCGGTGCGGAAACCCGGATGGTAAGCTTTGCTGTCAGTTGGAGCGGGAGTGCTGCGCCGTGGCGTGTCAAGACTCTTTCACACCTGCCGAAAACCCCGGCACCCGTCCGTGGCCGGAGCGACGTCTCGCCCGGCCCGGCGATCTGGCCGCGCTCGTCGCGCTCGACCGGATCTGCTTCGGGCGCCGGGCGTGGCCGGCGCGGGCGTGGCGGGAGGCGGTGACGGGGCCGGAGTGGACCACCGTGGTGGTCGAGCGCGGCGGGGCGATCGCCGCCGCCAGCGTGCTGCTCCTCGCCCGGCCGCGCGCCAGCCTCGCATCGCTCGCGGTCGCCCCCCTGTGGCGCCGGCAGGGCCTCGGGCGTGCCCTGCTGCGCGACGCGGTGGCGCGCGCACGCGCAGCCTCATTCCGCTGGCTCTCGCTCGAGGTGGACCGCGCCAACCGCGGCGCCGCTGCGCTGTACCGGCGGGAGGGTTTTGCGCCGCTGCGGCGTTTCCGGGAGGACGGCTGCTGGCGGCAGGAGATGATCCGCCGGCTCGGAGGTGCGCGTGGGGTGTGAGCTCGGACTCGTGGTCACCGGCGCGAGCGGTTCCCGCCTCGCGGCGGCGTTCGCGGAACTGGCCGCCGAGCATCCCGACGTCGGCGCGCTCCACGTCGTCCTCTCCGACGGGGCCCGGCTCGTCATCGCCCAGGAGCTCGGCAAGGACCGCGCGACGCCGCACGGTTTCGCCGCCGGCCTGGCGCTGAGCCCGGCCGGCCGGGAAAAGGTGAGGACCTGGGCGGAGGCCGACCTGACGGCGCCGGTGGCGTCGGGGTCGCACCTGCTGCGCGGCGTCGTGGTGCTGCCGTGCTCGGCGGCCACCGCCTGCTCGCTCGCCGCCGGGGTCTCGCGCGGTCTCGGCCAGCGCCTCGGCGACATCGCCCTCAAGCAGCGCTGGCCGCTCCTCCTCGGCTTTCGCGAGAGCCCGCTCTCGGCGATCCACCTCGAGGCGCTGCTCACCCTGACCCGCGCGGGCGCGATCGTGGTCCCGCCGATCCCCGCGTTCTACCTCGGCGGCGACGAGATGGGCCGCTTCGTCGATCACTACTGCCTGCGTCTCTTCGACCTCCTCGGCCTCCCCGTGACCCGGCCGGAGCTGCGCTGGCGGGGCGTTCCGTGAGGCCCGTCGCGGCCGTCCGCGAGGCGGCCGAGCTCGTCAAGTTCGCCCACACCGCCTTCGCCCTGCCGTTCGCGCTGATCGCCGCGATCGCGGCGGCGAACGGGCTGCCGTCGTGGCCGGTGCTGGGGTGGATCCTCCTTGCGATGGCCGGGGCGCGCACCGCGGCGATGGCGTTCAATCGCCTCGCCGACCATCGCCTCGACGCCGGCAACCCGCGCACCGCGCGGCGCGCCCTCCCGGCCGGGCGCGTCGGGCGCCCGTTCGCCTGGGCGCTGGTGGCGCTGGGCGCGGCCGCCCTCGGGCTCGCGGCGTGGCGGCTCAACCCTCTTTGCCTGGCGCTCGCGCCGCTCGCGTTCGCCTGGGTGCTCGCCTACTCCTACAGCAAGCGGTTCACGCAGCTCTCCCACCTCTGGCTCGGCCTCGGGCTCGGAATCGCGCCGGTCGGGGCGTGGCTCGCCGTGCGCGGTTCGTTCGCCCTCCCGCCGCTCGTGCTCGCCGTCGCGGTCACCGCCTGGGTCGCCGGCTTCGACGTGCTCTACTCCCTGGCGGACGAGCCGTTCGACCGCGCCGCCGGCATGCACTCCCTCCCGGCGCGCCTCGGCGCGGCGCGGGCCATCACCGTGGCGCGCGGCCTCCACGTGGTTGCGGCGGCGGGTTTCGCGGCGTTCGCCTGGAGCGTCGGAGGCTGGGGGCTGTGGGCCGGGACCGCCGCCGCCGCCGCCCTGCTGGCGTGGCAGCACACGCTGATCGCTCCGGGCCGGCTGGAGCGTCTCGGCACCGCGTTCTTCACCGCCAACGGCGTTCTCGCGCTGCTGATGTTCGCGCTCTACCTCCTTGATATGATGGTCCGCGCATGACCGTCACGACCCTCGCCGCCAGACATATCGCCGTTGAAGGTCCGATCGGCGTCGGCAAGACCTCGCTCGTCGACTTGCTGGCGTCACGCTTCGAAGGCGTCAAGATCCTCGAGGACGTCGCCAACCCGTTCCTCGAACCGTTCTACCGCGGCAAGGAGGGGGCGGCGTTCCAGGTGCAGCTGTTCTTCCTCCTCTCCCGCCACCAGCAGCACCTCGAAGTCGCTCAGATGGACCTTTTCACCCGTCTGGTGGTGGCCGACTACACGATGCCGAAGGACCGGATCTTCGCGCGCATGAACCTCGACGACGAGGAGTTCCGGCTCTACGACCGGCTCTACCGCCTGCTCACGGTTCGCCTGCCGAAGCCCGACCTCGTCATCTACCTGGAGGCCGGCGTGGAGACGTGCCTGCGCCGGATCCGGATCCGCGGCCGCGAGTTCGAGCGCAACATGGACCCCGAATACATCGTGCGGCTCAAGGAGGCGTACAACGCGTTCTTCTACCGCTACTCCGAGACGCCGCTGCTGGTCGTGAACACCGACGAGATCGACTTCGTCAACAAGGCGGAGGACTTCGAGAACCTCGTCGAACAGATCGCCCGCACCCGACAGGGGACGCAGGTGTACGTACCGCTCGGATCCGGCTAGAGCACGAGGACCGAGACGGGCCACGCGGAAGCTTAGCCCGCCACGCACAGGGAGCAGGCGCCGATCCCGCGGCAGGCGGGACGGTGACCGCGCTCCATCCGGATCCGTCGGCCCGGAGGGACCGATGGAGAGAAAGACAGGGCACCGGGCACCGGGCGCCGGGGTCCGTAAGCCCAAGCACTCACAATCCGAGGCAGCTGCCGAAGTCGTCACGGCGCCCGAGCTGCGCGCCGCCAAGGGGACGCGGCGCCTCGTCATGGTCACCGCCGTCGACGAGCCGTCGGCGCGCCTCGCCGACCAGGCCGGCGTGGACATCGTCCTCGTCGGGGACTCGCTGGCGATGGCCGCCCTCGGCCGGCCCGACACGCTCTCGGTCACGCTCGACGAGATGATCCACCACACCCGTGCGGCCGCCGCCGGGGCGCGGCGCGCCTTGCTGGCCGCGGACATGCCGTTCGGTTCGTACCAGGCGAGCGTGGCCGAAGCGGTGCGCAACGCCTGCCGTCTTGTCGCGCTCGGCGGCGCGCGGGCGGTCAAACTGGAAGGGCCGCGCGCGGAGGAGACCGCTGCGATCGTCGCCGCCGGCGTCCCCGTCATCGGCCACCTCGGCCTCACCCCGCAGTCGGTGCACCGCCTCGGCGGGTATCGCGTCCAGGGGCGTGATACCGAGGCGGCGTTCCGGCTCGTCGAGCAGGCGCGCTCGCTCGAGCGCGCCGGGGCGTTCCTGCTCGTCCTCGAGGCGATCCCGGCGCCCCTGGCGGCGGCGGTCACCCGCAGCGTCGGGATCCCGACGATCGGGATCGGCGCGGGGCCCTCGTGCGACGGCCAGGTGCTGGTGTTCGCCGATCTCCTCGGCCTCTCCGACACGCCCGCGCCGCGCTTCGTCCGCCGCTACGGCGATCTCGGCCGGGTGATCCGCGACGCGCTCGCGGCGTTCGCGGGTGACGTGCGGGCCGGCCGCTACCCGGCGCCGGAGGAGACCTACCCGACCCCGCCCGGACTGGCGTCCGCGCTCGAGAAGCGCATGGAGGGCGAATGACATGCTGACGGTCACCACGATCGCAGGCGTCCGCGCCCGGCGCGAGGAGGTCGGCCGCACCGGGGTTCGGATTGCGTTCGTGCCGACGATGGGCGCGCTCCACGACGGCCACCTCGCGCTCGTGCGCCGCGGCCGCGAGATCGCCGACGAGGTGTGGGCGAGCGTGTTCGTCAACCCGGCCCAGTTCGCGCCGGGCGAGGACTTCGCGCGCTACCCGCGCGATCTCGAAGGCGACCGCGAGATGCTCGCCGCGGCGGGTGCCAGCGTGTTGTTCGCCCCGGCGACGAAAGAGATCTTCCCGCGGCCCCCCGCGACGGTCATCGACCTGCCCGCGCTGACCGGCGGGCTCTGCGGCGCCCAACGACCCGGTCACTTCCGCGGCGTCGCCCTCGTCGTCGCCAAGCTGCTCAACATCGTGCAGCCGCACGTGGCGGTATTCGGCGCCAAGGACTGGCAGCAGGGGGCGGTGATCCGCCGCATGGTTGCGGACCTCGACATGCCGGTGCGGATCGAGGTGCACCCCACCGTGCGCGAGGACGACGGCCTGGCGCGCTCGTCGCGCAACGCGTACCTCGACGTCGACCAGCGGCGCGCGGCCGTCGTGCTGCACCGGGCGCTGCAGCGCGGCGCGGGCGCGGCGGCGGCCGGGGAGCGGCGCGGCGCGGCGCTGGAGGCGCTGCTCGCGGACGAGGTGAGCGGAGAACCGCTGGCCCGCCTCGAGTACGCGGCCGCGGTGGACCCCGACACGCTGCAACCGCTCGAGAACGTCCGCGGCCGCCTGCTGCTGGCGCTCGCCGTCCGCGTCGGGGCGACGCGCTTGATCGACAACCTGCTCGTGGAGGTGTCCTGATGCTCCGCCCGTTCCTGCGCGCAAAGATCCACCGCGCCCGCGTCACCCGCAGCGACCCCGACTACGTCGGCTCGATCACAATCGACCGCGACCTTCTCGCCGCGGCCGACATCCTTCCCCTGGAGCGGGTGGACGTGTACAACCTCACCCGCGGCACGCGCTTCGCCACGTACTGCATCGCCGGGGCGGCCGGAGGCGGCGAGGTCGGGATCAACGGCGCCGCGGCGCACAAGGCCGCGGTCGGGGACCTCGTGATCGTCGCCGCCTACTGCGACCTCGACCGCGAGGATATCCCGCAGCACCGCGCCCGCGTGGTGCTCCTCGACGGGGACAACCGGGTCGCGGAGGTCCGGGTGCAGTCGCCGTTCGATCTGCCGGCGTGAGCGCGCCGCCCACAACGACCACGGCGGCCCGTCGGGCCGCCGCTGATCGTGCCGCGCCGGTTCACGTCCGGCGCGGGGAGCGCGCGCCGGAGCCGAGCGCCTACATGTACTTCAGCATCTCCTTGGCGGTCGGCGCTTCCTTGTGGTTGGGCGCGACGGCGATGAACTTCTCGAGCAGCTCCTTGGCCTTGGCCGTCTCGCCGCTCCTGAAGCACACCATTCCGAGCTGGAACATCGCGTCCGCGTACTTCGGGTCCGCCTCGAGCGCCTTCTCGAGCAGCGGCCGGGCCTTGGCGTCGTCGCCCTTGTTGAGGTAGGCCACCGCGTCGTTGTAGTACAGCGTCGGGTCCGAGGGGTTGGCGACCTGGTACCGCTTCGCGTACTTCTCGAACGCGGCCTTGTCGCCCTTCGCCTGTGCCGCATTCATCGCGAGGGCAAGGCACTGCGGGAACTCGGGCTTGTACGATAGGCACTTCTCCGCGGCGACGATGGCGTCGTCGTTCCTGCCGGCCTTCTGGTCGATGTCGCCCATCGCGAGCCACGCGAGGTACATGTCGGGCTTGGCCGCGACCGCCGCCGCGAACTTGGCGCGCGCCTCGACGGTCTTGCCCGCATCCAGCAACTCCTGACCCTCCCGGGCTTCCTTGAGCCCCGGTTGGTCGAGGGCCTTCTGTTGCGCCTCGGCCTGGAGTTGCTGCACGCTCGCCAGAGTGAACGAGACATCGAGCGCCTGTCCGCCGATCAACGGCTTCTTCATCGCCTCCTGCGGCTGGAACCCCGGCGCCTCGACGTGGAAGAGATACTCCCGCGTCGCATCGACGATCAGGGTCGCAAAAGCACCCTTTTCATCGGTGGTCAGCTCGCGGTGGAAGTTGGTGATGTCGGGACAGGTGAGGATGATCTTGGCGCCGGGGATCGGCTTCCCCTGGGTATCGGTCACGACGCCCTTGATCCTTCCCTGCGCTTGCGCGAACAGAAACGTCGGGACGAGCAGGAGCGCACCGGCGAGAAGACGTGTGGCTTTCATGGCGTAACCCTCCGGGTCGGGGCGACGAGCCCCACCTGTGAAAGTGTACGCTTTGGCGCAGGGGGAGGCAACCCGAAATCTTGCGCTGAAGGTGAGACCGTGACGCGGCGGACGCGCCCGCTCGGGCGCGGCCACCTTCCGGCGGAGCGTCAGTCGAACGAGGGTTCGGGCTCCGCTTCCGGCTCCGCTTCGGGCACGCCGGTGGCCATCTCCACCACCCACTGGTGGAAGTGCGGCTCCGCGGCGCCGACCGGGAACTCGAGGACCTCGGGCAGCTCGTACGAGTGGATCTCGCGGATCGCGTCGCTCACCGCCCCGAACAGGGAGTGCCGCGTCTTGATCATGAGCAGGTACTCCGTGTCCTCGCACACCTTCCCCTTCCAGCGGTAGATCGAGCGCAGGCAGGGGATGATGTTGATGCAGGTCGCGAGCCGCTTCGCGACCAGCTCTTCCGAGATCTCCACGGCTTGCTGTTCGGTTCCGACCGAGGTGACGACGACGCTGATCGGCTCAAGCTCCACCATGGCGCTCACGGTAGTCTCCGCCCTCGCGCTCGTCAAGCGGAGCCAATGAGCGTAAACTATGGGCGATCCGTGACCTGGGGGCGTACCGGGTTCGACGGGGGACATGTTGGGTCGCCGGCAGCGTGCCGTGGTCCGCCGCCACGTAACAAGGGCGGAAACTCATAGCTGCCAACACTGAGCTAGCACTGGCTGCTTAAACGCAGTCACGTCGTGATCGCCGGCTCCCGCCTGCGAACCTGATCACGGCGACGCAAAAGCAGGCTGGAACGCCGCTTCGCCCGGCAGCGGCGGTCGAGATCTTTCGGGCTGGTCGCGACGGACGGGAGCCTACACCCAGCCACCGCGACGAGAAACAACAGTAGGCTGCGCACGGAGACACCTGCGGCCCAAGTCTTCCGGACGGGGGTTCGATTCCCCCCGCCTCCACCAAATACCCTTGTTTGGGGGCCCCGCGGCCCCCGAACTGCCGGGCACCGGGGTCCGGCCACCGGAACGACGTGGTCCGCGATCCGAGAGAACCAGCCGGAGTGCGCCCGGCGCTCCCGTCCCGCCTCGCGGTCGCCAGTTGCCCGGGCGGCCGATCGGACCCTCGACGACCACCCTCCTCAACCGTTCAGCGGATCCGCTTGACTCCGCCCGGCCCGGGACTAGCATTGGCCCGCCCAGAAAAGGAGACTCGAACCATGGTCCATGCGCCTCGAGGGGTCGTACCGCTACTGCTCGCCAACGTCGCTGCGCTGAGTCTCTGCTCGGGCCGGGCGACCGCGGCGGCACCACCCTCCGCCGCCGCGACCGCAACGACCGTTCTTTCCGCGCGTGACGGCGTCCCCATCCGCGTCTGGAGTGCGGGCGAAGGCGCTCCGGCCGTCGTGCTCATCCACTGTTGGATGTGCGACCACCACATCTGGGACAACGTCGTCCCCGAGCTGGCGAAGAGCTACCGCGTAGTGACCCTCGACCTGCCGGGGCACGGCGCCTCGGGGAGGGACCGCACGACGTGGACCATGGCAGCCCTCGGCGAGGACGTGGCGTCCGTCGTCCGGACCCTGCATCTCGGCAAGGTGATCCTGGTCGGCCACTCGATGGGGGGCGCCGTCATGCTCGAGGCCGCGGGCCGCACGCCGGGCCACGTGGTCGGGATGATCGGCGTGGACACCCTCCTCGATGCCGACGAGAGGGACGACCCCAAGGCGACTGACGCCTGGCTCGCCGCGATGAAGGCCGACTTTCGCGGCCAGACCCAAGCGCTCGTGCACATGATCGCCGGCAAGTCCTCCGACCCCGCCGTGATCGGCCGCGTAGCCGAGCAGATGAGCTCCGGCGATCCGGCGATCGGACTCGCGCTGATGGACAGCCTGCAGCATTACGACGTCAAGACGGGGATGCGGCGGGCGCATGCGCCGATGGTCGGGATCAACTCGACGATGCACGCCACGAACGTGGCCGCGAACCGAAAGTACCTGCCGCGCTACGAGCTCCTCCTCCTCCCCGAGGGTGTCGGCCATTTTCCGCAGGTCGAGGCACCGCAGGCGTTCAACGCGCTGCTCCTGCAGGCAATCGCGATGCTGACCCACTGACAAATCAGGCGCTGCTCGTTCCCCCGATTGACACGGCACGCCCACTCCTGTACAGTCTCCCTGTACATGTCGGAGGGGCCATGGCGGCAGTCACAACGTATACACAGGCGAGGGCGGAGCTGGCGCGGCTTTGCGACGAGGCGGTCGCCACGCGGGAGCCAATCATCATCCACCGCCGTTCTCGCGAGGACGTTGCGCTGGTCGCTGCGGACGAGCTGCGCAGCCTCATGGAAACCGCGCACCTCCTGCGCTCGCCTGTCAACGCCGAGCGGCTCCTGCGTGCCTTGGAGCGGGCACGCAGAACCAAGCTTCGCCCCTCCACGACGGCCGTTCTGCGGCGCGAGCTGGGTCTTGCCGAAGAGTAGACAACCCGCAGCCGGGCGGGAGCACCGGCGGCTCGCGGTGTTTCATTCCGAGTTCATCGACGACCTGCGCTACTGGGTCGAGACCGACCGCAAGACAGCGTTGCGAGCACTGGCGATCGTCGAAGCGGTCCTTCGGGATCCGTCCCAGGGGATCGGCAAGCCCGAGCCACTCAAGTACCTCGGTCCTGGCGTGTGGTCGCGTCGCCTGACCCAGGAGCACCGCATCGTGTATCTCGTCCGGGCCGACCGCGTCGACTTCTTGCAGGGCCGGTATCACTACTGACGGGGGACGCTGAACAGCACGTGACCCTTCAGCGCGGCGGCGAGATTTCGCCGGCACTCTTCGAGATTCTTGCCGGTGGCCCACACGCCCTTGACCTTTGGGATCTCGGCGTAATACGGCTCGTCATCCTCGATGATCTCGTAGCGAGCGCATTCCCTCGCGGCATTGATGTCATCGAAAAGCATACGTATCGCTTCAAGTCACTGGGAGCTAATCACTATTGACGCTGGCCTACGTGCTGGGCTTTAGCCTGCCGATCTCGCGCTTGATCTCGTCCAGCTTCGCGGCAATGTCTTGGAGGGGGGAGGCAGAGGGTGCGGGCAAGTTTCGCAGCGGCGAAAAGTCGATGCGAAAAGTCTCGTCGAACGCGGCGTTCTCTCCACTGCGATAGGAGACGCGCAGATCAAACGGATTCTCCATTTTCGACTTGAAATCATCGAGAAGGCTCGTCAGGAAGAAGCGAATCCGCTGCCGTGGTGCGAGGTAAGGCAAGCCCGTCGTCATGAAACCAAGCTTCGAGAAGGGTGCGTCCTTTCGGCGCTCGAAGTCGCGACTCGCTGTGAAGGTGATGCCATACGCGGGTCCAGCTCCCACGTTCTCGATTACCATTTCGATCCAGTGAACCTCACGCTCTTCGGGCCCGATCCAGATTGAGAGACGGGGGTCCGTTTGTGCCCGGCGCAAGAGTCGTGTCTCCTTGGCCAGAACCCAAGTGGTAACGGCTAGGGCGATTGATGCCGCAAGCAAAGCCGCCTGGTACGAGACCTCCCACCCAGTCATTGGTCAGCTCCCTCGACGATCCGGATCTCCTCGTCGCTGAGGCCGTATAGCTCGTAGACCAGGGCGTCGATCTCGCGGTCGGTCGCGTCGATCTGACGCTGGAGGACGTTCTTCTCATGGTCGGTGCGCGCCGCCGCGAGCTTGGCGTGCAACGCGAGCATCCTATCCACAAGATCGACGATGCGGTCGTGGCAGCGTGTCTCGGCTGCATCGCCAGGGTTGATTTCGTGAATTGGAATCCTGCGGAGGTAGCGAGGTTCGTAGGCGAACCAGCCCCCCTGAAATCGTGAACTAATTTGTTGAAAACAGAAGGTCAACAGTCGCGAATTCAGCAGACCGAGGAGATATCCTGCAGCAACACCCGAGCGTGGGACGAGGCCACATCCGCCTCCGGCGCCCTGAGGGAAGAGGTGGTCACTGATGTCAAGTGAGAAGGAGTTCTGTGGCGCGAGGGTCGGCGTAACGATCTTGGTCGACATAAACATCGCGAGGGATGAGGAGAAGCTCAACCCGTACCAGCTCGGCCCTCGCATCTTCCCGCGCTGACGGGCCTCCAACGCCGGCCTGTGTGCGGCAAGATATTCCCAGGCTTTGGGGAAACGCTCTCTCATCACAGCTGGAGCGAGTAGCGCGGTCGCGCTGCCCCTCTGTTCATAGGGGTAGAGTACGAGCAAGCCCGCACCTGAGGGCTGATAGTACCTTTTCAGCGACTCGGCACGCCACAGTGGCCGAAGGACACCTGCTTCCAGCTGGAGTGTTCCACTCGTTCCCTCAGGCCGAACAGTCATTAGCCCTTTCGCCCCAGCGACCTTTTCAAGGAAGAAGACATCGTTCGCACCGGTTTTCACTCCCGTAATAGCAAGAGTCAGGAAACTGGTCAGCGGTACGCCGCGAGCCTGGGTAGTGGCGAGGATGTCGTTCTTGTGCCGGGAGGCAAGGACCCAGGGTCCTTCCCCAAGTTCGCGGATGGGGCGGGTCTCTCGTGCTGCGGATGCCAGAACCTGCTCGGCCGTGTACCCCTCAGCGTTGAAGGTGCACTCAAACGTCGTTGCGGTTGTTCCGCCAAGGAAAACAAGACAGGTGTAGGTCGTGGCCCCAACAAAGACCTGGACAGAACCGAAATCGACAAGTTCACTTAGGAGCCCACGAGAGGAGATAAGGCGACGGAGCCCTACCCCGTAGTCCGCCTGCATGAACTTGTTCGGGACAATGAACCCAACCCGGCCGGCCTTACGTTTGAGCTGGAGCGCACGCTCAAGGAACGCGACGTAGATGTCGACCTTGCCGAACCCTGCGGTCTCGTAATGTTCTTGGACGAACCTGGCCTGCTCCGGGTAAAACTCGACCAGGTTATGAATCCTTACGTACGGCGGATTCCCGACTACGGCGTCGAAGCCGGGGTTCCCGCGGGCGAAGATCTCAGGGAAGCCCTTGTCCCAGTCGAACGCGTTGACGCGCAGGGCTTCCTCGTCGTCGAACAGCTCGCCCTGCCTCCCCTGGTTGTAGTCGGTGCCGATCAAGCTGTTGCCGCACTTGATGTTGTTGGCGAGGTCGGGGAGAGCGCGCTCCTGGAAGAGCTTGAGGTTCTGGTTGACGCCCTGCTCGCTTTCGCCTTCGAGGACTTTGAGCAGGAGTGAGAGCTTGGTGACCTCGACCGCCTGCGGGTCGATGTCAACACCGAAGATCGAGTTCAAGAGGATGCGCTTGCGCTCGGCCGTGGTGAGCCGCCACTCGCCGCCGGCCGCCTGGTAGAGCGCGGGCTGGCTCCCCTTGCGCGCCTTCGTGTGCTTCTCGGCGCCGTCCGCCACGTACCAGTCGCGGTGCCAGTCGAGTAGCCTCTGGTACGCCCCGAGCAGGAATGAGCCAGAGCCGCACGCTGGATCGAGGATCTTGAGGTCCGCGGCCTGCTTCGGGGTCGTCTCCTTGAGCAGCTCGCCGACGGTGTGCTCGACGATGTAGTCGACGATGTAGGTGGGCGTGTAGTAGACGCCTCCAGCCTTCTTGACCTCGGGCTTGTCCTCGACCTTGGCGCGGTGGCCGTCCGTCAGCCGGATAACCTTGCCGAGGAACTGCTCGTAGACCTGGCCGAGGATGTCGGCGGGGAGCACCGAGAATTCGTACGGCGACTCCGGGTAATAGAGGTTGCCGATGATCTCCTTGAGCACCTTGTCGTCGATGGCGAGGGCCGGGGTCAGGGTGTCAGGGCTCTCGGCAAACCCGCCTTCGCGCTGGAAGTGGAACAGGCCGGAGTTGTAGCGCTCGTCGGCGCGCTGGAAGAGCTGAAACAGGCGTTGGTAGACGTTGGCGCCGTTCTCCAGGGCGCGGAGCTGCCACTGGCTCTCCGTCTCGATGCCGCGGTCCTCGCAGATGCGTAGGAAGATGATGCGGTCGATCGTGCGCTGTACCGCCTCGTTCAGCTCGCGGATGCTGAGGCGGGGGTTACGGATGGCGAAGTTGCGGGCGAGCGAGTCGCGCCAGCGCTCGATCTCGGCGAGGAACGCGGCGTCCACCGCTGCGGTGCCGCGCTTGCCCTTCGTCGCCGCGCCGAAACGGTCGAACGAGCCCTTGAGCACTTCGTCCTTGGAGAAGATACCAGCGATCTCGTCCCAGCGCTCCGGGTACTGGTCGCAGGTGAGGTAGGTGAGCCGCGCGATTGCCGGCTTGTCGCTCTTCTCTGGCTTGACGCGGCAGTCGTAGACCGCCAGCTCTCCGAAGTCCGTGAGCAGCGAGAGCGGTAGCTTGGCCGACCAGGCGTAGCGGCGGAGCTGGTACGCGGGGCTCGGCTGGTCCTTGATTGAGACGGAGGGTTTCTTCGCCTCGAGGAAGAACTTGCGGGTGCCGCCGATACGGAAGCAGTAGTCGGGTGCCTTGGTCGTCCCGCCGACCTGGATCGCGTCCTCGTGGATCACATCCTTGTAGGCCTCGGCGTGGCCTTGCCGGTTGTGCATGTCCCAGCCGAGCAGCTCGAACATCGGGTCGATGAACTCGTCGCGCACCTGGGCCTCGTTGTACGCGTCGGACTCATACGACGCGAGGTTGCGGTCGAACCGCTCGACAAGCCTCTCGAGTTCCTTGGGAGCCGCCATCCCGCCTCTCCTCCGGCTTTGACGGCCCTCATTATGCACTCGCTCGTCGTCGGAAACGCGCAGAACTCAGGCGTGGGCAGTGGTCCGTGCGGCTGCGCCGGCCGCACGCCGCGCAGCCTTGTGCACCCCCTCGGAGACGAAGGAGCGCGCCCGGCGGGCGCGCCCCCATTGGAACCAACCACGCCGACCGTAGGGCCTCGCAACTTGCGGCGTGTAGCCGCGCCGCCGAGAGTGGGCCAGATGCTAGGAGGGCAAGGCGGTCGGACCGGAGCGTAGCCGGAGGCTACGTGAGGATCCGAACCGCCGCAGCCCGACAACGCAGATGGTCCGCTATCGGCGGCGCCCGCCGGCGGCGCCCTACTTGGGGAAGTGCTCGACGTGGACCTGCAGCCCCGCCGTCATCGCCCCCGCCTCCCGCGTCAGCGACCGGCCGATGACGACCCGCTGGATCTGGTTCGTGCCCTCGTAGATCTGCGTGATCTTGGCGTCGCGCATGTACTTCTCGATCGGGTAGTCCTGGCAGTACCCGTAGCCGCCGAACAGCTGCACGGCGTCGGTCGTGACCCGCATCGCGGTGTCGGTCGCGAAGACCTTGCTCATCGCGGCGAGGCGGGAGACGTTGGGCAGGCCGGCGTCGATGGCGCGCGCCGCGGTGTAGACGAGCTGACGCGCCGCCTCGATCTGGATCGCCATGTCGGCGAGCATGAACTGGATCGCCTGGAACGACATCACGCTCTGCCCGAACTGCTGCCGCTCCGAGGTGTAGCGGATCGCCCACTCGAGGGCGCCCTGCGCCAGGCCGACGGCCTGCGCCGCGACTCCGGGGCGGGCGCGGTCGAGCGTCATCATCGCGTTGGCGAAGCCGGCCCCCTCCTTGTCGCCGAGCAGCGCCGACGCCGGCACGCGGCAGTTCTTGAAGTGCAGCTCGTGCACCGGCACGCAGCGGATCCCCATGAGCTGCTCGCGCTTGCCGATCTCGAAGCCGGGCGTGTCCTTCTCGACGATGAACGCGGAGGCGCCGCGCGTGCCGCGGTCCGGGTTGGTCGAGGCGTACACGGTGTAGATCGTGGCGGCGTTGGCGTTGGTGGTCCACTTCTTGTCGCCGTCGACGACGTAGCCGTCGCCGTCCTTGACCGCCCGCGCGCGCAGCGACCCCGCGTCGGAGCCCGACGCCTTCTCCGACAGCCCGAACGCGATCAGCTTCTCGCCCGTGGTGATGGCGGGCAGGTAGCGGCGCTTTTGCTCCTCCGTCCCGCCGAGCACGATCGGGAAGCTGCCGAGGGCGTTGACCGCGTACGCCACACCCACCCCGCCGCAGGCGCGCGAGAGCTGCTCCACCACGATGCACATGTCGAGCACGCCGGCGCCGTGACCCCCGTACTCCTTGGGGACCCAGATCCCCATCAGGTCGTACTCCTTCAGCGCCGCGATCACGCTCCACGGGTACTCGCCGGTGCGGTCGAGCTCGGCGGCCACCGGCCGCACGTACTTCTCCGCGACCTCGCGGGCCTTGGCCTGGTACTCCTGGGTCTTCGCGCCAAGCAGCTCTTTCATGATTTCCCCCTCGTGTCGGGCGGATTCTACACCGCGCGCCGCGTGCGCCGGCCGCCGGGGCGTGCGAGAATCGCGCCGGAGCCAGCGTGTTCTCCCGTCGCGTCCCTGCCGACCTCGCCCCCAACCGGATCGCCGCCGCTCTGGCGGCGGCGGCGCCGCCATTCGACCTCACGGCCTCCAACCCCACCGCGTGCGGCATCCCATACCCCGACGGCCTGCTCGACGCGCTCGCCGACCGCGCCGGCCTGGCGTACCGGCCGGACCCGCGCGGCCTGGCTTCGGCGCGCCGCGCCGCCGCCGCGGAGTACCGCCGCTGGGGGGTCGAGGTGGACCCGGAGCACGTGGTGTTGACCGCCTCGACGAGCGAGGCGTACGCGTTCCTCTTCAAGCTCCTGGCCGAGCCGGGCGCCGCCGTGCTCGTCCCGTCGCCGTCCTACCCGCTGTTCGAGCACCTGGCCCGGCTGGAGGGCGTGGACGCGATCCCGTACCACCTCAACGCCGAGCTCGGGTGGCGCCCGGACCTCGACGCCCTCGCCGCCGCGCCGGCGGCGGTGCGCGCCGTCGTCGTGGTGCACCCCAACAACCCGACCGGTTCGTTCGTGCACCCCGGCGACGCCGCGGAGCTCGAGCGCCTGGCCGCCGAGCGCGGCTGGGCGGTGATCGCGGACGAGGTCTTCCTCGATTACCCGCTGGCCGGGGGCGACGGCAGCGGGTGGAGCTTCGCCGCCGCCGAGGAGGCGCTCACGTTCGCGCTCGGCGGCCTCTCCAAGAGCGTCGGCTTGCCGCAGCTCAAGCTGGGGTGGATCGTGGCGGGCGGGCCGCGGCCGCTGGTCGAGGCGGCGCTCGCGCGCCTCGAGTTCATCGCCGACACGTTCCTCTCCGTCGGCACGCCGGTGCAGCTCGCGCTCCCCGCCCTCCTGCACGACGGGGCGCCGGTGCGGGCCGCGATCCTGGAGCGTTGCCGGGAGAACCTGGCCGAGCTGCAGCGCGCGGCCGCCGCCGTCCCCGAGGTGAGCGCGCGGTTACCCGGCGGCGGCTGGAGCGCGGCGCTGCGGGTGCCGGCGGTGGTCGGCGAAGAGGAACTTACGCTCGAGCTGCTCGAGAGGGACGGCGTCGCCGTGCACCCCGGCTACTTCTTCGACTTCCCCGGCGCGGGGACGCTCGTGCTCAGCCTCCTGCCGGAACCGGCCACGTTCTCCGAGGGGGTGCGGCGCCTGCTCGCCCGGCTGCGCACCCACCTGCAGCGCTGAGCGTGCTCAGTCCCGGTACAGCCAACCCGCGATCAGCGTCGCGACGATCGCGCCGACCCACAGCTGGAGCATCCACCCGAGCGTGAGGACGCGGGAGAACGGCGCCCACGCCGCCAGCAAGAACGCGAGCGGAAAGCCGCTGGCGAACCCGAGACCGGCCCCGATCTTGAGCGCCGTGGCCGGTCCGGCCCCGCGCGTTTCCCGCACCCCGGCGTACAACCAGGCGCCCAGGAGGGCGAGGAGGAACAGCGCGACGAACCACACCGGGACGAAGAAGGGATAGCGCGGCTGGGCGAGGAGCGCACCCTCCTTCACCGCCGCGCCGTAGCGCGGGACCAGGATCACCGTGTTGAAGGCCGCGCTCCACATGCACCACGCGACCCACCCCGCCGCCGCCCCGAGCCAGACCCGCCGCGTGTTGACCCTGGCCATCACGTCCCACCTCCGCTTGAAGTCGGCCGAGCCTAGCACCCGGCGCCGTGCCGTCAACCCGCCGGGCGCGACGGGGGCGGGCGAGACGGGGGTTACGGTTGCGGCTGCACCTCGTCGAGCAGCTTCAGGTAGCGCTCGTACGGCAGCGCCTGCCAGCTCTCGGCGCTCACCGCCCCCGCGCTGCGCGAGATCAGGGAGACCTTGTGGGCGGTCTCGACGTCCGGCGCCTCGTAGAGGTCCATGAAGTCGTAGGGGCCGAGGATCGCGTAGTGCGCCAGCCACTTCACTTCCGGGCACTGCGTCTGGACCTTCTTGAGCCATCCCTTGCCGGTCTCGCGCCGGCCGTGGGCGTCGTGCAGGCTCTCGGAACGCAAGCGGGTCATGAGGACGAACGTCGGCATCGGCCACCTCCCCGGGTCTCGCTGCCAATCTCGCGCCACGACGGGTGTGGCGCAAGCCGCCGCGGCCCGGCTGCTAAGCTGGCCGCGGACCGACGACGATGACCCGGGGCGCGGGGCCCGACCCCGACGGCGGCGGCGCGACGGAGTGCGCCAGCATCCACGTGGCGCTGGTGACCCCCGAGATCGCCTGGAACACCGGCAACGCCGGCCGCACCTGCCTGGCCGCCGGCGCGCAGCTCCACCTCGTGCGCCCGCTCGGGTTCTCCCTCGACGAGCGCGAGGTGCGCCGCGCCGGCGTCGACTACTGGCCGCGCGTCAACCCGGTGGTGTGGGACGACCTGCCGGCGTTCGAAGCCGCCCTCCCGGCGCTCGGCGAGCCCTACTTCTTCTCGGCCGAGGCGCCGCGGGAGCTGTGGGACGTCGCCTTCCCGCCCGGCGTCGTGTTGGTCTTCGGGCGCGAGAGCGGCGGCCTCCCCGACGACGTGCGCGCCCGCCACGCCGACCGGATGGTCTGCATCCCGATGGCGGACACCAAGATGCGCTCGCTCAACGTGTCGACGGCCGTGGCGATCGTGCTGTACGAGGTGGTCCGGCAGCGGCGGACGGCGCGGCGCGCCGGCGATCTCAGCGGCCGGCGGCCGCCAGGTGGCGCCTGACGCGGTGGAGCCCCACGGTCGGCACGACGAGCTCCGAGGTGAAGATCGAGTTGACCAGCACGCGCACCTGCGCCGTGGTGGCGCGCGCGCCGGGGTCGTCGGAGAGGGACGAGCCGTCCTGCATGTTCACGTCGAACCGGTCGTAGTTGGAGGACGCCACGTCGATGCGCAGGCGGTCGCCCGCCGGGATCGCCACCGCCACCGAGGGGAGGTCCACCTCCACCAGGTACGGCTGCCCCGCCTGGAGCAGCTCGCGCCGCGAGAACGAGTCGCGCAGCGAGGCCCGGCGGATCCCGTCCACGAGCAGGAGCGAGCGGCCGTCCGCGGTGACCTGGGTCATCCGCACCGCGAGGTCGGTGTCCGGCGCGCTGCACTCGATCCAGAGGCGCGCCACGGGGCGCCCTTCGATCCGCAGCGGGGCCGCCAGCGGCGCGGTCGTGAACGTGACGACGTCGGGGCGCGCCTCGATCGGCGTCAGGTCGCCGGGGCCCTGGGTGGCCGGACCCTCGACCAGGATGGCGCCGAACAGCGTCGGCACCGGGTTCGCCGGGTCGCTCGTGTAGGCGACCGACGCGGTGGCCCAGACCGGCGGGAGCGGGCTCAGCTCGCCGCTCGCGGTGAGGTAGAACGGGAGTTGCGCGCTGCCGGCGGGCGGCCAGGCGTCGGAGTCGACCCAGAGGTCGTCGTTGATGCGGAAGTACCGGAACGGCGGCCGCGCCTCGTAGCCGTTGGCGACGGCGCGGAGGTAGACGTCGAAGAACTCCTTGGCGAGGACGGACGACGCCCCTTGCGCGGCCGGGTAGGCGAGCTCGCCCTGCTGCAGCTTGCCGATGTTGCTGTGGCTCCAGGGCCCGACCAGGACCTTCTGCCGGCCCCGCGCGTTCGGGCCGCCCCTCGCCTGCACCGCCGCCGCGACCGCGAGCGAGAGGTCGGTCTCGTGGTCGTACCAACCGGAGATGAACAGCATCGGCACGTCGATCTGCTCGGGCTGCACGCCGCTCGCCGCCGCCGCGTCCCAGAAGACGTCGTCGAGAGGGTGCGCCTCGACGATCGCGCCGCCGCCGAAGCGGCCGGCCACGAAGCCGTTCTTGTTGCGCGCGTACACCCCGCCGGGGTAGTAGAGCCCGTAGCTGTCGTGGTCGTGGGCGACGATCGGGACGCAGCCCGCGAGGTGCGGCGGCCGCTGCGCCGCCGTCTGGAGCTGGATCACGCCCAGCGCCGAGGCGCCCCAGGTGCCGACACGGCCGTCGCACCACGGCTGCCGCGCGATCCACTCGACGGTGTCGTAGCCGTCGAGGCCGCGGTCGTAGCCGGGGACCGCGGCGCCGGCCGAGGCGAAGAACCCCCGCCAGTCGGTCACCACGAACGCGTAGTCCGGGTCCTTCAGGAGCGGGTCGTCGGACAGCTCGAGCGGGAACACGCCCCAGAACGCCCGCTTGTCGTACGGCGTCTGGATCAGCACCACCGGCCAGCGACCGGTGGTCGCCGGCAGGTACACGTCGGCCGCCAGCACGTTGCCGTCGCGCATCGGGATGCTGGCCGGAACCCGCAGGTGCTTGAAGGCGAACGCCGGCGCGGCCGCCAGGAGCAGCGCGCCGAGAACGGCCGCGACCCGCAACCCGTTCCGCCGCCTCACGCCGCACCCCGATCCCGTCATCACGCCTCCGCGCTCCCGCCGGACCGACGGCTCAGGATCGCACAACCACCGTGACGAGCGGCGCAGCCTGCGGTTGACCGGCGCGCGCAACCGCCGTCGTCGCGGCCGCGTATGATGCCGTGGCACCCCGTGCCCGGTGGAGACGCAGGTCGGGACCCGCAACCGGACAGGGCCAGGATCGCGCCAGGGAGGCTGCCGTGAGCCGCCGCTACGCTTCGATGAACCGCTCCCTCACCCTCGACCGCCGCGAGTTCGTGAAGACCGCCGGCGCCTGCTCGGCGGTGGTCTCCGGCCTCGTCCTCGGGGTGCCGGCGTTCGGCGAGCCGCAGGACAAGCCCGCCGAGGTCGAGACGAACATCGCCGATTTCATGAAGGTGCCGCGGACGGCGCACTCGCTCCCCGGTCCGTTCCCGGGCCGGGTGGTCAAGGTGACGGACCCCAGGTCGCTGGCCGGCGATGCGGTCGACGCGAAGGTGGTCTGCGCCATGCTCGAGCGCGGCATCCGGAAGCTCACCGGTGTGAGCATGAAGAAGAGCTTCGCGCGGCTCTTCACCCCCGACGACGTGGTCGGGCTCAAGGTGAACCCGGTCGGGGCGCCGCTCATCTGCACCAAGCCGGAGCTCGTCGACGCCGTGATCGGCTGGCTCGTCGACGGCGGCCTCCCCAAGGGCAACATCGTGATCTGGGACCGCTTCGACTTCATGCTCAAGGACGCCGGGTTCACTCCCGGCCGCTTCCCCGGCGTGCGCATCGAGGGGCTGCAGACGATGGACGAGGAGGGCAACGCCTGGCGCGACCCCTCCGGGCGCCACGTCTCGGCCGCCAACTTCGACACCGAGGCGTACTACTTCGCCAAGGGCGTCCTCGGCAAGGGCGTGCGCGGTTACAAGGACGACGAGTTCTACCTGAACCAGCACGTCTTCGCCGGCGAGTACTCGTACTTCGGCAAGCTCGTGACGCGCAGGCTCACCAAGATCGTGAACCTCGCCGCCTACAAGAACACCGGGAACGGCATCTCGATGGCGACGAAGAACCTCGGGTTCGGGGCGATCTGCAACACCGGCCGCCTGCACGCGCCGCTGTTCTTCCGCGTCAACACCGAGGTGCTCGCCTCGCCGTGGGTGCGCGACAAGCTGGTGCTGAACATCACCGACGGGCTGCGCGGCCAGTACGACGGCGGCCCGGACAAGAACGAGAAGTTCGTCTACCCGAACCACGCGCTCTACTTCGCGACCGACCCGTTCGCCCTCGACATGGTCTGCCACCGCGAGCTCGTCGCCAAGCGCAAGGCGATGGGGATCGCGGTCAACGAGCACCCGAAGTTCACCGAGTACCTGTTCTACGCCGAGAAGCTCGGCCTCGGCGTCGCGACGCCGGAGAGGATCGCGCTGGTGCGGGCGTGAGGGCCGCGCTCCCGGCCGCCGTCGTCCTCCTCGTCGCGGCGAGCGTCGCCGCGGCGGGCGACGACGCCCTGCTGCCGGCGTCCGGCTTCGCCGGCGGCTGGACGAGGGCCGGCCAGGCGAAGGTCTTCCCCGCCGACGCTCTGTACAACCACATCGACGGCGGCGCCGAGATCTTCCTCGAGCTCGGCTTCGAGCTGGCCACGGTCCAGCGGTACGCGCGCGGCGCGAACGAGATCGTGGTCGAGTGCTACCGGATGCGCGACGCGGACGCCGCGCTCGCGGTCTACCTCGACAAGTGCGGCGACGAGACCCCCTCGCCCGCGTTCGCCGAGCGCCACACCGCCGGCCGCTACCAGCTGCTGTTCGTGCGCGACCGCTTCTTCGTCATCGTCAACAACCCTCCGGGGACCCCCGCGGTCGCCCCAGCCCTGGTCGAGTTCGCCCGGGCGATCGCCGGACGGCTCCCGCCCGGCGCCGAGGTGCGGGCGTTCGACGCGCTGCCGCGAGTCGGGCTCGTCCCCGGTTCGCTGCGCCTGATCCGCGGCAGCGTCGGCCTGCAGGAGATCGCGACGCTCGGCGAGGGCGACATCCTGCGCCTCGGCGGCACGCTCACCGCGACCGCGGCCCGCTACACGGGCGGGGCGGCCGGGGACCGGACGCTCGTCGTGGTCGTCTACCCGAGCGAGGTCGAGGCGGCGGGCGCGTTCCGAAACCTCGTCGATCATCTCGATCCCGAGATCCGTCCCCTGACCACCGGCGAGCGGCGTCTCGTCTTCGCGAGCTACGACGGCACGTTCGGCGTGGCGGCGCGTGCGGGGGCGCGCCTCGAGCTCACCCTCCGCCTCAAGACCCGGCCGCTGCCGGAGTAGGCGGGCTCGCCGCCGCGACTCACGCCGCCGGCCGGAACATCGCCGGCCGCGCCAGGAACGTGTTCGCCGCGACCCTGCCGGCGAGAACGCCGGCGGCGCCCGCCACCGCCCCGACCAGGTCGAACGCCCCGACGCCAAGCGCCATCACCGCCACGATCCCCGTGACCTCCACCGCGGTGGCCCAGGTGATCATCTCGGTCCTGCGGGCGTGGACGAGCAGCGCGCGCTGGAACGAGAGCAGCACCTCGAGCGCGGGCATCAGACACAGGATGCGCAGCGGCACGAGACCGAACCCGACCAGCTCGGGCGGAAGCCCCGAGACGGTGCCGAACCAGGCAGGCGCGAGCGGCGAGAACGCCACGACCGCGAGCGCTCCGGCCGTTGCCGCCGCGAGGAGCTCGGCGAACCTCCCGAGAACGGCCACGTGGCGGCGGTCGTCGCCCAGCAGCGCGATCCCGACCTCCTGATAGGCGAACCCGGTGCTGCGGAACGCGAACACCAGGCTGGTCACCACCGGCCACACCGCCAGCGAGTCCAGCGCCGCGCGGCTGCGGCCGAGGAGGAACGTCACCATCGGGTTGACGCCGAGCGTGAGGACCGATGTGAGCGCGAGCGGAACGTAGAAGCGCACGATCGCCGGCGTCGTCAACGGCGGACCCGGCATCCGTGCGGCGCCCTCGCGCAGGAGCGCGAGAACGGCGGCCCGCGCCATGAACCGGCTCGCGACCGCTTCGGCGGTCACGCCGGCCGCGAGCGCAGCCGCGCCGACGAACGCCCCCGGCAGCGTGGTGAACAGATACAGGCCGAGGGCGGTGACGGCCATGGCGAGCACGCGCACGACCGTGCCGTACGCGACCCGCCTGGTGAGATGGCTGCGGATCAGGATCCCCTGGAAGAAGCGCCGGTAGCCGATCGCCGCCGGCCAGGGCAGCAGGATCGCGGTGGCGACGTGCGTGAGCTGCGCGACCTCGTGCGGGAGACCGATCAGGCGTTCGGCCACGAAGCGGAACACCGGCGGCAGCAGCAGCACGGCCATCGCCAGCGTGATCGCGGCGTTGAGCGCGTAGGCGAAACGCCGCAGGAGGAGGAACGAGTGGCGGTCGCCGACCAGGGCCACGGCCGCACTCATCATCATGATGATCGGCGACTCCATCAGCATGGCGAACGAGAACGCGACCCCGAACGCGGCGAGGTTGAACGTGGCCTCGCCCAACCGCGCGATCACGGCCGCCAGGAAGGGCCCCTCGACCGACATCATCAGCCAGGTGGCCGCGAGCGGCGCCCAGAACCGCGCGATCCGGCGCAGCGTCAACGTCTCGCCCGTCTCCACCGCCTCCCCCGCGGCGCCGGAGCCGTTCCCCCGGCGCTGCCGCCGAAGCATACCCGCTGGGCTGCTAGGATGCGCTCGTTGGAGGTCCAGAGATGAGGATACGCACCGTCCGGTTGATCCTCGCGGTCCTGGCGGCGGCGGCCGGCGCTGGGTCCGTGCATGCCGCCGCGCCGCAACAGGCGGACAAGCTCTCGTTCTTCGTCGCCGCCGACATGCGCGAATACGGCGGGGGCAAGTACTCGGGACCCGATTACTTCCGTGGCGCCGCCGAGGCGATGCGGGCGACGGGGCCGGCCGCGTTCCTCGTGATCCCCGGCGATCTCGAGCCGCCGGAGCCGGTGGTCGAGGTCATCGGCGCCGTGTTCGGCGCCGGCTTCCCGTTCTACCCCGTGGTCGGCAACCACGACACCGACCGCAAGGAGTACATCGCGTACCTGCGCGGGCTCAACTCCGGCGGGACCTCGCTCCTCCACGTCGTCCGCAAGGGCCCGCCCGGCGCGCTCGAGACGATGTACGCGTTCGAGATCGGCCCCGTGCACGTCGCCGTCATCAACGAGTACTACGACGGCGTCTCCGACACCGGCAGCGACGGAGACGTGGGCGCGGCGACGTACGCGTGGCTCGCTGCGGACCTGGCCGCCGCCGACAAACCGTACGTCTTCGTGGTCGGCCACGAACCGGCGTTCCCGCTGCCCGACATGACCACCGGGCGGATGCGCCACGAGAAGACCTCGCTCAACCGCCACATCGCCGACCGCGACCGCTTCTGGAAGCTGTTACGGGACCGCAAGGTCACCGCGTACCTCTGCGGTCACACGCACGACGCCTCCGCGAAGCGGATCGACGGCGTCTGGCAGCTCGACTGCGGCCACGCCCGCGGCAAGGGCGACCCCGGTGCGCCGAGCACGTTCCTGCGCATCACCGCCGGCGGCGGCGACTGTCGCTACGAGGTCTACCGCGCCGACGCGAACGGCCGCAACTACACCGTCCGCCTCGCCGGCTCGCTGCTCGGGGAGTGACGCAGCTCCGCGTCGAGACGGAGCGTCCCTGCAATCGCCGCGAACCCGCGGGCGCCGCAGGGCCGGTGTGGACGATCGCTCCCGCGGCCGGCCGCGCCGGACTCGCAGTACCGACAATTCCCCGCTACGGACGACGGGTTGGGATCAGCACCGGCGCGCGCGTGTGGTCAGAAGCGGTGCCGCGGTTCCGCTCCGGGCTCCTGGTACCGGATCGCGACCGCGACGATTCGGCGCCCGTACACCGGGTATGCGCTGCGCGACCACCACGGGCCCTGGACCACGGTTCCGACCCGCTTGAACTTGTCGTACACGAGCACCGCGGCGTTGGCGCCGAGCTTGCCCGCCTCGACGCGGAGCGCCTGCTCCATCATGGCCACCGACGGGTGTCCCGAGGGTTCGAGGAACACCTCGCCGAGGCGGATCACGTTTCGCCGCGGCTCGTGCCTCAGGATCTCCACCGTATTGGGATCGGTGGGCGCGAACTGCGGCACCCCGAGGTAGCGGGTAGAGGACACGCCCACCGTCGTGCACGCGGTCATGGCCGCGACCGCAAGCAGCAGCGCCGTGCCAACCGTCGCTTTGCGCGTCAACTGGCTCATCATCGCCGGGCCCTCCCCGAGCCATCGTACGCCCGTTCTTGGCAGACGAGCGCGGCGGGGCCAGGTTGACAACGGGCGGGCGGCGCCCCCCTACTCGCGCGGCCTGGGGGCGACGGCCACGCCCTGCCGGCGCGGGTCCCCGACGCCGACGAAGGTGTGGGTGGCGCTGTCGATTTGCACCGCGTTCGTGCCGCCGAACACCATCAGATCGATCCACCGTGCCGGGAACCCCTGCCTGTACATGTCGAAGAACCCCTGCCGCTCGAGCGCGCCTGCCCGTTCCGGGGTGATCTCGCCGGCCAGCTCGAGGTAGCCCTTCGTCTCGCCCGCGTTGCCGAACCCGCACACCACCCGCGGCGTCGCCACCGCCCGGCCCAGGTCGTCGCCCCGGTCCGCGATCGCCGAGAGCACGACCGCCATCGAGGGCACGATCCGCTCGCTTCCCGCGCTCCCGAAGGCGAGTAGCGGCTTGCCGGCCTTGAGCACGATCGTCGGCGTCAGCGTGGTCATCGGCACTTTGCTCGGCGCGAGGTAGAACGGGCTGCGGGGGTGGACGTAGTCGAACGCGTCGAGGTTCGAGTTGTAGGCGAAGCCGAGGCCCGGCGTGGCGACGCCGGAACCGAGCGAGGCGCCGACCGTCTGCGTCAGCGCCACGACGTTGCCGTCGCGATCGGCGACCGACACCTGCGTCGTCCCGATGACGAAGAAGGGGTCGGGCGTGGCCTCGCCGATCTCCTCCGCGCGCAGCGCGCGGTCGAAGCGGATGATGCTGGCGCGTTGCGCGCCGCGCCGCCTGTCGGCAAGCTCGTGGTCGTACAGCGGCAGCGGTACGGTCGGGCTGAACGTGTCGTGCAACGTGATCCGCTCGGCTTCGAGCAGGAGGTGCAACCGGTCGAGCGAGTCACCGCGCAGCAGCTCGGGCGGGAACGACTCGAGGATGTTGAGCATCTCGAGCAGGCTGCCGCCGCCCCCGGGGTAAGGGAAGGTGATCACGTCCAGGCCGCGGTAGCGCCCGCGCAGCGGCGGACGCTCGATCGCCCGCACCTGCACGAGGTCGGCCTTGCGCACGTAACCGCCGTTCGCCGCCATGTCGGCGTCGATCTCGTCGGCGATGCGCCCGCGGTAGAACTCGCCGGGCCCCAGCCGGGCGATCCGCCGCAGCGTCGCGGCGAGGTCCCCCGAGCAGAAGACGTGCTCCGGCGGCCAGAGGCCCGTGAACTCCTTGAGGAACGTGTCGGCCAGGTACCCCCCGCGCTGGATCTTGGCGGCGTAGGTCTCGACGTTGGCGAGCTCGGTCGTGTTCATGTGGAAGCCGAACTCGGCGATGTCGATCGCCGGCGCCAGGGCGTCGGCGAGGGTCATCGTGCCGTAGCGTTCGAGCGCGTACGCCAGCGCCGCCAGCGCTCCCGGGACCGCGATCGACTGGTAGCCGCGCACCGTGCCGACGTTGCGGATCGCCTGCAGCTCGGCAGGGTTCGCCAGAGCAGGCACGACGCACGAGCCGTCGATCGCCACCGAGCGCCCGTCCTTGAGGTAGATGAGGAGGAACGCCTGGCCGCCGATCCCCGAGGTCACCGGCTCCGAAGCGCCGAGCGCGAAGGCCGTGACGACCGCGGCGTCGATCGCGTTGCCGCCGGCCGCCAGCACCGCCGCGCCCGCCCTGGCCGCCTCCGGCGAGCCGCACGCCACCATCCCGTCGCTCGAGCGCACCTCGACCGTCCGGATCTGCTCCGGGTCGGCGACATAGCCCGCCGGCGGCGGCGTCGGAGCGGGGGCGGCGCGGCGGGCGCCGAGCGGGGAGGCGCACGCCGTCGCCAACAGCGCGCCGACGGCGAGCGCGCCCAGCGCCGCCCGACCGGCGTCCATCCGCCGACGACGATCGTCGGCGATCACTTCCAGTGGCTCTTGATCCATTCTTCCGTCTCCGGCAGGCCGCCCTGCATGATGAGGTAGCCGTTGTGCGGCTCCCGGTCGGTGATCTCGTGCGACACCGGGGTGCGCATCAGGCGCGTGACCTCGGCGCGGTCGCGCGTGTGCCCGAGCACCCAGGACAGCTTCATGAGCGCCGTCTCCGGCAGCATGTTCTCGAGCGGCACGATGCCGAGGTCGAGGAGGTCGCGGCCGGTGTCGTAGACGTACATCTGCGCGTACCCCCACAGCGTCTGCACCGCCATCACCACGTGCACGCCCGCCGCGATCGCGCGCTCGAGCGGGGGGTAGAGCGGCTTGTTGACGTGGCCGAGGCCGGTGCCCGCGATGACGATGCCGTGGTACCCCTTCTCGACCAGGGCGTCGACGAGGTCGGGGTGCATCCCGGGGTAGTAGTACAGGATCGTGGTGCGGTCATCGTAGACGGGGTCGATCCTGACCTTGCGGCCCGCGTCGCGGCGGTTGTACTCCTTGTTCAGGTACGTGAAGCGGTCCCGGCTCACCGTGCCGAGCGGGACGTCGCCGATGGTGCGGAACGTGCTCCGGTACGAGGAGTGCATCTTGCGGCAGCGCGTGCCGCGGTGCAGCAGGCCGTAGCGGTCGGACGTCGGGCCGAACATGCAGATCATCACCTCGGCGATGTCGCCCCAGGCCGCCGCGCGCACGGAGTGGATGAGGTTGAGGGCGGCGTCCGAGGACGGCCGGTCGGACGAGCGCTGGCTCCCGACGAGGACGATCGGCACGGGGGAGTCCTGCACCATGAACGAGAGGATGGCGGCGGTGTGGCCCATCGTGTCGGTGCCGTGCCCGATCACGATGCCGTCCGCGCCCGCATCGATCTCCTCGCCGATCGCGACGGCGAGGGCGATGTACTGCTCCTTGGCCATGTTCTCGGAGAACACCCCGAACAGCTTCTTCGTCGTCAGGTTGCAGATGTCGGCAAGCTCCGGGACGGCGCCGTACAGCTCGCCCGGCGTGAACGCCGGGATCACCGCGCCGGTGCGGTAGTCGAGCCGCGACGCGATCGTCCCCCCGGTCCCCAGCAACGTCACCTTGGGGAGCTGCGGGCGGGCCGGGAACGCCTTCTCCGGGATCTTGTAGAACGCCTCCTTGTACCCCAGCTCGGTGATCTCGGCGACGCGCTCGACGTGGATGCCGATGTTGTAGCCGTTCTTCATCTTGATCACGATGTGCAGGTCGTCGAACGTCTCGCTGCGCGGCAGGATCACGCCCTCGAAGACGCTCCCGGCGTCGTTGACGAGGCGCACCTCGCTCCACACCCGCACGCCGAAACCGGCGAGCGTGGCCCGCGCCCGGCCCTTGTACCCCTTGAGTTCGTCGCGCGCGGCGGTCACGGCCGGCCTCCGATCTCGGCGCGCACGGCGGCGGCGACCTCGGCGCCTGGCACCCGGCCGCGCAGCGACGGCATCGCGAGACCCATCGCCAACCGCAGGGCGCGCTCGCCATCGCCGGTGGCGAGCACGCCGGCGGCCTCCGCTGCGGCTGCGGCGGCCGTCTCCCGCCATCCCTGCGGCGCCGCGCCGAGCTGGCTGGACGCCAGCATCTCGGCGAGCGACCGCTCGGGCGCGCCGGCGAGCGCGCGCACGATCGGCTCCCATGCCTCCCACAGGACCGGCGTCGCGGCGAACGCCTGCAGCAGCTCGACCCAGAGCGAGGGGGCGATGCCGTCCACGTCCACGCCGGCGCGGCGCAGCCCCACCAGGCGCTCGCCGAACAGCAGGCACGCGCGCCGCAGGTCGGCGCCCGCTTCGGCCACGACCAGGTCCACCAGGCGCGCGCCGCCCCGCCGGATCAGGTAGTGGATCGTCGGGGTGGGGACGCCGGCCGCCGCGTAGCGCGCCTCGCGCTCCCACGGGCGCGGTGCGAGCCCCGCCCTCAGGGCGGCGACCCGCTCCCTCCTCACCCGGGTCGGCGGCGAGTCGGTGTCGGGGTACATGCGGTCGGGACCGGGGAGGATGCGCTCGAAGTCGGTCGAGCCGTCGGCGAACGGCTGCCGGGTCTCGTTCGGGATCCCGTCCACCGCGTCGCGGTAGCGCAGCCGGATCTCGTCGGCCGCCGTGACGGTGTCGTCCTCAGGCCCCCACACGACCACGACCGCGTCGTCCGCCTCGCAGTGCAGGCGGGCGCGGACCCGCCGCAGCTCCTGCAGCGAGCCGCGGTAGTCGGGCCACTTCTCAGCGTGGAGCAGGATCGGGCGCTGGTCGAGGTCGGCGATCACCCGCACCCGGCCCGCGAGCTCGTGGGCGAACGTGAGGTCGGGCTGCGCCGGCCACGACAGGGTGCCGGCCAGGCGCGGCAGACGCACGGCGCGCACCACGAACGGCCCGCCGCCGAGCTCGAACCCGGGGCGCCTCTCCTCCTGCGCCACCCAACGCTCCCAACCCTCCCGCCGCAGGAACCCCAGCTCGGAGCTCGCGAACACCTCGGTCACGTCGGCGCTTTCGGCCGCGACCGCGTCGGGGCCCGTGAAGCCGCGCCGGTGCAACTCGTCGCGCAGCGCCAGGAGGTTCACCTGCCGCACCGCCTCGCCGTGCACGAGGAGGCGCGCCCACCTCGCCTGCGGCACCCCTTTGATCTCGACGCGGCGCCCCCCACGCACCGAGACGTTGACGTCCTGGCGGCTGGCGCCGATCCCGACGCGGACGTGGCCGGTGGAGCGGCACACCCGGCCGATCAGCAGGATCGCCTCCTCGACCTCCTCCGGCGTGCGCAGGTCGGGGCCGGTCACGGTCTCGATGAGCGGCATGCCGAGGCGGTCGGTGCGCCAGACGATCAGGTGGCCGCGGTCGGAGACCTCGCGGCAGGAGTCTTCCTCCACGCTCACCTGCGTGATCGTGATCTCGCGCCCGGCGAACGGCAGCCGCCCGTTGACCCCAACGATCGCGGTGCGCTGGAATCCCGTGGGGATCGAGCCGTCCAGGTACTGCTTGCGGGCGATGTGGACCTCGTCCACGATGTCGCAGCCGAGCATGAGGCACTGCTCGATCGCGACGTCCACCGCCTGCTGGTTCACGAGGAACGGGGGGGTGTCGTCCATCTCGTAGGTGCAGACGTTGTCCTCGTGCAGCAGATAGATGATGTTCTTCTTGGTCTTGAACTCCATCAAGGCGGTGCCGTCGTACTCGCCCAGCTCCGACAGCGTCGGCCGCATGTGCCGCAGCACCTCGCCGTCGTGCGTCGTCGTGTAGCACCGCGCCGGGCAACGACAGAACATCTTGCGTTCGGTGAGCAGCTGCTGGTGGACCTCGAGGCCGGCGATCAGGCCGACCTGGGCGTAGTCGATGGATTGGGACACGCCGCGCCTCCAGGTGCGAGCGCGCGGGGCGCGCGCCAGGCCGGGCGATCATAGCATCGAGCCGGGGCCCGCGGCCGCGGGCGCCGCCTCACGACGAGGCGCCGAGGATCGCGCGCTCGAGCGTGATGTTGTCGCGGTGGCCGGTGTATGCGGCGGTGACCTTGCCGCGCACCGGGTAGCCGAGCAGGTAGAGGTCGCCGATGATGTCGAGGATCTTGTGGCGCACGAACTCGTCGGGGAAGCGCAGCTCCGTGTTGATGACGTTGTCCTCGCCGACCAGGATGAAGTTGTCGAGCCGCCCGCCGGAGCCGAGCCCGAGTTCGGCCATCATCGGCAGGTCGCGCATGAAGCCGAACGTGCGCGCCGGCGCGATCTCGGCCTTGAACGCCGCGAAGTCCGTCATCGTGAAGTCGTAGAACTGTTCGCCGATCGGCGGCGGGTAGCGCAGCCGGTAGGAGACGGAGAACGTCTCGGCCGGCTCGATCACCAGGCTCTTGCCCGCCCCGCCCACTTCGTAGCGCCGATCGATGACGAGTTCCTTGCGGGGCACACCCTGATCCACGACCCCGACCTCGTCCAACCGCTCGCAGAAGTCGAGCGCGGAGCCGTCGAGCACGGGGATCTCGCCGTGCACCTTGACGAGCAGGTTGGTGATGCCGCACGCGTGCAGCGCCGCGAGCAGGTGCTCGACGGTGCGGATGCTCTCCCCGTCGCGGGAGAGCGTGGTGGCGTACTCGGTCTCGGCCACCGAGCCGAGGTGCGCAGGGATCTGCGTCCCCTTCGGCAGCGTCACGAAGTGGATGCCGCTGTTCGGGGGCAGCGGCTGGATCGTCATCCCGGTGCGCCCGCCGGAGTGCAGGCCGATGCCGTAGATCACCGTGCCCGCGCCGACCGTGCGCTGCTCGGCGGCGCCCTCGCGCAGCAACGGCAGCCCCGGCGGCGGCAGGAACGTACGCTCGTGCTCCGGCTCGACCGCGATCTCGAGCGGCGCGCCGCCCGCGCCCTTCGCCGCGAGCGCCCCCGTCAGCGCCTCGAGCACGCGATTGTAGGAGAGCGGCTTTTCCAGGTAGTCGTACGCTCCCATCTTGATCGCCTTCACCGCGGTGGGTGCCGTGCCGTGGCCGGAGATCATGATCACTGCGGCGTCGGGGTCGAGGCGGCGCAGCGCCTGCAGCGTCTCCAGGCCGTCGCGGTCGGGGAGCCAGATGTCGAGGAAGACCACGCCGGGCCGGCGGGCGCGGTACAGCTCCAGCGCCTGGGCGCCGCTGCCGGTGGTGACGGTGCGGAACCCCTCGTCCTCGAGGACGTGCGCCAGCTCGGTCCTGATCCCGGGCTCGTCGTCGACGATCAGCACGAGCGGCTTCATGGCCCGAGTGTGCGGCGTCGCCCGCTCCCGGTCAAGCCCGCCGGAGCCTGTCGCCGCCGGCCCCGCGGCCGCCCCGGCCCCGGTGCAGCCGGCGCCGCCCCGCGCCCCTCGTCACCGCCGTGGGAAACCGGCCGGAATGGCCGGGCGCCGGCGGCGGTTTCCCGTCCAAGGATTTCGTCGCACTCGAAGGCGGCTTCACTCGGGGGGTACACGATGCGGATTTCGACCATGCTCATGGGAGGGTGCTGCGCCCTCGCGCTTCTCATTTCCGGCGGGTCGCTCCCGGTCCGTTCGGTGGGCGCCGCCGGGGTTCCCGGAGGCCCTCGAGCGTCCGTGACCGTCTCGTCCGCGCCGGCCGCCGTGCCGCTGGCGCTCCCTGGGCCGTCGTCGGTCACGGTCGTGCCGCACCTCGCCCAGCCCGGCGCGACGCTCCTCGCCTCGGGCACCGTGCCGTTCGCCGGGCAACCGTACTGCCTCTGCCTGGTTCCCAACGGCGCCTTCGCGGCTGCCGACACCCCGACGCCCACCCCGACGGACACCCCTTCGCCGACGCCGACCGCCACGGCGACCGACACCCCAACCCCGACGCCGACCGCCACCGCGACCGACACCCCTTCACCGACGCCGACCGCCACCCAAACGCCGGTTCCGGGGGGACCCGACGTCGCGGTGACCGCGTCGTGCACGCTCGGGGCGGTCGGGTCGTTCACGATCACGAACAACGGCGGCGCCATGCCGAGCGCCGGCAGCTGGACGCTGACCCTCGACGGCACCCCGATCGCGACCAACAGCTTCCAGCTGGGTGCCGGGGCGAGCACCTCGATCAACACGTCGGGGCTCTTCGGCGTCCTCGAGCTGACCGCCAGCGGCGGCGGCATCCCCTCCCCGGTCACCGGCTCGGCCACCTGCCCCACCCCGACGCCCACCCCAACACCTGTTCCCCCGGACATTGCGATCAACGCGTCCTGCACGCTCGGGGCGGTCGGGTCGTTCATCATCACGAACAACGGCGGCGCCATGCCGAGCGCCGGCAGCTGGACGCTGACCCTCGACGGCACCCCGATCGCGACCAACACCTTCCAGCTCGCCGCCGGCGCCAGCACCTCGATCAACACGTCGGGGCTCTTCGGCGTCCTCGAGCTGACCGCCAGCGGCGGCGGCATCCCCTCCCCAGTCACCGGCTCGGCCACCTGCCCCACCCCGACGCCCACCCCAACACCTGTTCCCCCGGACATTGCGATCAACGCGTCCTGCACGCTCGACGGGACCGGATCGTTCGTCATCACGAATAACGGCGGCGCCATGCCGAGCGCCGGCAGCTGGACGATGACCCTCGACGGCACCCCGATCGCGACCAACACCTTCCAGCTCGCCGCCGGCGCCAGCACCTCGATCAACACGTCGGGGATCTTCGGCGTCCTCGAGCTGACCGCAAGCGGCGGCGGCATCCCCTCCCCGGTCACCGGCTCGGCCACCTGCCCCACCCCGACGCCCACTCCGACCGCGACGAACACGCCCGCGGCCGCGCCGGCCGTTGCGCCGGCCGGCGCCCCGCTCAGGGCCACGGCCGTGCCCGCGCCTCCGCGACGGGAGATCCGGCAGGCGCCGGCCCGGATGGGCGCCCGCACCCTCGCCACGGGAATCGCGTGTGTCGCGTCCGTCGGGATCACCCCGGCCGACACCACGTTCTCGGGGGTCGCCCTCGTCGCACCCGCGGCGGGCTCGTACGACCTCCTCCTGCTCGACGGCCCGTGCGGCAGCTCGGACGCGGCGATCCTCGCGATCGACGCCCCCGGCGACGCCGCGGGTCTCGAGGTTTCCCCGCCGATCCCCGCCAGCGGGCGGGTCGGGCTCTTCCTCTTCGTCCTGGCGCTGGCCGCTACGGGCTGGTTCCTGGTCCGGGCGTCAAGGGGGTAGCCGGCGGCGAGGTCGAGACGCGGGAACCGGCGGGCTCACGCCGGGCGGACCGCGAAGTGGCAGGTCCTGCCGCCGCGGCGCACGGTCTCGAGCACCTCCACGCGGCACGGGCGGCCGAGCGCCATCTCGCACACCGTCTGGTGCGTCGCCTTCGTGCACTCGCAGTGCAGGTCGTGCGGGCGCGCCGGGCGGTTGCGGGCGGCGGGGCAGTAGCAGCCCTTGGAGACCTTGCCGTAGCGAATGTGCAGCGCGCCGTCCTCGACCCATGACTCGAAGCTTTCCGCGTACGCCCGCTGCAGGTTCGCGAGGCTTCCCCGGCCCTTCCTCGCGATCTCCGGCTTGAACGCATGGCGCCGGTAGCAGCCGCGGCCGCACGCTTCCAGCAGCCGCACCTGCGCCGGAGGGTCCACCTCGGCGTCGATCGCCGCGAACAGGTCGGTCAGCCAGGCGTTGACGAACGCGCTCTCCCGGTTGGCGTTCTCGAGTTCCTTGGCGCACGGCGCCTCCTCGGCGCCGGCCCGGAGGGAAGCCCCGGCGACGGACGCCGCGACGACGCCGAGCGAGGCCTTGAGGAACGTCTTCCGGTCCATGCCCGCCTCCGCGCGCCGCGCCCGGCGCGGCCGCTTCAACCGGTACGTCCCGCCGACCCGCAGGTTGCAGGCGCGGTCCGTGGATCGTGCCACCCGCGCAGGGCCGACGCAGGCAGAAGCGCCCCGCCACGTCGCCACCTGCCCCCAGATGGGCTTGGGGGAGACGAGGGTATTCTGACGTCGTGATCTCCGCAAACGCGGTGCCCAGCGCACCAACGATCTGAGGGTGCAGTCGTGCACGACGATCACAGCGCACCGGCCCGGCCGCCCTTGGCCGGTCCGACACGTGGCCACGCCGATCGCGCCGACGGGACGAACGGCCGCCAGCCGCGCCCGACGACGCGCCGGGAGATTCGACCGTCCGCGACGCGGGACCCGGCGTTCGTCGCAGCCGGATGGGCCGTGATCGCCAACGGCCTAGTGGGGGTGCTCCTCGCCGAGGCCGGTCCGATGGCCGGCGGTGGCGTTGGGGTCGCGACCGCCGCCTCGTTGTGGGACGTGCTCAACGGCGCCGGCCTCCTGCGAGCCCGCGGCCTGGCCGGAATCGCGCCGAACGTGTGGCGGATCCTGGCCATCATCCGCCTCGCTCTCCAGGCGCTGCTGCTCTACGGCGCGGGCGCAGGGACAGCCCACCACCTTCGAAACCTTCAGCTGCTGCAGGCCACCCCGGCGATGCTCGGGCTCGTCTGCTTGTTGGCTTTCCTTCCCCGGTCGCGAGCGCTCATCGGAGCGTGTGCGTTTGTCTGGGCCGCAACGCCGGCCGTGCTCGTGCTCCAGGTCGCCGGCTACCGGCCGATCCTCGTCATGAAGAGGGTGGCGCAGGTGCGCGACGCGGCCCTCGAGCGCCTCGAGTTTTCCGATCCCGAGAGTGGTCTGACGGTCAGCCTTCCTTCGGGGTGGTACCTCTTGCCGGCCGACAACCCGTTTTGGCCGGCGGGGCCGGGCACGGACGCGGTCATCGCCTGCCCGCGCGCCGAGCTGTTCGGGACGATTCGCAGGGAGTTCATGGCAGGGAGCAAGGTGCCATACGACGGCCAGCCGGTCAGCCGGTATCTCGACGGCGTCGTGGCCGACCGGACGCGGCAGTTTCCTGCCACCCGGGTGCTGACGCGAGAGCCACTGCCCGGCCTCGACGCCCCGGCCGAGCGGGTCGTCATGGCGACGACGGATGCGGGTGGCAGGAGCCTCATCGTCTTCGCCGCCGCTTTCGACGACGGCTACCGCTTCCATCTGATTTCGGCGTCGTGTCCCAAGGCGGAGCAGGACGAGGCGACCCGGGAGTTCGGGGCTCTCGAAGATCGAGTGGACTTCACCAGGACAACCGAGGAGCGCGAGGGCGACGCCGTGACGCGGATGACGGCGGGCGGCTCGTCTCCTGCCGACGACGCGTTGCGGGCGTTCGCGCGGTACATCCTGAGGCACCGCCTCAGCGAGGAGGAGGCGCACGCGCTCGGCATGAGGTTGGGAGCGACGATGTACAGGCCCCTCTCCGCCGCGGAGGCGGTGGAACTCGCTCCGGCCTCGGGTCGAAGCCTGGTCGCGCTGCCGGAGCATGACCTCGGGCCCCTGAAGACCCAGGGCGCAGTGATGAGGGTCACCGACCGCGAGACGGTCGCGAAGGCGGCGGTCGGGAGCATCGATCCGCGCGCCCGCGAAGGCGCGGCCTCGCTCATCGCCGACCAGGGCCTCCTCGCCAAGCTCGCGATCGAGGACCCGGATCCGCGCGTCCGCCTGGTCGCGGTCAGGCGGCTCACCGATCAGAGCGTGCTGCGCAGGTTGGCGATCGGGGAGACAAATTGGGGCCCCCGCCAGGCCGCCATCATGAAGCTTAAGGATCAGAGCGTTCTCGCACGACTGGCGACCCAGGATGCGGACTGGCGGGTCCGGTGCTACGCGACCGGAGGGCTCACCGATCAGGAGCTGCTGGCAAAACTGGCGACCGGGGACAGGGAATGGAGTGTCCGGGCGGCCGCCGCGGCGAAGCTCACCGATCAGGCGGTCCTCGCCGGGATCTTGAACGACGAGAGGGAAGCGGTCGTACGGCGGGCCGCCGTTCGCAGGGTCACCGACCGCGCGCTGCTGGCCAAGCTGGCGACCGGGGACGCGGATGCGGACGTCCGGTACGGCGCCGTCGGCAGGCTCACCGATCCCGCGTTGCTCGCCAGGATCGCGGCCGCCGACAAGTCCGCGTGGATCCGCCAGGCCGCGCAGTACCGTCTCGACGAGCTTCCTCGCTAGGCGGGCCGCGAGCGGGCCCTGGGCCGGGCGGGCACGCCAGCGAATCATGGATACCCCGTGCAACGGTTTCACCTCCCCGGCCTCCCAGCCTCGCCGGGTGGCCGACGGGAGGCCCGAACCTTCCTTGGCGCGCGACGCAGCGGGCTGTACGACCCGCAGGCCCGGCGGCCCGCCCGCCGGGGAGGGACACCGAACGCGATGCGGCGGCCGCCGTCACCGCCCCGCGGTCCCCGACTTGGGTCAGCCGACACCGTTCGCCGCCGGCGTCGCCCCGTGCGTCCTCGCCAAGGGACAGGTGACCGGGCGCCGAGCGAACCCCGCCGAACCCCGCGCTTTTCACTATTTTATTGTGCTCACATGACTTATACAGATATCGGCGGCTGGCACCATCCTTGCGGGTCTCCCCCGCAGGTGGCCGGCCCGCTGCGGCCACCGGAAGGGAGGCGACCCATGCGCAGCATGGAGCGGACACCATCTCGCACCGCCATCGTGGCGGTCACTGCACTCATGTTGGCCACGGGCCTCTCGTCTTGCATCGCGACGTTCGGCCCGCGCGGCCGGCTTCACGGTCGTGACCATGACCGCGACCGCGACCGCCAGCACTCGCAGTACGACCGCCGCGACGAGGATCACGGGCGCGGCCCCGGCCGGATCGATTGGCTGAGCGCCATCGTGAGGCCGCTGCCGCCCACTTCCACCTCGATGTAGGCCGTGACGGCACACCCCGGCGGGGCGGCGCCGCGCCGATCAACGTGGCGCCGGCGCCGCCCCGCTTTCCCGACCGGCGCCCGCTGCGGCCGCCGAACCTTCGCCGCAGTGCGACGTACACCCCAGCACGAACCGTGGGGCGGGTCGCATGGCCGCCGGGAAAGGGGACCACATGGATCGCAAGGAGTTCCTAAAGAGCGCGTGCGGCCTGGGCGTGTGCGGGTGCGCGCTGAGCGTTCTCGGTGCCGCGGGCCCGTTGGTTGCGGCCGAGGCGCCGGCCGAGGACCAGCGGTTGGCGTTCGCCAGGTATCAGCTCGCGAAGCTGCTCGGCTTCATGACGGAAGGCACACCGGCCCAGAGCTGCGCGAGCGTCCTCGAGAAGACCGGCCGCGAGTGCGCCAAGCTCGGGCAGGTCGGAGCCAGGTTCAAGGGCGACCCCGAAGGCTATTTCGCCGCCGCCAGGAAGAACTGGGGCACCGAGTTCGCCTGGGACAAGGCAAGGGGCGTCGTCACCGTAGCGGTTGCCGAAGGCGACTGCGGCTGCCCCCTGGTGGACCAGCGGCGGACGCCGGCGGTCTGGTGCAACTGCTCCGTCGGGTACCAGAAGGAAAGCTTCGAGGCGATCTTCGGCCGGCCGGTCCGGGCCCGCCTCAAGGAGTCCAAACTCGCCGGCGCCAAGCGCTGCGTCTTCGAGGTGTCGCTGGCATAGCTGGCGATTTCCGCCTGCATCCGCGCATCGGACATTGGCGGTCCAGGAGCGGCCGGACGTACCGCCCGCCGACGTCCGCACTCCCAAGGTGAGACGGTGATCCCCGATCTAGGCGCTGCGGCGCGCGCGTGGCTTGGCGGACCGCCGCGCCGGAGAGTCGGGGAGGGCGATCCAGCGCTCGGCCCACCCGGCGATCGCCTCGATCGCCGCCGCCAACTCGCGGCCCTTCTTCGTGAGGGCGTACTCGACGCGGACGGGCGTCTCGGGCACGACGGTGCGCTGCACGATTCCTTGCCCCTCGAGCTCCTGCAGCCGCTCGCTCAGCATCCGGTCGGTGATCCCCGGGACGGCGGCCCGCAGCGTGGCGAAGCGGCAGCGGGTCTTCAGCAGGACGTAGAGGATCGCGCCGGTCCAGCGCCGGCCGATCAGCTCGCTCGCCCGGTGGAACCGGGGGCACAACGTCGGGATGTCTCGCGGCTCTCGCATAGCCCCTTCCGGATCGCACAGTACCGCCTTGTCAGGCATTTTGCAAGTAGCTACTTGACAGGTAGCTACTATGCAATATATAGTCATCGGCGGAGGGTGACGAATATGAGCTCCGGATTACTCATCGCAAGGCTGGTGTTGGGGTTGCTGATGGCGGCCCACGGCACACAAAAGCTCCTCGGGTGGTTCGGCGGCTCCGGGCTCGCCGGCACGGCCGGGTTCTTCGAGTCGCTCGGCTTTCGGCCCGGGCGGCTGTTCGCGGTGCTGGCCTCGTCGGCGGAGCTGACGGGAGGCGTGCTGGTGGCCGTGGGCCTGCTGGGACCACTGGGACCGGCCGCGGTGGTCGCGGTGATGGTCGTGGCCGCCGGTTCCGTGCACTGGAATGGCGGTTTGTTTGCAATGACGAACGGGATCGAGGTCCCGCTGCTGTACGCGACCAGCGCGGCGGCGCTGGCGCTCACCGGGCCGGGGGCGTACTCGCTCGACCGGCTGCTGGGCCTGACGCCGTTGTGGACCCCGGCGATCGCGTGGGGAGCGCTCGCGCTCGGGCTTGCCGGCGGCGCCGCGAACCTCGCGTTGCGGCGCCCCGTCGCGGCCGCCCCGGCGGCGTGAGGGGCCAAGAAAGGAGAACGGCGATGTCCATCCGACCGATCAAACGCATCCGCCAGACCAAACCCACGATTGAGGGCGCGGGCGTCAAACTACAGCGCGCCTTCGGCTTCGGAACCACGAGCGAGTTCGACCCGTTTCTGCTCCTCGACGACTTCCGCAACGAGGACCCCGCCGACTACCTCGCCGGCTTCCCGTGGCACCCCCATCGGGGGATCGAGACGATCACGTACGTGCTCGCCGGCTCGGTCGCCCACGGCGACAGCCTCGGCAACAAGGGCAACCTGGGCGCGGGGGACGTGCAGTGGATGACGGCTGGGCGCGGGATCATGCACCAGGAGATGCCGAAGGGCGACCCGAGCGGCCGCATGCACGGCTTTCAGCTGTGGGCGAACCTGCCCGCCTCGTTGAAGATGACCGCGCCGCGCTACCAGGACGTCAAGGCGGCCGACATCCCCGAGGTCGTCGAGGACGACGGCACGAGGGCGCGCGTGATCGTCGGCGAGTTCTGGGGCAAGACCGGCCCGGTCGAGGGCGTCGCGGCCGACCCCAGTTACGTCGACCTGTCGGTGCCGCCGGGCGTGCGCCGGCGCATCGCCGTGGACCGGGAGCGCAACGTCTTTGCGTACGTCTTCGCGGGGTCCGGGAGGTTCCGCGACGCCTCCGAGCCGCGCCAGGTGCTCACCGAGAAGGTCACACCGACCGCCGCGAGCGACGCGGCGTACGACGCCGCCGGCAACCGCTCGCTGGTGCTGTTCGACCGCGGCGACGAGGTCGTCGTGCAGGCCGGCGACGAGGGGATCCGCTTCCTCCTCGTCTCGGGCAAGCCGCTCGAGGAGCCGGTCGCATGGTACGGCCCGATCGTGATGAACACGCAGGCCCAGCTCGAGCAGGCGTTCAACGAGCTGCGCAGCGGCACATTCATCAAGAAGTGACGGCAGGGGCCGGAGACAAGCCGGCCGCGCCGGACGCGGGACGCCGGACGGGTTGATCCGTCGACGCGTCACGGAGGATCGGAATCACGGGAGGACGACCATGGAACGGGAGACGACGAGCCCGGCCGAATCCGAAAGACGCCCGGCGAGCGGGCGCATGCCGGTGATCTTCGCGGCGCACGGCGCGCCGGTGCTGCTCGACGACGCGGTGTGGATGGGGCAACTGGCCGCCTGGGCGGCCGCGATGCCGAAGCCGACGAGCGTCCTGATGGTCTCCGCGCACTGGGAGGAGCGGCCGGCCGCGCTCGGCGCCACCCGGACGGTGCCGCTCGTGTACGACTTCTCCGGCTTCCCGGAGCGCTACTACCGGACGCGCTACCCGTCCCCGGGCGCGCCGGACCTTGCGGCCGGCGTGCGCGACTTGCTGCGCCGCAGCGACATCCCGTACACCGACGAGCCGGAGCGCGGCCTCGACCATGGGGCGTACGTGCCCCTCGTGGCGATGTATCCGGACGCCGACGTGCCGGTGCTCCAGCTCTCGATGCCGCGCCTCGACCCGCAGGAACTCTTCGAGCTCGGGCGGGCGCTCGCGCCGCTGCGCGACGAGGGTGTGCTGGTGTTCGGCAGCGGCTTCCTTACGCACAACATGCGGTACGCGTTCCGCCCCGGCACGCCCGAATGGGCGAAGGAGTTCGACGCCTGGGCTGCAGCCGCGCTCTCGCGCTTCGACGTGGATGCGTTGCTCGATTTCCGGCGCCGCGCCCCGGCGGCGCAGACGGCGCTGCCGACGTGGGAGCACTACGCGCCCGTGCTCGTCGCGGCCGGAGCCGCCAGCGAAACGGCGGCCCCACCGACGTTCCCGATCACCGGGTACTGGATGGAGGGGGCGTTCACGAAGCGCTCAGTGCAGTTCGGTTGACCGCCGCGCCCGCTGGACGCGTGTTCGGCGACGAGCCCGTGGCGATCATGGGCGCCAACCCGGGGATGGGGGAAACCGGACTTCCTCAGGTGGCACGGCTGCCGGTCCTCCGCGCCCTCGGGACCCGCGTGTGGGTCGGCAGGCAGCTCTACGTCGCCGGTATGGCCAATGCGTTCCACAACGACGAGGGGAGACGGCGATACCCGGTGCCGGAAGTGAAAGGTCATCGCGGCGCGTGCCACACGTTCGGGCGGTTCACCGGCTCAGACCGAGAGGGTCCCCGCCCCCCGCTGATCGCCTTCCACGGGTGGATTGGCAACAGTACCCGTGGGGCGTACGGCACGAACGGCGATTTCCCGCCCGCACCGCGGACACCGGGGCGGGCCCCACGTCGGGCCCACCGGCCAGTCATTCACGTCCCACCCCCCACACTGCTGCGCCGCCGCCTTCTGCTCCAGGAAGCTGCGAAGCTCCGTGAGTTCGTCCGTCATCTCCGTAACCTCCATCCCATTTCGCTTGGCCCGCACTGCGGACGGATCTGACAACAATGGGCGTCCTCTCTTCATTCTTCCCACGACCGACCGGGCCGCCGCGGCGGACCGCCTCGGAGCCGAGCGGGTCGGCACGAACGGGTTGCGGACCCCTCGTGCCCGCCACGCTCCCGTCAACTCTCGTTGGCCCATGAGGAGGACGCCCCCGCTGTCTCAATTCGACTATCGTCCGGACGGGGCGGACCATCGTCATCCATTTGCATGATGCTTTCGGCGACGATGTCGCAGCGGCCGATCCCTGTCGGGCGGCGAGCCGAGGCCAGCCGCGGGCAGGCGGCGGGAGGCGGTCTCACGTTCTGAGTTGACTCCGGCAAGGCGAATGGGTAGCATTTGTGTCATAGATTTGTCCCAAACAAGGGGTGCCGATGGGTGTCGTGCGCGGACTCCTGACCGAAACCGCAGGAAGCGGGCCGCCGGTGCTCGTCATGCACGGCGGCATGGGGATGGATCATCGCTATTTTTGCCCCTGGCTCGACACCCTCGGCCGCGGTGCGACGTTGGTGTACTACGACCATCGCGGGAACGGGGGGTCGGACGACCCCGACGATTGGCAGGCGCTCGGCCTCGCGCAGTGGGCCGCGGACGCGGACGCCGTGCGGGCCTCGGTTGGCGCCGACAGGATCGTCGTGCTCGGGCACTCGTGCGCGGTGTTCCTCGCGCTCGAGTACGCGCGGCGCTACCCGCAGCGCGTGGCGGGGCTGATCCTGTGCGCCGGCGCGCCGGTGATCGACTACGGGGAGACGATCCTCGCGTTGGCGACCGCCAGGGGAACCGCGGCGCAGCTTGCCAGCCTCACCGCCCTATTCACCGCCGCGGAGCTCGACGACGAGAGCTTCAAGGCCCATTACCTGGCGGCGCTGCCGCTGTACTTCCATCGCTACCGCCCTGAGTACGGGGAGCACATCGGCCGCAGCGTCAGGTTCGGCGCGAAGGCCTTCCTGCACGGCCGGGTCAAGCTGTTCGCCGAATTCGACAGCCGGCCGTGGTTGCCGACGATCGGCGTTCCGGCCCTCGTCATCGGGGGGCGGGACGACATCATCGCGCCGGTGTCCGCCGGGGCCGAGCGCTTGGCGAACGGTCTCCCGCAGGCCGAGCTCGTGCTCTTCGAGGCCAGCGGGCACTTTCCGTTCGTCGAGGAGACCGAACGGTTTGCCGAGGTGGTGAGCGGTTGGCTCGCTCGCCAGGGTCAGGCGGGGTAGGCCCATGGCCGACGCGCCCCTGCCGCTGCCGCGGTTTCTGCGGTCACCGCCGGCGGCGGTGCTGCAATCCGTCATGGGGGTCGTCGAGCGTCTGTATGACGCCGTCGGCGACGACGAGGCGCTCAAGGAGGCGTGCATCCTGTTCGGCAGCAGCGTCGGCGCCGAGATGATCGCGGTGCACCGCTACGACTACGACCGGCCGGCGGGGAGCGTGCTGGTTTCGATCCAGGGCTTCGGGGGAGACACCTGCGCCCTATACGCCGAACACTACTCCGCCGTGAACGTCTGGATGCTCCGAGGTCGCGGGGTGGTGCGGCCCGGCTCGGTCACGGTAAGCCACCTGCTGTGCCCTGATGCCGTGCTGGTCCGGAGCGAGTGGTACAACGACTTCCTCCGACCCCGGGGCATCTTCCACTCCCTGGGGTGTGTGGTCCAGGTCGCGGGCCGCGTCACCAAGACCGTCACCTTCCTGCGCCCTCGCCGCCTCGGGAACTACACGGAGGACGAGCAGCGCCGGCTGCAGGTGCTGGGTCCCCACCTGCAGAACGCCTTCCGCCTGCACGAACGACTGGCGGCGGCTCGCGTCTCCGACCAGATCGGCCTCGATCTGCTGGAACGGGTCCAGACCGGGGCGATCCTTCTCGGCCGTGGGGGTGAGGTCAAGGCCGTGAACGGTGCGGCCGCCCGGTTGCTCGAGGCCCGCGACGGGCTCGAGTTGGCGTTCGGACGACTCAACGCCACCGCGGCGGTGAGTGGCGCCATCCTCTGCAAGACCCTGCGTGCGGCGCTCGGCGAGGCGTGCGGCCAGCGTCCTCCCGAGACCGGCAGCGCTTTGGTGATGCGTCCGTCCGGCCGCCAGCCGTACCAGGTCACGGCCATCCCGCTGCGCCTGGGCGGCTCGTGCTTCAGCGAGCCGCAGGCGGCCGCCGTGGTGTTCGTGAGCGATCCGGAGGCGACCGGCACGACCTCCGTTGTCGAGCTCGGAGCGGCCTACCACCTGACGTCGAGCGAAGCCAAGGTGGCCGCCCTCCTGGCCGAGGGGCTCGAGCTGCACGAAGCCGCCGATCGTATGGGGGTTTCCATCAACACGGCGCGCACGCACCTGGCGCACGCGTTTTCCAAGACCGGGACCAGCCGCCAGGCGGAGCTCGTCCGGCTGGTCCTGCTCGCGCAGCGAGCCCATTGACGTCTCCCACGAAAGATTTCGTCGAGCCAACCCTTGGGCCCAGGACGGTACGAATCGGTACCGGATCGGTATCCCGTTGAGATGATGGCGCTGCCTGCTTGCTTCACCACGCCCCAACAATGGACGCAATCGGATACGGAACCTTGGCTGGTACCTTTGACGAAGTGCGGTTCAGAGGTTGATTCGTACCAAGTCGATGGCCTCCGGCTTGGACGTCCCCAGCTTGTACTTGGATTCGGCGAGCTTCAGGGATTGCGGGAGGGGCAACGGGTCGATCTTCTCCGCGATCCGCTTCTCGTTCATCGCCGCGATGGCGGCGGCCTCGGCGGCCACGGGGTCCCGCGACACGATGATCCCCGCCCAGTACCAGGGCACGCCGCGGCGGTACGTGCCGCGCAGGCCGTCGAGCAGGTTGAGGACGGTCTTTCCCCGGATGCCGGGCCGGGCCGAGACCCCCGCCAGGAAATCGGGATCGTTGTGGCACTTCGACATGTCCTCCGGAATGAGCGAGCCGATGTGGTTCTTGAGGAACAGGCTCGCCACCATGTCGTTCCCGATGAACAAGCTGGTCACCACGTTGTTCTCCACGCACTTCAGCGAGGCCAGGTTGACGATCTTGGTGGCGGTCCTGGTGATGATCCGGGTCAGGCGCTGCTCGGGATCGAATCCGCCTCCCTGGTCCGTGCCGAAACAGCGCACGCCCGGCCCTGCGGCGTTGATCGCGAAGCCGCTCTTCTTGAGCGCCTCGGTGTCGTTGTCGTAGAGGATGATCTGCTCGGCGGGGATGACGGTCTGCAGGCTCCGGCACATCGCGCCCACCAGCTCCCGGTGCGGGTTGAGGGCGATCGTCCAGTTGTTGCAGTTCATCTTCACCGCGACCACGTCGGCCGGGGTGAGCCCGAGCGACTTCCAGGACTCCGCGGGGGTCGCAGCCCCGGTCAAGGCCCGAAGCGCCCCGTCGAACAGGCGCGTCGTCTCGGCGGCGTCGCAAACGTTGCGGTCGTTGACGGCGCGCGGGTTGCGGGCAACCACCACCCGGACCTTCTCGGCCGCCGGCGGGGGCCCGGCCACACCCCCCACCGCGACAAGACAGAGACCGATTCCGGCCAGAACCCGGACCGAACACCAAGCAGGAGCTCTCCGCCGCCGATTCATGGTCCCTCCTTCTCGAGCACCGACTTCACCGTGACGCCGAACTGGGCCAGACGGGCCGACAGCCGATCGTCGCTGACGTGCAGATAGACGAGACGGCGGCCGTGGACGAAGTAGAAGAAGTAGTCGGGCGGGAAGCGGTACGACTTGCCGGACGGGTCGAGGTCGAGCGGGCCGGCGCCGGGAGGGCAGATCCTCTCGTCGGCCATCGCCTGCCGCGCCTGTTCCGGGGTCGCCATGCCGTAGACGTCCAGGGTGATCGTGTTCCCGCGACCGTCCCCGTACTCGGCGTGGAAGAGATCGGCAAACCCGTGCTCCAGGTACACCACGCCCCCGCCGTCGATGTACGTGAAGATGTCGCCGTCCTTGAGCGGGTGCTCGGCCGTCCCGAACAACAGCGGCGGCCCGGAGGACGCGAACCCTTCCGGCGCCAGGGCCGCCAGCGCGCCGGACGGCGGCGCGGGGACGCGCGCCGGCCGCGCGGAAGCCGCGACACAGCCGAGGAGCAGGAGCAGACCCACCGCGACGGGGAGCGATCGGGAAACCCTCTCGCGGACCATACGCCGAGCATACTCCCGAGTTGAGATCCGGCAACTGGAGTCGAGATGAACACCTTGTCGCCCGCTGTCCGGTGGGTGCCGGCTTGCAGTGGATGCGCACCGGGATCCTCCACCGCGATCGTCGGATCGTGATACGCGGCACCAGTGCGCCAGGCCGCACGCGGAAGAAGCGGCCTGCGCATGCCGTCGGGCGCCTGTCGTCTCGGGTGACGGAGGCGGCTGATGCCTCTATGATCGCGGCATGCGAGCCCCAAGCCTGCCGCCACTCGTCGCTTCCCTCGTGTCCTGCCTGACGCTGGCGAGCGCCCTCGCCGCCGCCGAGGCCAAGCCCTACTTCACCCTGCACGAGGTCGGCCCCGGCGTCTTCGCCGCGATCTGCGTCCCCGGGAGCGCGGCGGGGAGCAACGCCGGCTTCGTCATCGGCGACGACGGCGTCGCGGTCGTCGACACCTTCCAGGCGAGCGCCGCCGCCGAGCAGCTGCTCGCGGCCATCCGTGAGCGCACCAAGCTGCCGATCCGCTTCGTCGTCGACACCCACTATCACCTCGACCACGTAGCCGGGAACGGCGTCTTCCGCGACGCCGGCGCGACGATCGTGGCGCAGCGCAACGTGCGGGCGTGGGAGCGGACGGAGAACCTCAAGTGGTGGGCGCCGAACGTGCCTGCCGACAAGCGGGCCTGGGTCGAGTCGTTCGTCCTGCCGAGCCTGGTCTACGACGACGGGGTCGACCTCTACCTCGGCAACCGCCTCCTCGAGGTGCGGGCGATGCCCGGGCACACCGGCGGCGACTCGGTCGTGTTCGTTCCCGATGCCGACGTCGTCTTCACCGGCGACCTCTTCTGGAACACCGCCCTTCCCAACACGACGGACGCCGACACGGCCGCCTGGATGACGTCGGACGATCGGCTGCTCGCGGGCCACCCTGCGGCGACCTTCGTCCCCGGCCACGGCGAGGTCGGCAGGGCCGCCGACGTGGCGGCGTTCCGCGGCTACCTTGAGGCGCTGCGCGGCGCGGTCGCCGCCGCCCGGCAGGCCGGCCTGAGTGGCGATGCGCTGGTCGCCGAGGTCCGCGGCCAGCTCGCCCCCCGCTTCGCGCGCTGGGGGTTCTACGACCACTTCATCGCGGAGAACATCACCCAGATGGACAGCGAGCTCGTGGGCACCAAGCCCCGCCCCGTCCCGGTGCGGTGAGGTCGACGTCGTCCACAGCCGCCGGGGTCCCGCGGCGCGCGCGGGAGGGACGCCGTGACCTGCCGGCGAGCCCGGCGCCGAAGCGGCTTCGTCAGCTCGCGTCCGTGCCCCGCGCAGCGCGGGCGACGATCGCGTCGAGCCAGACGCGCCGGATGATCGCGCTCCCGGGGTAGATGATCCGCCAGTAGCGAGCGAACGTTCGCTGCGCCGCGTCATCGTTGGCGAGCGAGCGTGTTTCGGTCGAGACCCGAACCACGCCCCCGCCCTCATCGACCACGCGGAGGTTGAAGGCGACGCGGATACCGTCCGGCGCGGTGAATGCCACGAACTGCTCCGGGGTCGTCACCGGCGGGCGCGGCTTGTGGACGAAGCCGACCATGCCCAATACGAGCTCCGACGGGTCGCTGAGGTCGAGGGCGAGGAAGCCCGAGCCGGGCCCGAGCATCGTATCGAGGAGCGGGCGGGGGTCCGGCGGCGAGCCGCGGAACCGCCCGCCCGCCGCGGCGCGGATGCGCATCAGCAGCACCGCGGCCGGCATGTCGGCCAGGCTCACCTGCCGCACCGCCGCGACGACCGCCTCGACGGGGGCGCGCACCCGCGCCTCGTGGTACTCGACGAACTGATACTCCGCCAGGAACCGGTCGATGCGGCCATGCGCCTGCGCCGGCCGCGTGACCCGCGCCGGCCAGAGCACGGCCGCCACGGCGAGGCCGACGCCGCCGAGCGCCACCGCCAGCGCGTGCCAGCGCGTGCGGACGCCGAGGAAGCGCAGCGGGCGGGCCAGCGAGACCAGCCCCGCAAGGGCCGCCGCGATGCCGACCCACGCCAGGTAGCTCGGCGCGTCGAAGGGGACGTAGTGGAGGGCGAACGCAAGGAACACGACGGCCGCCGCCACAGTGAGGGCCACAACGACGAGTCTGGTCGGGCGACGCATTGCAGGCTCCGTTCATCGCCGAAGCGAACCAAGGTGAGATACGCAGCCGCCGGCGCTCGGTTGCAGCGAGAGGAGCGGGCTACAGGATGCC
>SCRJ01000159.1 GCA_004298115.1 Acidobacteriota bacterium
CCCAGTAGCGCCGCGGCAGGCTCGGCCGCAGCGGCCGCGAGCGCAGGCTGGCGTCGTCGGCGTGCGGCTCGCGCACGAGCAGCGCCACCGCCAGCGCGGCCCCGAGACCGGGGACGAGCGTCCAGAGGAAGATGCGCGGCAGGGTCGTGCCGACCGCCAGCAGCCCGACCGCCGCCAGCGGCCCGACGACCGCCCCGGCCATGTCCCCGGCGCGCTCGAGGCCGTACGCCTTGCCGTAGTTCTCGGGGTCGACCGACTCGGCCATCATCGTGTCGCGCAGCGGGCCGCGGAACCCGCGCGACGCCCAGGCGACGGCACGCAGGATCAGGAACGGGACGACGCGAGTGACCAGGGCGAACGCGCCGACGCACACGGAGGTGACCGCGTACCCGGTCGCGGTCAACGCCTTCTTGTGCCGCGTGCGCTGGCCGATCGCGCCGCCGACCCACTTCGAGCCCGACGCCGAGAGGTCCGCCACCCCCTCGATCAGGCCGAGGACCGACGCGCCGAGCCCGAGGTGCCTGAGGTAGAGCGGCAGCACCGCCGTGGCCATCTCGTGGCTGGCGTCCGAGAGGAAGCTGGCCAGCGAGAACCCGAACACCGTCGAGTTGCGCCAGGAACGCCGCGGTCCGCTCACGCTGTCCCTCTTCGTCGTCCGGTAGGGGTCATCAGCCGGGAGTGGCGGTTACGGCGAGCCCCATCGCCGTAACTCCATGATACCCGGCCCCCGGCAAGGACCGGCGGCGGCGCGCCGGATCGCCGCGGCCGACGACTCCTTGGGGCGCAACCTCAACGACGTCGATCAGGCGCTGGTCGCCTGCCTCGACCGGCTCGACACCGGTCTCGACGCCGCGGTGCAGGGACGGCTCGACGCGGCGCGGCGCGAGGTGCTCGACGCGGTGGCCGCGGGGCAGCGCCGGCGCGCGGACGGCGACGCGGCGGTGCGGGCGCGGGTGGACGAACTCGACCGCCAGCGCGCCGACCTGCAGGCTGCGCTGGCTCTTCTACCGCGGCGCGAACCTGCGCCTGCGGTACGATGAGGAGCAGACGAGGGGGACGCATGGCCAGCGAGATCATGAGCGAGGCGTGGGCGCAGGCGTGGAGCGAGGCGCTCAACGCCAGCGAAGGGTTCCGGGCGGCGGCGGCCGGCTGGGAGGGCGCGCTGGCGGTGGCGGTGCGCGGCGAGCCGGCGCGCGGCGTCGAGGCGAGGGCGGTGTTCCTCGACCTCTCGCACGGGACGTGCCGGTCGGCGCGGGCCGCGAATGAGGCCGACCTGGCGTCGGCGCGCTTCGTCCTCACCGCCGACGCGGCCACCTGGGTCGAGCTGCTGCGCGGCGGGCTCGACCCTGTACCGGCCGTGATGAGCGGGCGGCTCGAGCTTTCCAAGGGCAGCGTGATGTCGCTGCTGCCGCACGTGGCGGCCGCGAAGGAGCTGGTCGCGGTCGGCCGCTCGGTCGCCGCGACGCTGCCGCCGGGGTGGCCGGCGGCGTAGTCGATGATCGGTTTCACCGACCGGCTAGACTTGCGGACATGCCACCGCACCCCGACGGACGTGCCCTGCTGATCCCGAAGTCACCACGACTCGTCGCCGTGGTGCTCGCCGCGGCGGCGCTGCTCGCCGCCGGGCCGTCGCTCGCCGCTCCCGTCGCTCCGGCGGCGCGCGGCGGCGCCGTGGCGTCGGCCGCACCGGACGCGACGGCGGCCGGCCTCGAGATCCTGCGCGCCGGAGGCAACGCCGTGGACGCGGCCGTGGCCACGGCGCTCGCGCTCGCGGTCGTCCACCCCGAGGCGGGGAACCTGGGCGGCGGCGGCTTCGCCGTCGTGCGCATCGGCGGCCAGGCAGCGGCGCTCGACTTCCGCGAGACAGCGCCCGCGGCGGCCACCCCGACGATGTATCTCGGGGCCAACGGCCAGCCGGTCCCCGGCCGTTCGCTCGTGGGCCCGCTTGCCGCCGGTGTGCCCGGGTCGCCGGCCGGGCTGTTCGAGCTGCACCGGCGGTTCGGGGTGCTGCCGTGGGCGCAGGTCGTGGCGCCGGCCGTGCGCCTGGCAAGGGACGGCTTCGTCGTCACGCCGCGGCTGCGCGGCGAGATCGCGGCGTCGCGGGCGTTGCTGGCGCGCTTCCCGGCCTCGGCGGCGGTGTGGCTCCCGGGCGGCGTGCCCCCTCCCTCCGGCAGCGTCATGAAGCTTCCCGAGCTTGCCGGGACGCTCGCGGCGTACGCCGAGCGCGGTCCCGCCGCGATCACCACCGGCGCCGCCGCGGCGGCGATCGCTGCGGCGTCGCGCGCGAACGGCGGCATCCTCACCGAGGCCGACCTCGCCGCCTACGCCCCGGTGTGGCGCGACGCGCTGCGGTTTGCGGCGTTCGGCTGGAAGGTCGCCGCGATGCCGCTGCCCTCCTCGGGCGGGATCATCATGGGCGAGAGCGTGGGGATGCTCGAGCGGCTGGGATGGAGGACGCTGCCGGCCGGCTCGGTGCAGCGGATCCACCTGGAGGTCGAGAGCTGGCGGCGGGCGTACGCGGACCGCTTCCTGCTCGGCGACCCAGCGACGACGCTGGCGGGACCGGCGCAGCTCCTCGACCCGGCGTGGCTGGCGCGCCGCGCGGCCGAGGTCGACCCGGTGCGGGCGACCCCCTCGACCGCGGTGCGGCCGTGGCCGGGGAGTGCCGGGGCGGAGCGGCGGGAGACGACGCATCTGTCGGTGGTGGACGGCGCGGGCAACGCGGTGGCGATCACCACGACGCTCAACGGCGCGTTCGGGTGCGGCCTGCTCGTCGGGCCGGTCGGGTTCCTGCTCAACAACGAGATGGACGACTTCGCCACCGCGCCTGGGAAGCCAAACCTGTACGGCCTGGTGCAGGGCCTGGCGAACGCGGTCGGCCCCGGCAAGCGGATGCTCTCCTCGATGGCGCCGACGATCGCCTGGCGCGGAGAGGACGTGGTCGCGCTCGGCTCGCCGGGCGGGGCGTATATCCCGACCGTGACGGAGCAGGTGCTGCTCGCGGTGATCGTGGACGGCGCGGCGCTGCAGGCGGCGGTCGACGCGCCGCGCGTCCACCAGCAATGGCTCCCCGACGAGGTCGCGGCCGAGGCGGCGGCGCTCGCCGGCGGTCTCGGCGATACCCTCCGGCGCCGCGGCTACGCGTTGCGGATCGTCCCGCGGCTCGGCGAGGTGAACGCGGTGCGGCGCCACCCGGGCGGCGTCTTCGAGGCCGCCGCCGACCCGCGCGGGCCGGGTGCGGCCGGGGTGCTGCCGCGCTAGAATCCCGCGGTCGCGGCCAGCGGGCCGCGCGCCCCCGAGGAGGTGTCGTTGGCGACGATTCCGCCGCACGCTGCGGTTTCTCCGCAGGCATTTTCGAACCGCTTCCTGCACTACCTGCGCTACGTCCGCGGGCTCGAGGTGACCCAGGCCGCGCCGGCCGACCTGCTCGCCGCCCTCGAGCTCACCATCCGCGAGGCGCTGATCGACCGCGCCGTCGCGACGCGCCGTTTGCAGGGCACGCAGGTCCCGAAGACCGTGCATTACCTCTCGCTCGAGTTCATGCTCGGGCGCCTGGTCGAGAACAACCTGCTCGCGACCGGCCTCGAGCCCGTGGCCCGCGAGGCGCTGGGGGCGCTCGGCCTCGATCTCGACCGCCTGGTCGAGGAGGAGCCCGACCCCGGCCTCGGCAACGGCGGCCTCGGGCGCCTCGCCGCCTGCTTCCTGGACTCGCTGGCGACGCTCGACTACCCGGCGTACGGCTACGGGCTGCGTTACGACTTTGGCATCTTCCGCCAGGAGTTTGCAGACGGGTGGCAGCGCGAGCGCCCGGACACCTGGTTGAAGAACGGGTACGCCTGGGAGATCGGCCGTCCCGACATGACCGTCAAGGTGCGCCTCGGGGGCACCGTGGTGATGCAGGGCGACGACGGCCGGCGCCGCCCGGTGTGGACCGGCGAGCACGCGCTCTACGGCGTGCCGTACGACGTGCTGGTGGCGGGTTACGGCACCGCGAGCGTGTCGATCCTCCGCTTGTGGCGGGCCGAGGCCCCCGACTCGTTCGACTTCGACACCTTCTCGCGCGGCAACTTCCTCGCCGCGGTCGCCGGGCGCGAGAACGCCGAGGCGGTGACCAAGGTGCTCTACCCCTCGGACGAGGCCGAAGCCGGGCGCGAGCTGCGGCTCACGCAGGAGTACTTCCTGGTCGCGTGCTCGGTGGCCGACGTCGTGCGCCGGTTCCGCGCCCGCTGCGGCGAGTGCTGGGAGATCTTCGCCGACAAGGTCGCCTTCCAGCTCAACGACACCCACCCGGCGCTCACGGTCGCGGAGTTGATGCGGGTCTTCCTCGACGAGATCGAATTGCCGTGGGAGCAGGCGTGGGCGATCACCCGCGCCGCCTGCGCCTACACCCAGCACACGGTGCTCGCCGAGGCGCTGGAGACGTGGCCGGTGGCACTGGTGCAGCGCCTGATCCCGCGCCACGCGCAGATCATCTTCGACATCAACAAGCGCTTCCTCGACGGGGTCGAAGCGCAGCACCCCGGCGATCAGGGGCTGCGGCGCCGGCTCTCGCTCGTGCACGAGGACGGCGAGCGGCGGCTGCGCATGGCGCACCTCGCGATCGTCGGCAGCCACCGGGTCAACGGCGTCGCGCGGCTGCACACCGAGCTGCTCAAGAGCCAGGTGTTCCCCGACTTCGACCGCCTCTACCCCGACCGCTTCGTCTCGATCACCAACGGGATCACGCCGCGGCGCTGGCTGCTCGCCTGCAATCCGCGCCTGGCGGCCGCGATCTCCGCCCGCATCGGTGACGGCTGGGTCCGCGACCTCGACCGCCTCGCCGAGCTGCGCCAGTACGCCGACGACCCGACGTTCCAGGACGAGTTTCTCGCCATCAAGCGCGCGAACAAGGTCGACCTCGCCGCCGTGGTCGCGAGGCTGTGCGGGGTCGCGATCGACCCCGCCTCGCTCTACGACGTCCAGGTCAAGCGGATGCACGAGTACAAACGGCAGTTGCTCGCGGCGATGCACATCATCGCGCTCTACCGGCGGATCAAGGCCGACCCGGGCGGGAAACTGACGCCGCGGACCTTCATCTTCGGCGCCAAGGCCGCCCCCGCGTACCGCATGGCCAAGCTCACGATCCGGCTGATCAACGGGATCGCCGAGGTCGTCAACCACGACCCCGACGTCGCCGGGCGGCTCCGGGTCGCCTTTCTCCCCGACTACCGCGTGACCGTCGCGAGCGCCGTGATCCCGGCCGCCGACCTGTCGGAGCAGATCTCGACCGCGGGGATGGAGGCGTCGGGGACCGGGAACATGAAGCTGGCGCTCAACGGGGCGCTCACGATCGGTACGCTCGACGGCGCCAACATCGAGATCCGCGACGCGGTCGGGGAGGAAAACATCTTCATCTTCGGCCACACCGCGGCCGAGGTGGCCGAGCTGCACGCGTCCGCCCGGTACAACCCGTGGGACCTCTACCGCGCGGACGCCGAGCTGGCCGGAGTCGTCGATGCGTTGCGCGCCGGCAGCTTCGCGGGCGCGGACGCGGCGGCTCTGGGGGAGATCTGGTCGGCGCTCATGGAGCGCGGCGACCGCTTCATGCACCTGGCGGATTTCCGGGCGTACCTCGACGCCCAGGCGCGCGCCGGCGCGCTGTTCAACGATCCACCGGCGTGGGCCGCGAAGGCGATCCGCAACGTCGCGGCGATGGGTTACTTCTCCTCGGACCGCGCGATACGCGAGTACGCCCGCGAGATCTGGGGCCTTGTGCCGATCACGCCGGCCGGGTGAACCGCGCCGGCCGGGCCGTCACGCCTGGTAGCGGCTTCTGATCGTCGGGATGAGGTACTCGGAGAATGCGCGCTCGAAGTCGTAGCGCGGGCTGTACCCCCAGTCGCGTCGCGCCGCCGCGTCGTCCACGTCGGCGGGCCAGGCGTCCACGATCCCCTGCCGCTTCGCGTCCACCTGGTACGAGATCTCCGCGCCGGGGAACGCCTGGACCACGACCGCCCGGACCTCCTCGGCGGACGGGTTGAACGCGCCGACGTTGTAGACGGTGTGGCCGAGGCTCGCCCGCGGCGCCGCTGCGAGCCGGAGCAACGCCTCGACGCCGTCGGGCATCGCCATGAACGGGATCCTGGTGTCGGGGCGCACGAAGCACGCGTAGGGCTTGCCCTGGGCCGCGGCGTGGATCATCTCGGGGGCGTAGTCGGAGGTCCCGCCGGAGGGCACCGTCACCGCCGAGATCAGGCCGGGGAAGCGCAGGCAGCGGAAGTCCACCTTGCCGGCGAGCGGCTCGGCCGCGAGCTGCTTGTAGTGCTTCGCGTAGTAGCGCCCCATGTGCTCGCAGTAGAGCTTGTTGCAGCCGTACATCGTGGTCGGTTTCGTCCACTCGTTCTCGGTGACCTTGCCGAGGCTGGTCTTGGTTGCGAGGTCCGGCAGCCCGTACGCCGCGATCGACGACGGATAGAGGAAGCGCACCGGCCGCCCGTGCGACTCGCCCTGCTTCTGCGCGAACTCCAGGAGGTTCATCGTGCCTTCGACGTTGACGTGGTGGGCCGTCATCGGCGTGAACTCGCTGCGCGTCGAGAGCAGCGCCGCGAGGTGGAACACGGTGTCCACCTCGTACTCGGAGAGGATGCGCTCGAGCAGGCCGGTGTCGAGGATCGAACCGATGAACTCCTGCGCCACCAGGCGTCCGAGCTCGGGGGCGAGGGACTTCACGTCGAGGGTGATGATCGGGCGGTCCGCGTCGGCCGCCAGCGAGTGGATGAGGCCGTGGCCGATCTCGCCGGAGGCGCCGGTGATGAGCACGACGGGCTTGCGCAGCATGGGAGTTCCTCCTGTCCACCGGCGGACCGACGGTGCCGCCTCCGGAGCGTGAAAATTAGCACAACCTCGCCCCGCCCCCAACCCGGCACACACCCGCCTCCCTCTCGCTGCCCCTGCGCCGGGTTCCGTCATGCCCGCGAACGCGGGCATCCAGGGTGTGGCCTTTGTGAGGCGGTGGCTGGGTTCCCGCTTGCGCGGGAACGACGACAGGTGGGCGGCGCGGCCTGCGGCCGACCACTGACCACGGACCATTGACCACGGTCTCTACGCGACCGTGACGTCCTTGCACAGGTAGACGTCCTGGATCGCGTGCAGCAGCTCGACGCCCTGCGCCATCGGCTTCTGGAACGCCTTGCGGCCGGAGATCATGCCGGAGCCGCCGGCGCGTTTGTTGACCACTGCCGTGAGCACGGCCTGGGCGAGGTCGTTCTTGCCGGACGCGCCGCCCGAGTTGATCAGCGGCGAGCGCCCGAGGTAGCAGTTGGCCACCTGCCAGCGTGTCCATTCGATCGGGTTGTCGGAGGTGAGCTTGTCGTAGACGAGCGGGTTCGTGTACCCGAACTTGATCGCGCCGTAGCCGTTGTTGCACTCGGGCGCCTTCTGCTTGATGATGTCGGCCTCGATCGTGACGCCGATGTGGTTGGCCTGGCCGGTGAGGTCGGCGGCGGTCTGGTAGTCCACGCCGTCCTTCTTGAACGCCGGGTTGCGCAGGTAGCACCACAGCACGGTGAACATGCCGAGCTCGTGCGCGTGCGCGAACGCCTGCGAGACCTCCTCGATCTGGCGCCGGGACTCGGCCGAGCCGAAGTACACGGTGGCGCCCACGGCGGCGGCCCCCATGTCGAACGCCTGGTCGACGCCCGCGTACATCGTCTGGTCGTAGGTCAGCGGGTAGGTGAGCGTCTCGTTGTGGTTGAGCTTGAGGATGAACGGGATCCTGTGGGCGTACCGGCGCGCCACCGAGCCGAGCGCCCCGAGCGTCGACGCGACCGCGTTGCACCCGCCTTCGAGGGCCAGCTTGACGATGTTCTCCGGGTCGAAGTACGCCGGGTTGGGCGCGAACGAGGCCGCGCCCGAGTGCTCGATCCCCTGGTCCACCGGCAGGATCGAGAGGTAGCCGGTGCCGGCCAGCCGCCCGGAGTTGAAGAGCGCGGCGAGGTTGCGCAGCACGTTGACGGGGCGGTCCGACGCCGCGACGACGCGGTCGATGAAGTCGGGCCCGGGGAGGTGCAGCATGTCCTTGGGGATGCCCTGGCACGAGTAGTCGAGCAGGGCCGCCTTGTCGCCCAGGTGCGCGCGAATCTCGTCGATCATGGTGGCCTCCAGCGATCCCATTCTACCGCCGCCGGTTGGCGCGGGGTCGCCGCTACGGTTCCGGCGGCGGCGCGAGGCCGAGCGCCGCGAGCGCGGCGGCGAAGTCGGCGGGCAGCGGCGCCGTCACGATCAGCTCGGGGCCGGCCGCGGTCGCCGGCAGGTGCACTCGCCAGGCGTGCAGCAGCGTGTGGCCGGGGTCGAGCAGCCGCCGCAGCGCGGGGTCGCGGACGCCGCGGTGGCGCGGGCCGCCGTAGAGGTCGTCGCCCACGACCGGGTGGCCGGCGTGCGCGAGGTGGACGCGGATCTGGTGGGTGCGCCCGGTGGCCGGCTCGAGGCGCACGAGCGCCACGCCGGGGCCGCGGCCGGCGACAAGGTAGCCGGTCGCGGCGGCGCGTCCCGCCGCGTCCACCCGCATCCGGCGGCGGTCGCTGCGGTCGGGGCCGAGGGGAGACGTCCAGCACCCCTCGGCCGGGCGCGGGCGGCCCCACACCAGCGCCAGGTAGGCCTTACCGACCCGCCGCGCCGCGAACGCCCGGACCAGCTCGCGGTGGGCGTCCTCGTCGCGGGCGAGCAGCACGACGCCGGAGGTGCCGACGTCGAGGCGGTGCACGAGCCGGAGCCCGGCGTCGAGCGCGTTGGCGTCGCGCTCGGCGTCGGGGAGCGCGGCGAGCAGACGGGCGACCGCGGCGCCCGGCTCGGCCCGGCGCGTGGCCAGGCTGACCCCGGCCGGCTTGGCGAGCGCCACGACGCGCTCGTCCGCATACAGGACGGATGCCACGGGTTGCACGCACGCAGCATGCCACGGCCGCGGCGGTCCGTCACCAGCGGCGCTGGGGGTGATACCGTCGCGGGGTGGACACCTGGGTCGTCCTCGTCTTCGGCTTCGTCTACCTGGGTATGGTGCTCGGCGAGATCCCGGGGCTCGCCCTCGACCGCACCGGGGTCGCGCTGCTCGGCGCGCTCGCCTTGATCGCCTCCGAACGGGTGACCCCCGAGGCGGCATGGCGCGCCGTCGACGTGCCCACCCTGGCGCTCCTGTTCGGCCTGATGGTGGTCTCGGCGCAGTTCCGCCTCGGCGGGTTCTACGCGTTCGTCACGCGCAAGGCGGCGGCCGCACGCGTCTCGCCGGCGGTCCTCCTTGGCCTGGTGGTCGGCGTGGCCGGCGGCCTCTCGGCGGTGCTGGCCAACGACATCGTCTGCCTGGCGGTCGCGCCGCTCCTGATCGAGGGGTGCGCGCGCCGCGGCCTCGACCCGGTGCCGTTCCTGCTCGCCCTCGCCTGCGCCGCCAACGTCGGTTCCGCGGCGACGCTCATCGGCAACCCGCAGAACATGCTGATCGGGCAGACGCTGCACCTCTCGTTCGTGGGCTACCTCGGCGACGCCGCGGTGCCCGCGATCCTCGGCCTCGGCGTGGTGTGGGGGGTCGTGGTGGTCTCGGCGCGCGGCTCATGGTTCAAGTCGACGAGCGTCCCGCCGGTCGACGAGGCGGGCCTGAACCGCTGGCAGACGGGCAAGGGCATGGTCGTGCTCGGCCTGCTCCTGCTCGGCTTCGTGTTCGCCCCGATGCCGCGCGAGGTGCTCGCCCTGGCGGCGGCGGCGGTGCTGCTGACCAGCCGCCGGATGGCGTCGCGCGACCTCCTCGGGCTGGTGGACTGGCACCTGCTCGTGCTCTTCGTCGGCCTGTTCGTCGTGAACTTCGCCCTCGCGGACTCGGGGACGCTGGCGGTGGCGACCCGGGCGCTCGAGCGCGGCGGCGTGGACCTGACGCGCCCCGGCGTGCTCTTCCCGCTCACGGTTGTGCTTTCGAACCTGGTCTCCAACGTCCCCGCCGTGATGCTGCTGCTGCCGCAGGCGACGCGGCCGGAGGCGGGGCCGCTGCTCGCGCTCGCCTCGACGCTCGCCGGCAACCTGATCATCGTCGGGTCGGTCGCGAACATCATCGTCGTGGACCAGGCGGCGCGCCTGGGCGTCCATATCGGCTGGAAGCGGCACGCCCGCGTCGGGGTCCCGGTGACGCTCGCGACGCTCGCGCTCGCGGCCGGCTGGCTCGCCCTCGTCGCCCGCTGAGCCGCCGCCTGACCGCGCCGGCGCCCACCCCCTTGACAACATCGATTCTTGCCCTATCTTTTAGGTGAGTATGGATACGGTCGTCTCGCCTGACCAGCCTCCAAGTAGTACCAACCGCGTGAGGCGTTGTTCCGCGGCCGCAGGGAGAGTCTCCCCCAACGCGGCCGCGGTTGCTTTTCCCACCACGAGAACGCTCGCCACGACGCCGTGCGGCACACCGTCGTCGCCGCGGCTGAGCTCTGGCGGGACTCGAGCCTAAGGGGACGAGAGCCATGCTCCCGTGCCCCTCGAGGGCTTTCCTGCCGGGCCGGCAGCGGGTGGCCCCTGGAGCAGCAGAGCAGAGAGAGTCCGAGTCCCTGTCCACCCGAACCATGCGCAACGGACGTGACACCTCCCGATCCGGAGGTAGGAGATCATGAACGAAAACACGGCAGCTGCAGACCCACTGATAGCAGGCGCGCGGCGCGACGAGATTTGCCGGATCTTCGGCGAATCCTACGACCCCGCGCGCTGGAACGACTGGCGCTGGCAGATGCGCCACCGCTTCATCAAGCCGGAGCAGTTCGAGAAGCTGCTCCGCCTCACGACCTCCGAGCGGCGGGGTCTGGCGATGACGCACGAAAAGTTCGCGGTGGCGATCACACCGCACTTCGCGGAGCTCATCGACCCGGACGATCCCAACTGCCCGATTCGGCGGCAGGTCGTCCCGCGCGAGGAGGAGCTGCTGGTCGGCCCGGGGGACATGACGGACCCGTGCGGCGAGGACCACGACGAGGTGGTTCCCGGCCTCGTCCACCGCTACCCCGACCGCGTCCTCCTGCTCGCCCTCGACACCTGCGCGGCGTACTGCCGCTACTGCACGCGCTCGCGCCTCGTGAGCCAGGGGGAGCTCGACCCGCTGCCGCGCCGCCTCGACGCCGTGATCGCCTACCTCGAGGCGCACACCGAGGTGCGCGACGTGCTGCTCTCGGGCGGCGACCCGTTGCTGATGTCCGAGGACCGTCTCGACGAGGTGCTCGGCCGCATCCGCGCGATCCCGCACATCGAGTTCGTGCGCATCGGCTCGCGCGTTCCCTCGTTCCTGCCGCAGCGCATCACCCCCGAGCTGGTCGCGGTGCTGCGCAAGCACCGCGTCTGGCTGTCGCTGCACTTCTGCCACGCCCGCGAGATCACGCCGGACGTCGCCCGCGCCTGCGACCTGCTCGCCGACGGCGGCATCCCGCTCGGCTCGCAGACCGTGCTCCTGAAGGGCGTGAACGACGAGGTGCAGACCCTCAAGGACCTCGTCCACGCGCTGCTCAAGGTCCGCGTGCGCCCGTACTACCTCTACCAGTGCGACCCGGTCGTCGGCACCGGTCACCTGCGCACCAGCGTGGCCAAGGGGATCGAGCTGATCTCGGGGTTGCGCGGCCACACCACCGGGTACGCGGTCCCGACCTACGTCATCGACGCCCCGGGCGGCGGCGGCAAGGTGCCGATCCAGGCGGAGACGATCGTGTCGTACGAGAACGGCCAGGCGCTGCTGCGCAACTGGGCGGGCCGAACCTACTCGTACGTGGACCCGGCGGACCACGCGTAGGCGCATGGGCCTCGCGATCGGCCTGACCTACGACCTGAAGGACGACTACCTCGCGGCGGGGTTCTCCCCGGAGGACGTGCTCGAGTTCGACGGCCTCGACACCGTGGCCGGCCTCGAGCAGGCGCTGGCCGGGCTCGGCCACCGGACGGAACGGGTCGGGCGCGGACGCGAGCTCGCCCGCCGCCTCGCCGGCGGCGAGCGCTGGGACCTCGTGTTCAACATCTGCGAGGGCGTGTGGGGGCGCTCGCGCGAGGCGCAGGTGCCCGCGCTGTGCGAGCTGTTCGACCAGCCGTACACCTTCGCCGACCCGCTCACCTGCGCGCTCACCCTCGACAAGGCGATGGCCAAGCGCGTGGTGCGCGACCACGGCCTGCCCACGGCGCCGTTCGCGGTGGTCGCCGCGCCCGAGGACGCGGCCGCCGTCGACCTGCCGGCGCCGCTGTTCTTGAAGCCGGTCGCCGAGGGCAGCTCGAAGGGGGTGACCGGGCGCTCGCTGGTGCGCGACCGGGGCGAGCTCGCCGCCGCCTGCCGCGAGCTGCTCGAGCGGTTCCGCCAGCCGGTGCTGGTCGAGGCCTTCCTGCCCGGGCGCGAGGTCACGGTCGGGATCGTCGGCCACGGCGAGGGCGCACGGACGGTCGGCGTGCTCGAGGTCTCGTTCACCGCGCGCGCCGAGACGGCGGCGTACACCGCGCTCAACAAGGAGGAGTACCAGGAGCGAGTGGCGTACCGCGTCCTCACCGACGACCCGCTCGCGCCGCCGGCGCGTGCGCTGGCGCTCGCGGTGTTCGCCGTCCTCGGTTGCCGCGATGCCGCCCGCATCGACCTGCGCTGCGATGACGCCGGGGTCCTCCACTTCCTCGAGGTCAACCCGCTCCCCGGCATCAACCACGTGCGCTCCGACCTGCCGATCATGGCGCGCCTGGGCGGCATGCCGTACGGCGAGCTGATCGGCGCGATCGTGGAGTCGGCGCGCGCCCGGTACCAGTTGTGAGCGCCAGGCCCGAGCGCGCCGTCATCGCGCACACCGCCGTCGATCCCGAGGCGGATCCCTCCACCGCGGACGTCCTCGACCAGGTGCGGCTGTTCGAAGAAGGCCTCAGCACTCTCGGCGTCCCCCACACGACGGTCGCCGTGGACGCCGGCCGGGTGTGGGCGCACGCCGCCGAGCTGGCGGGGGCGGTGGTCTGCAACCTGCTCGAGGCGCCGCCGGGAAAGCCGCAACTGCACGCGGCGGCGACCGCGGCGCTCGAGTTGCTGGGCGTGCCGTTCACGGGATCCCCGGCGGGGGCGCTGTGGCTGACCACCGACAAGCTCGCGACTCGGGCCGTGCTCGCCGCCGAGGGCCTGCCGGTCGCGGCGGGCGGGCGATTCGACCCGGAGCACCCCGTGTTGCTGGAGCGCGTCCCGCCGCCGTGGATCCTCAAACCCGCGTGGGAGGACGCATCGGTCGGCCTGGAGGGCGACCCGGTGTGCGCCACCCCGGAACTGGCGATCGCTCGCGGCCGCGCGCTCGCGGCGCGCTTTCCCGGTCAGCCGGTGCTGGCGGAGCACTTCCTCCCCGGGCGCGAGTTCAACGTCTCGCTGCTCGCCGAAGGTAGAGGCGCCGAGGCGCTCCCGGTGGCGGAGATCGCGTTCGTCGACTTCCCCGCCGGTGTCCCGGCGCTGGTCGGGTACGAGGCGAAGTGGGCCGCCGGTTCGTTCGAGGAGACGCACACGGTGCGCCGCTTTCCCGGTCGCGAGGACGCGGCGCTGCTCGGGCGCATCCGCGGGTTGGCGCTGGCGTGCTGGCGGCCGTGCGCGCTCGCCGGCTACGCGCGCGTCGACTTGCGCCTCGACGAGGCGGGCGCCCCCGTCATCCTCGAGGTCAACACCAACCCGTGCCTGTCGGCGGACGCCGGGTTCGTCGCGGCGGCGCGGGAGGCGGGCATGGCGCCGGCCGATCTGGTCGCGCGGATCCTCGCGGCCGCGGTGTCGCCGGCGCGCTGAGCGGGCGGCGAGCGGTGGTAGGCTTGGGCGGACGGACGTGCCGTTGTGGAGGCGTGAGTGAACATTCGCACCGATCTGCGTCCCGAAGACCGCGCGCCGCTCGAGGCGCTGCTGCGGGGTACCGGTTTCTTCAACCCGCAGGAGCTCGAGGTCGCGCTCGAGCTCGTGGACGACCGCCTGGCCCACGGTGAGGGGAGCCACTACCGTTTCCTCGTCCTCGAGGCTGCGGGCGAGGTGCTCGGCTACGCCTGCTGGGGCCCGATCCCGGGCACCCTCGCGTCGGCGGACCTGTACTGGATCGCGGTCCACCCCGAGCGGCAAGGCGAGGGGTTGGGCCGGGCGCTGCTCGACGCCGCCGAGACCTGGATCGCCCGCGAAGGGCGCACCCGGGTGTACCTGGAGACCTCGTCGCGGCCGCAGTACGTGCCGACGAGGGCGTTCTACCTGCGCTGCGGTTACGAGGTCGCCGCCGAGCTCCCGGAGTTCTACGCGCCCGGCGACGGCAAGGTGATCTTCCTGAAGATCCTGCCGCGCGTGCACTGACCCGGAGGTCGCGCCCCACACGTCCGTCGCGGTCGCCCGCCGGTCGGCCGGCCCTTCCCGCACCTGGAGGACCGGTGCTGTCGCCGTTGAGTCTCCTTTGTTCGCCGGTTGCTCTACAATTACTCAATGAGCCTCGCAGGACACCTGAGCGAACTCGCGCTCCCCGACCTTCTCCAAATCGTCGCCATGGCCGAAAAGAGCGGCCGCCTCGACCTTTCCAGCCGGGACGGGGAAGGGTTGATCGTCTTCCGCAGCGGGCGGGTCATCTACGCCGCCTCGAACGCGGCGCGGGAGACGCTCGGCAGCATTCTGGTCTGCCGCCACCTGGTGTCGGAGGAGGAGCTGCACAAGGCGCTCGAGCACCAGTTCCGCTCACGCGAGGAACGGCGGCTGGGTTCGATCCTGGTCGAGATGGGTCTGGTGTCGCTCGATGCCCTCGAGGCGGTGCTCTACCAGCAGATCCAGCGGGTGATCGGGGAGCTGGTCAAGTGGCGCGACGGGTACTTCAAGTTCGAGGCGTTCGAGATCCCCGATCACGGGGAGATCGCCGTCGATGCGCGGGAGTTCCTCGCCGAGGCGGGGTTCAACGCCCACCGGATCGCGCTCGAGCTCTCCCGCATCGCCGACGAGGCGCGGCAGGCGGGTGCGCCGCCGCGGTCCGTCTTCCCGCTCCCGGTCGAAGGGAGCGCGGGCCCGGCGGTGGCGCCGCCACGGACGTCGTTGGGCAGCATCCTGGCCGACCGACCCGCCCCGTCGCTGACCGCCGAAACCACGATGAGCCTGCTCCGCGCCGGGGAGGGGTTCTTCTCGCGCGCGGTGCTCCTGATCGTCGAGCGCTACGGGCTGTCCGGCGTCGGGCAGTTCGGCCTGCGCGCCGGCGACGCGACGGTCGACGAGAGCATCCGCAACCTCTGGCTGCCGCTCGGCGCCGCCTCGCTGGCTGCGGACGCGGTCGCCTCCGGCTGCACCCGTCGGGGCCGGCCCGAGCCGAGCGACGCCAACCAGCTGCTCGTCAGCGAGCTCGGGGGCGAGTGGCCGGTCGAGGCGGCGGTGCTGCCCGTTCACGCCGGCGCGCACCTCGTGGCGGTGCTCTACGGCGACACGATGCCCGCCGCCACGCCGCTGCCGGCGCTCGACCGCCTCGAGGCGAAGCTTGCCGAAATCGGCGTCGCGATCGCCGCGGCCGAGCTTCCGGCCGCCGCCGCGACGGCGCCCCCGGTCGTCTGACGGCGGGAGCCGCCAGCTAGCGCGTCACCGGGTCGGGGCGGTCGGGATCGAGGCCGAGCGCCGAGATCGCGGCGGCCGCTTCCTCGGGTGGCATCGCTCCGGCGCGGGCGAGCACCGACACCGTCGCCGCGGCGATGTGCTCGGCGTCCACCTCGAAGTGGCGGCGCAGCGCCACCCGCGTGTCGGAGAGGCCGAAGCCGTCGGTGCCGAGCGGGGTCAGCCCCTGCGGCAGGAAGCGCGCGACCGAGTCCGGGAGCAGCTTCATGTACTCCGACGCGGCGATCACCGGTCCCGGGGCGCCGGCGAGCTGCGCCGTCAGATACGGCGTACGCGCCGGCTCCGCCGGGTGGAGGCGGTTCCAGCGTTCGGCGGCGAGCGCGTCGGCGCGCAGCTGCTGGTAGCTCGTGACGCTCCAGACGTCGGCGCCGACGCCGAAGTCGGCGGCGAGGATGTCGGCGGCGCGCAGCGCCTCGCGCACGGTCACGCCGCTGCCGAGCAGCTGGGCGCGGCGCGCGTGCTCCCCTCCGGCGCGCCGCAGCGGGTAGATCCCGCGCACGATCCCCTCCTCGGCGCCCGCCGGCATCGGCGGCATCTCGTAGTTCTCGTTGTACAGGGTGATGTAGTAGAAGACGTCGCGGCCCTCCTCCACCATCGCCTTGAGGCCGTCCTCGACGATCACCGCGAGCTCGTACGCGTACGCCGGGTCGAAGATGCGCACGTTGGGCACCACGGAGAACAGCACCGGGCTGTGCCCGTCGTCGTGCTGAAGGCCCTCGCCCTGGAGCGTCGTGCGGCCCGCGGTGGCGCCGAGCAGGAAGCCGCGCCCGCGGGCGTCGCCGAACGCCCACACCAGGTCGCCGACGCGCTGGTAGCCGAACATCGAGTAGAAGATGTAGAACGGCACCATGGTGACGCCGTGGGTGGCGTGGGCGGTGCCGGCCGCGGTGAACGACGCCAGGGCCCCGGCCTCGGTGATCCCCTCCTCGAGGATCTGGCCGTCCCTGGCCTCCTGGTAGCGCAGGATCATGTTGTGGTCGACCGGCTCGTACAGCTGGCCGCCCGACGCGTAGATCCCGAGTTCCTTGAACAGCGACTCCATGCCGAACGTGCGCGCCTCGTCCGGGATGATCGGCACGATCCGGGGCCCTAGTCCGGGGGTCCGCAGGAGCTTGCGCAAGAGCTGGACGAACGCCATCGTAGTGGAAACCTCGCGCTTGGGCGGCGTCCCCTCGTGAAACTCGGCCCAGACCTCGGCGGCCGGCAGCTCAGGCGCAGGCGCCTGGGACTTGCGCAGCGGCAGGGTGCCGCCGAGCGCGCGCCGCCGCTCGAGGAGGTACTCGACCTCCGGGCTGTCGGTTCCGGGGTGGAAGTACGGTGGATCCTCGACCAGCGCCGCGTCGGGGATCGGGAGGTGGAGCACGTCGCGGAACGCCCGCAGCTGCGCCGCGTTGAGTTTCTTCTGCTGGTGCGTGGTGTAGCGGCCCTCGAAGTCCTTGCCGAGCGCCCACCCCTTGACCGTCTTGACGAGGAGCGCGGTCGGGCGCCCGTTGCTCTCGGTCGCGGCGCGATACGCGGCGTACACCTTGCGGTAGTCGTGCCCGCCGAACTTGAGGTTCCAGATGTCGGTGTCGGAGAGGTGCTCGACCATCTTCGCCAGGCGCGGGTCGGCGCCGAAGAAGTGCTGGCGCATGAACCCGCCGCCCTCGACGTGGTAGCGCTGCCACCAGCCGTCCACGATCGTGTTGAGCCGCTCGACGAGCACCCCGGAGGCGTCCGCGGCGAGCAGCGGGTCCCACTCCCGGCCGAGGATCACCTTGATCACGTTCCACCCCGAGCCGCGGAACACCGCCTCGAGCTCCTGGATGATCTTGCCGTTCCCGCGCACCGGGCCGTCCAGGCGCTGGAGGTTGCAGTTGACGACGAAGATCAGGTTGTCGAGGCCCTCGTCGGCCGCGACGTGCAGGGCGCCGAGCGCCTCCGGCTCGTCGGTCTCGCCGTCGCCGAGGAACGCCCACACCCGTGAGCCGCCGGTGTCCGCCAGAGAGCGGTTCGCGAGGTAGCGGTTGAACCGCGCCTGGTAGATCGCGTTGAGCGGACCGAGCCCCATCGAGACCGTGGGGAACTCCCAGAAGTCCGGCATGTTGCGCGGGTGCGGGTAGGAGGGGAGGCCGTGGCCGGTGGTCTCGCGGCGGTAGGCGTCCAGTTGCGCCTCGGTGAGGCGCCCCTCGAGGAACGCACGGGCGTACATGCCGGGCGCCGCGTGACCCTGGTAGAAGATCTGGTCGCCGCTGCCGCCGTCCTTGCCGCGGAAGAAGTGGTTGAACCCCACCTCGTACAGCGCCGCGGCGGAGGCGTAGGTCGAGAGGTGCCCGCCGATTCCCGGGTCGCGGTGGTTGGCGCGGGTGACCATCGCCATCGCGTTCCAGCGCACGATGCGCCGGATGCGCTTCTCCATCTCCTCGTCGCCGGGGAACGGCGGCTCCTGTTCGGGAGAGATCGTGTTGATGTACGGCGTCTGGATCGCCTCGATCCCGAGGTGCTGCATGCGCGCCCGCTTGAGGACCTTGCGCAGGAGGAACTTGGCCCGCTCGGGCCCGGCGGTCGCGAGCACGCGGTCGAGCGACTCGACCCACTCGGCCGTCTCCTGGGGGTCGGCGTCGTAGAGCTGCTGCTTGAACAGAGTGTCGTTCATATCCTCGTCCTCGCTGCCGCCGGCGTTGCGCTCGACGCAGACGCCGCCTCGCCGGGTTGCGGCGCCGCTCCGCATCCAGGGTACCCGAACCGAGGCGGGAGCGCGGAGTCGATGGCGGCGCCGGCGGCGCCACAGCACCTAACGTACCTCGGCGCGGCGCTGTTCCCCGGCACCCCGGCGACGCGCCTCCGCGGTGGCGGGAACGCATCCGGTATCCTTGCGGAATGGCAGAACGACGTCAGGTGGCGAGCGGAGGGCGCGATGGCGCTTGAGACCGGCGCCCGGCTGGGCGGGTACAGCGTGACGGGGCTGCTCGGGACCGGCGGCATGGGCGAGGTCTACCGCGCGCGCGACGAGCGCCTCGGACGCGACGTCGCGATCAAGGTCATCGCCCAGGCCCTCGCCTCCGAGACGAAGGAGCTGCTTCGGTTCGAGCGCGAGGCCCGGGCCCTGGCCGCGCTCTCCCACCCGAACATCCTCGGCATCTTCGATTTCGGCGAACACGATGGCGTCCACTTCGCGGTGATGGAACTGCTCGACGGGACGACCCTGCGCGAGCGCCTGAACGGCGGGGCGCTGCCGTGGCGCACCGCGGTGGCGATCGCCTCCGCGGCGGCGAGGGGGGTGGCGGCGGCGCACGCCCGCGGGATCGTCCACCGCGATCTCAAGCCCGAGAACATCTTCCTCCTCGCCGACGGCGGCGTGAAGGTGCTCGACTTCGGCCTCGCGCGTCGCGACCCCGCTCCGGGCGCGCCGGTGCAGCCCGAGGAAGAGACCCTGATCGGCACCGCGGTCTACATGGCGCCCGAGCAGATCCTGCGCAAGCCGGCGGATGCGCGCACCGACGTCTTCGCGCTCGGCGTGGTGCTGTTCGAGATGCTCGCCGGGCGGGGCCCGTTCACCCGCTCGACGGTGGGCGAGACGATCGGCGCCGTCCTCACCGAGGATCCGCCGGCGCTGACGCCGACCGGCGGCGCGGCGCCGCCGGCGCTCGAACGGATCGTGCGCCGCTGCCTGGCCAAGGATCCGGAGGAGCGCCTGCAGTCGGCGTACGACCTCGTGTTCGCGCTCGGCGAGCTCACGGCTCTGCCGCCCGGGCCGGCGCGGACGTCGGCGTGGCCGCTTCGGGTCGCGATCTTCCTCGCCGGCGCGCTCGTCGGGGCCGGGGCCGCGGCGCTGTTCTTGCTGTCGCGCTGAGCCCGCGCGGGCGATCTGGACAGAGACGCGCTATCATGAGCGCCGCGCCGTGGCCGCGAGCGGCAGGGATGACGCTCGGACCGGCCCCGGCAGGAAGAGTCGAACACCGTGGCTCCCGACCCGTACGCCGCCCGCTGCACCGCCGCCCTCGAGGACGCGCTGGCCGCCGTGCCGTTCTACCGGCGGTGGCGCGAGCGCGACCCGGGACCGGCCCGGCCTCTGGCGGAGCGGATGGCCGCGATGCCGGTCCTCTCGCGAATGGACCTGCGGGCGCACGTGCCGCACGGGTTCGTCAGGAGCGGCCTTTCCACGCACGACGGGTTCGCGACCGGCGAGATCGAGATCGTCACCACGAGCGGAACGACCGCGGACCGCGCCGCGGTCGTCTGGCACCAGCCGTGGTGGGACCGCTCGCTGCGCGAGGCGGCGCGCGTCCACCCGGCGCTCGAAGCGGTCTACGGCGGGCCGCACCGCGAAGCCGTCCTCACCTCGCCGATGTGCACCGGGAACCTCTGCCACGTCGGCGAGCTGCCGATGGCGGAGCGCACGCTCGGGAACCTCCTCTTCCTCAACCAGGAGCTCGACCCGGCGCGGTGGGACGCGGCGAGCGTCCGGCGGATGGCGGACGAGCTGGGCGCGTTCCGGCCGGACGTCATCGAGGCGGACCCGGCGTACCTGGCCGTCCTCGGGCGCGCGTGTCTGGGCTCGGGCACGCCGCTGCACCAGCCGGCGTGCATCTCGCTGACGTACGAGTTCCCGTCGCGCCTGCACGTGCGCGAGATCCGCCGCGCCTTCCCGGGCGTGCCGGTCGTGAGCTCGTACGGTTCCACCGAGACGGGCTACGTGTTCACCGAGTGCGAAGCCGGCCTCCTCCACCAGAACACGGCCTCGTGCCACGTCGAGCTCCAGCCGGTACGGGCGGGGCGCGAGAGTGGGCGGCTCGGCCGCATCCTGGTCACGACGCTCGGCAACCCGTGGTTCGGGCTGCTCCGGTTCGACGTCGGCGATCTCGCGCGGCTGCACGCCGGCGCGCCCTGCCGGTGCGGCCGGACGGACGGGCTCACGGTGGAGTCGATCGAGGGCCGCGTCCGCGACCTGACCTTCGACACCCGGGGCGTCGCCGTGACCGTCCGGCAGCTCGACGACGCGATGGCGACGGCGGACGGCCTGCTCGGCTACCGGATCGAGCAATCGGGGCCGCGCCGGTACCTGGCGCGCTACGTGGCCGAGGACGGGGCGGGGCGAACGCTCGGCGAAGCGCTGCCGCCGCTCCTGCGCGGCGTCTACGGCGCCGACGCGGAGGTCGCCGTGCGGCGCGAGCCGGCGCTTGCCCCCGAGCAGTCGGGGAAGTTCAGGCTGGCTCTCACCACGTTCGCGTGGGACGTCGAGGAGTTGTTCGAGTGAAGACGGCGCCCGGTCCGCTCGACCCGCTCGCCCGCTCCCGTGCCGACTTCCCGTTGCTGGAACGGACGATCGACGGCCGGCCGATCGTCTACCTCGACAGCGCCTCCACCACGCCCAAGCCTCGCTGCGTCATCGACGCGGTCGTCGGCGCCTACACCGCCCACACCGCCAACGTCCACCGCGGCGTGCACGTCCTCTCCGAGGAGGCGACCGAGGCGTTCGAGGGCGCGCGGGCGGAGGTCGCGTCGTTTTTGAACGCGTCCCCGGCGGAGATCGTCTTCACCCGCAACTCGACCGAGGGCGTCAATCTCGTCGCCCACGGCCTCGGGTTCCGTCCCGGCGACGAGGTCGTGCTGACGGCGCTCGAGCACCACTCCAACTTCCTCCCCTGGAGGGTCGCCGCGCGCGCGGTCCCGGTCGATCTGGACGGCGACGGGATGCCGCGCTACGACGAGGTCGAGCGCCTGCTGTCGGCACGCACGCGCCTGCTCGCGCTCGCCCAGGTCTCGAACACGACCGGCGTCGTCGCCCCGGTGGAGGAGTGGATCGCCGCCGCGCACGCCCGCGGCCTTCCCGCGCTGGTGGACGCCGCGCAGAGCGCGAGCCACCTGCCGATCGACGTGCGCGCCCTGGACTGCGACTTCCTCGTCCTCTCCGGCCACAAGCTGCTGGGGCCGTCGGGGATCGGGGTGTTGTACGGCAAGCGCGAGCGGCTGGAAGCGCTCGGGCTCTATCAGACCGGCGGCGGCATGGTGCGCCGCCACGGCGACGACCGCTTCGACGCGCACGACGTGCCGCTGCGCTTCGAGGCCGGCACGCCCAACATCGAGGGGGCGATCGGCCTGGGGGCGGCGCTGGCGTATCTTCGCGGGCTCGGCATGGACGCGGTGCGCGCCCACTCCCTCGCGCTCGGCCGCCACCTGGTCGAGGGTCTGCGGGAGATCCCCGGCGTCCGCGTCGTCGCCGGCTCGGCGCCGCTGGAGCGGCGCATCGGCCTGGCGACGTTTTCCGTGGAGGCCGCCGGGCTGAGCCAGGAGTCGCTCGCCCGGCTCCTGTGCGACCGCTACCAGATCATCGCGAGCGGCGGCTACCACTGCGCCCACATCCTGCACGACCGCCTGCAGCTCGCGGGGACGGTGCGGATCTCCACCCACGTCTTCAACACCCACGCCGAGATCGAGCGCGCCCTCGAGGCGTTGCGGGAAATCGCGGCGTGGTGACCGAGGCGTCTCGGTGAGCGGCGGGCCGCGGCCCGTCGTCCTCGTCGCCGGCTCGCCGGGGAGCGGGGCGAGAGGCGCCGACCCGATCCTCGCGGCGGCCCTCGCCGCGGCCGGCCGGCCGCGCCCGTCGGTCGCCTACATCGGTGTGGCGAGCGACGACGACCGCGACTTCCTCCGGTTCGTCACGGCGTACTTGCAGCGCGCCGGGGCGGGGGAGGTGCGCCTGGCCGCGCTCGCCTCGGCGCGCGCCGACGTCGCCGAGGCCCGCGCCGTGATCGAACGCTCGGACGTCGTGTTCGTGAGCGGCGGCGACGTCGAGGCCGGCATGACCCACCTCGAGAAGCGCGGGCTGCTCCCGTTGTTGCGGAGGCTGCACGGCGCCGGCACGCCGTTCATCGGCCTGTCGGCGGGCAGCATCATGCTGGCGCGCTGCTGGGTGCGTTGGTCCGACCCCGACGACGACGCGACGGCCGAGACCTTCCCCTGCCTCGCGCTCGCCCCGATCCTGTGCGACTGCCACGCCGAGGGGGACGACTGGGAGGAGTTGCGGGCGCTGCTCGAGCTGACCGGCGAAGGGGTCGGCTACGGGATCCCGGCGGGAGGCGCGCTGCGCGTCGACCCGCGCGGCGCCGTCGCCGCACTCGGCAAGCCCGCGCAGCGCTTCGAGTACCGGCGAGGCCGTGTCGAGACGCTAACGAAGCTCACCCCGGCGTGAGCGACCGGTCCGGCCGGCGGGTGGGGCCGGTCCCCCGGGTTCGCCCGCGACCCGCCCGTCCGGCGGCGGCGAGCCGCGAGGTCATCCGGTCGAGACGGCGCCCGGTGCCGGTCGCCCGCCTGCGCGACCCGAAAAGCGCACGCTCCTGAGCCCGGCCGCGACCGCGATCGGGAGGGCCACGGAGAGCTCCCGGTCGAGGGAAAACCGCAGCACGTGGTCGAGCGGGAGGGGCGAGGTCACGTACGCCGCCAGGAGCGCGCCCGCCCACACCCCGACGATGATCCGGACAGGGCGTGCGTCACGGCCGCCGAGCGCCGCGAGCGCCGCCGCCCACGCGAGGAACAGCGCCGCGTGGATGGGCGTCACGACCGCCCGGAACGCCCCCGGCAGGTGAAGGAACCGGCCTGCCACCCATGCCGGCGAAAGCACGCTCGCGTACCCGGTCACACCGTGCAGCGCCGCGGCGACGCGCCAGCCGCCCACGGATCCCAGCGTCGCCAGGGCGATCGCGAGCGCGGCGCGCCGCGGCGCCGTCCGCCAGGCCGCGAGCGTCAGGGCGGCCGCGAGCGCGATCCCCTCGTTCTTGGTCGCCGCGAGGATCGCGCCCGCGGCGGCGGCGGCGATCCATGCGCCGCGCTGCCCCGAGATCGCGCCGAGCAACGCGACGACGCCGGCGCTGATCCCGAACGCGATCAACGGCTCGGCGTACCCGGAATAGGCGACCGAGGGCGTGAGGATGACCGGGACCCACGCGCCCACCGCAGCCGCCAGGGCGCGGACCGGCGCCGGCGCCGGGGTGGCGCACTCCCAGCATGCCGCCGCGATCCCGATCACGAACAGCGCCTGCCACGCCGCGGCCGCCGCCGCCGGATCGCCGCCGAAGACGACGCCCGAAGCGATGAGATCGGGCCAGAGCGGCGGGTAGTCGGGGTGGGCCAGCCAGTCCGGGGGCCGCACGAGCCAGGCGAAGTCGTGACCTCCGGCCAGCGCAAACACCTTGGCCTTCAGGCCCCACGAGTAACGAAAGTCCCACCCGAACGCCGGCACGGCCGCGACCGCGACGGCGCGCGCGGCGACCGCGGCGGCCGCCGCCGCGCCCCACGCCCACTCGCGGCGTCCGGACCGCGGGGCCGTCGGGTGGGCGAGGAAACCGGCCGCCGCCGCCACGACCGCGGGGAACGCCAGCGCGGCCGGGGTCCAGCGAATCCCCGCGAGGTCGAGGACGGCGAGCGACGTCCCCATGAGCGCGACGCCCCAGAGCACCGCTCCCAAGACGGCGCCGGGCGCGCCGGGGAGCCGCCGGTGCCAGCGCGAGATCCCCCAACCCCCCAGCAGCGAGAGCGCGACCGGAAGCCAGGCGCTCATCGGGAGGTCCGCCGAAACAGCCGCACCTGCCCGGATGCCCAGATCTCGCGCCAGCCCGGCGCCGTCGGCCGGTCATCGGTCGTCACGACCGTGTCGTCGTGCGAGTCGAGAGGAAAGTCCGGCATCGCCGTCCACGACACGTCCGGGCGGCGCCAGGCGGCCTCGAGGAGCAGGAACCTGCAATCGCTGCGGCTGGCCCCGAGCCGGTCGAGTAGCCCCACCGGGGCGCCGTGCGGGAGCGGAGCTCCGGCGAGCGGCGCGATCACGTCCTTCCATGCGGGCGTACGGGGGAGGCTGCGGTCCGGCCCGACGAGGGAGGCGACGCCGAGGGCGCACGAGACGACCGCGGCCAGAAGCGCCGCCCCCGTGTGCAGGGCCTTCACGCCGGAACGATAGCATGCGGCCGAACGGGTCGCCGGGAGCGGCCGCCGCTGGCGCCGTGGCTCGGCGCGCGGCGATCCGCGTCAGTCATGCAGGGGACACCGGGAGGATGATCTGGCTCCGCAGGAGGGGCTCGAACCCCCAATCCCGCCGAGGCGGGATTAACAGCCGCCGGCCGCCGAGGCGTCGTGGAGGAAGCGGCGCACGCCGCGGCTTTTGATTGGGTGATCTGGCTCCGCAGGAGGGGCTCGAACCCCCAACCCTCCGGTTAACAGCCGGATGCTCTACCATTGAGCTACTGCGGAGCACGCACACCACCCCTGAAATCAGGGCCAACCTTTCTACACTGCGGGCGCGGCCGTGTCAATCGGCGGCGCCGGTCGCGAGCAGCGTCCAGGCGAGGCGCACGGTGGGCGCGGCCGCCCACGCCGCGCGCAGCGCCGCCTCGTCCGCGAAGCGGCCGGCCGGGAGCAGGCGCCCCTCGGCGCTGAGGTCGAGTCGCCGGCCGACCAGCGGCCACGGGCGCACGCGGTAGGTGCGGTCCGCAACCGACTTCAGGCTCAACGGCGCGAGTCCGCCGCGCCGCGGGAGGTCCGCGAGCACCGTCGTGCCCTGCATCCCGAGGGCGAGGTGAACGGCCAGGGCGTCGGCCAGGCGGACCACCGCGCGGTTGGTCTGGTCGGCTTCGGGCGCCAAGGCCGCCCGGTAGCGCGGGTCCGCCGCGAGGTCGTCGCGGAGGCGGCTGCGCAGCGCCTCCTGCGCGGCGAGGAACTCGGGGTGGGGGTGGTGAGGGCTGAACGCGGCGAGGCTCGAGACGTGGTGCGAGACCAGGTACGCCACGTAGCGGCCGCGCACCCCGGCGCGCTCGACCGCCGCGGCCCAGACCGCCTCGCGCTCGTCCTCGGGAAGGGTGTCGAACGCCAGGGGGCGGCCGTCGCCGCCCAGGCGCGGCTCCTCGCGTCCGTCCCACCCGGCATCGTGGAGGAGGACGGCGGCCAGGGTCTCGGCGCGGGGCGACGGCCGCGGCGTCAGCCGGTTGCCCCAGTGTTCGGCGATCTGGAACGCGAGGAAGGCATGGGCGGACTGCGCGATCGCGACGACGCCGCCGGTCGTGGGGTGAGGGATCATCGCCGTCAGTGTAGCCAATTCCCCGCCCGGCGCGCGCCGGTCAGCGCGCCGGACGTTGCGGCCGCGGGAGGACCCCGCTCGGAGCCGAGGGTGCGCGTCGGGCGACGGCCTCGGCAACCGGGAGGAAGTCCGGCGCGCCGCCGGCGGCGAGCACGAAGACGAGGTCCGCCACGTTCGTGCCGGTGGGGCCCGTCACGATCGCCTCGGGCAGGCCGGCGAAGAACCCCCAGGCGTCGTTGTCGGCGAGCGCCGCGGCGGCGTCGCGCCCGCGTTTCGTCGCCCGTCCGATCGTGGCGCCGTCCACGACGGCCCCGGCCGCGGGCGAGACGCCGTCCACACCGTCACTGCCGGCGGCGAGCAGGCAGCGCTCCGGGACGTCCGCGAGGCCGCACGCGGCCGCGAGCGCGAGCTCGAGGTTGCGGCCGCCGCGGCCGCGCCCGGTCACCCGGACGGTGGTCTCCCCGGCCAGCAGCAGCGCCGTGCCCTCCCCGGACGTGAGGCTCGCCGCCAGCGCCGCGAGCGCGGTGCCCGCGCTGCGGGCGTCGCCGCGCAGGGTGCGCGTCAGCTCCCAGACCTGCAGGCCGGCGGCCCGGGCGGTCGCCGCGGCGGCGGCAAGGGCATCGGCGCTCGAGCCGAGGAGGTGCGTGGCCGCGTGGGCGAGCCGGGGATCGCCAGGCTTCGGCGAATCGGCGCGTTCGCCGCACGTTCCCTCGGCGAGGATGCGAACGGCGTCGGGGAACGTGGCCGCCTCCCCGCTGCGCTCGAGCACCGCGAGGGCGTCGGCGAAGGTCGTGGGGTCGGCGGCCGCCGGCCCCGAGGCCACGGACGTGAGGTCGTCGCCGGGGACGTCGGAGAGGGCGAGCGCCAGCACCGCTGCGGGACCCGCCGCCGCGAGCCGGCCGCCGCCGCCGGCGAACAGGTGCTTGCGCACGGTGTTGAGCTCGGCGATCGGCGTCCCGGCGGCGAGCAGCGCGGCGGTGAGTGCCGCCGCTTCGTCGAGGTCCACACCCGGCAGCGGCGCGGCGAGCAGCGCCGAGGCCCCTCCCGAAAGGAGGAGGGCCACACCGTCGTCGGGGGTGGTGGCGGCGAGCGCCGCCAGCAAGTCGCGGGTGGCGGCGGCGCCGCGCCCGTCCGGAACCGGGTGCCCCGCGAAGCGGGTGGCGGAAGCCACCGACGCCGGGGTCGGGGCGCCGTCCGGCGCGAGGACGAACACCGAGTCCGGCGCGCGCCGGCTGCGGCGCAGGAACTCGGCCGCGAGTCCGGGGCCGGCCTTGCCGAGCGCGACGAGGAGCAGCCGCCCGGGTGGCTCGAGAACGCTGCCGCCGAACTCGATGCCGCCGGGGGTGAACCCGATCCGGCGCGCGAGCGCGCTCGGGCCGACCGCCGCGACGGCGGCGGCGAACATCGAGCGGGCGAGACGGGCGAGCGGCGTCACTCCGGGCGGTCGGCCGGAACGTTGAGGAAGGCGCGCAGCTGCCCCTCGAGGGCCTTGCGCGCCTCCGGGTCCACCAGGTTCAAGCGGTACTCGTTGATCAGCATGACCTGGGTGCGCAGCCACTCCTGCCAGCACGACGGGCAGACGCTGCGCTGGATCTGGATCCCCAGGGCGGTGGGCATCGGCGGCTGCGCCATTTCGTCCGCGGCGCTGCCGCAGCGTGAACAGGTGATGGGCATCGATCCTCCCCCTCGTGCGGTCACGCGTAGAATAGCGCGTCGGGACCACGATGGAGGCAACCTCGGGTGCGTCAGGACGATTTCCCTGCGGCGGTTCTGTTCGACGTCGGCGGCACGCTCATCGAGTGCCGCCCGGGCGCCGCCCAGGTGTACGCCGACGCCCTCTCGCGCTGGGGGCCGCCGGTGACGGCGGCGGAGGTCGCGCCCGTATTCGCCGAGGTGTGGTCGGAGCTCACGCAGGCGCACCCCCGCGGACTGGACCGGTACCACCAGGTCAAGGGGAGCGAGCGGGAGTGGTGGGGCGAGTTCCTCCGCCGTGTGCTCGCGCGGCTCGGCTGCGCCGCCCCGTGGGAACCGGTGCTCGCGGAGTTGATGGACGCGTTCGCGCAGCCCGCCCTCTGGCACGTCTTCCCCGAGGTCCCGGAGGTGCTCGAGCGCCTCGCCGGCCGCGGTCTCGGTCTCGCGGCCGTCTCCAACTGGGACTCGCGCCTGCCGGCGTTGCTCGAGCGGCTCGGGCTCGCGGGCTTCTTTCGCGCCGTGCTCGTCTCCTCGCTCGAGGGGGTGGAAAAGCCGGGGCCGGAGATCTTCCGTCGCGCCGCCGAACGTCTCGGCGTGGACGCGAAGCGGTGCGTCCACGTCGGCGACTCGCCGCTCGAGGACGTCCGCGGCGCCGAGAGCGCCGGGATGCGCGCGGTCCTCGTGGATCGTGCCGGGACGTTCACGGACGGCTACGTCCGCATCCGTGACCTGCGGGGGTTGTATGAGCTCATCGGCTGAGACGCGACCTCTGGTCGCGGTGGTGATGGCGGGCGGCGCGGGCACCCGATTCTGGCCGCTCTCGCGCTGTTGCCGCCCCAAGCAACTCCTCCCGTTCGCCGGCGGCCGTTCGCTGCTCGCGGCGGCCGTCGAGCGGCTGTCCCCGCTCGTGCCGCCGGAGCGCACGCTGGTCGTCACCTCGTCCCTGGTCGCCGGCGCGGTACGGGACGAGCTGGCCGGATTGCCGGCCGAGAACATCCTCGCCGAGCCGGAGGGGCGCGACACCGCCGCCTGCGTCGGGTGGGTCGCGTGGCGTCTCGCCCGCACGGCGCCGGACGCCGTGATGATCGTGGTGCCCGCCGACCACGTGGTCCCCGACGCCGCGGCGCTGCGCGCGGCGCTCGCTGCGGCCGCCGCCGCCGCGGCCGGCCGCGGCGGGCTGGTGACGCTCGGGCTGCGCATCACCCGGCCGGAAACCGGCTTCGGGTACGTCGAGCTGGGGGACGCCGCGGGCGCCGCAGCGGGCCACGAGGTGTACTCGGTGCGGCGCTTCGTCGAGAAGCCGGACCGCGCCCGCGCCGAGGCGTTCATGGCGGCGGGCAACTTCCGTTGGAACTCGGGGATGTTCGCCTGGACCGTGGCGGCGATCGAGGGCGCGATCCGGGAGCACCTCCCGGCGCTGGCCGCCGGCCTCGACGAGATGATGGCGGCCGTCGGCGAGCTGGGCGAGGGCGAAGCGCTCGCCCGCCACTACCCGCTGCTGCCGCGGGTCTCGGTGGACTTCGGCGTGCTGGAGAAGGCGTCGCCGGTGTGGGCCGTGGGGGTCGATCTCGAGTGGTCCGACGTGGGGTCGTGGCTCGGGCTCGCGGAGCTGCTGCCGGCGTCGCCGGCAGGCGTGACCATGGGCGACGTGGTGGCGCTCGACAGCGAGCGCTGCGTGCTGGTCTCGGACGGCCCGCTGGTGGCGGCGCTGGGGGTGCGGGACCTGGTGGTGGTCGCCACCCGCGACGCCGTGCTCGTCGTGCCGAAGGACCAGGTGCAGCGGGTCAAGGAGCTGGTGGCGAGCTTGCGCGCGGCGAAGCGCGACGATCTGCTCTAGGGCGGACGCAGGCCGGAGTTGACGACCGCGGGCGATCTCTCTACCCTCGGATCACGCCCTGGTGCCCGGGACCATGCGCTCGTGGACGAGGCGGCGGGAGGAATCCGATGATGCGGCGAGCCGCCGCGTTGGCGGTCCTGGTGGCCGCCGGCGGGTGCAACCCACCCCTCCGGATCGGGGTCGTGGTCCCCGAAACGGGGGAGGCTGCCGTCTACGGCGCCTCCGTCAAGAGCGGGGTGAAGCTCGCGTTCGACGAGGCGCAGGCCGCGCGGAAGGCCCCGCAGGGGCTGGAGGTGATCTACCGCGACTCCGGGTCCGACCCGACCCGCGCGGCGAGCGCCGCCGAGGCGCTGTTCGAAGCCGGGGCCGTGATCGTCATCGGTGGCGTCACCTCGGCGGAGGCCAAGGTCATGATCCCGGCGGCCGACCGTGCCGAGCGCGTGTTGCTCTCGCCGTCCGCATCCGCGCCGAACCTCGCCGGGAGGTCGCCGTTCTTCTTCCGCGTCTACCCCTCGGATGAGCTCGAGGGCGTCAAGGCGGCGGACTTCCTCGCGACGACGCGCGGCGCCCGGACGGTGCTCGTCCTGCAGGAGGACAACGACTACACCCGCGGGCTCCTGCCGGTCTTCCTGGGCGAGTACACGAGCCGCGGCGGCCGGGTCACGGGCTCGATCCGCCTCGACGACGCGGGCTGGCACGCCCAGGTGCGCGAGGCGATCGACCGTCGCCCGCCGGACGGCGTGTACGTGTGCGGCTACGGGGAGGCGATCCTGGCTGGGTTACGGGCGCTGCGCAGCCTCGGGTTCCGGGGGACGATCTGCACGACCTCGGCGTTCTCGGCCGCATCGCTGCTCGCGCGCGCCGCGTCGCTCGCGGAGGGCGTGTTCTTCCCCCTCGCGGGCTTCGACGTGACCTCGCGGCGGGAGCCCGTGCGCTCGTTCGTGCAGAACTACGTGGCGACCTACAACCTCGTACCCGACATCTACGCCGCGCACGGGTACGACGCCGCCCTGGCGGCCTTGGCCGCGCTCGAGGGGTTGCGGGAACCGACGGGGCGCGCCGTTGCCGCCCGCCTGCACGCCCTTGCCGGGCTCGCCGGGGTGACGACCGGCGCCGTCGCGTTCGACGACGAGGGGAACATCGTGCAGAGGCTGCGCGACTACTGGATCCACGACGGCAAGGTCGAGGAGTTCGATGCGTCCGCGCGGCCGGTCGGCGGGTGGCCGTCGGGCGAGGGCGGGACGTGAGCTCCGGCGCGCCGCCGCTCGGCGTGATCGCCTCCCTCTACCGCCACCGCGGCCTCGTCGCCATGCTGGTCGTGCGCGATCTCAAGGCCCGCTACCGCGGGACGTTCTTCGGCTACCTGTGGTCGCTGTTCAACCCGCTCCTCCTGCTCGCCGTGTACGCGGCGGTGTTCACCTGGGTGATCCCGGCGCGGGCGACGAGCGACGTGCCGTACCCGATCTTCCTGTTCGCGGGTTTGCTCCCGTGGCTGTTCGGGTCGGGGGCGCTCCTCGATTCCGCGATCGTCCTGGCGGACAACGGTCCGCTCCTCAAGAAGGTCGTGTGCCCGCCGGAGGTGTTCCCGGCGGTGACGGTCCTCTCGCACCTGGTGCACCACGTGCTGGCGCTGCCGGTGCTGCTCGCGGCGACCGCCGTGGCGGCCGGGATGGGACTGATGCGCTTCCCCTGGACCGTGGTGCTGGCGCCGTTCGCCCTGGTCCTGTGGGTCGTTGCGGTGAGCGGCCTCGCGCTCGCGGTGGCGGCGCTGGCCGTTCACTTCCGCGATCTCAAGGACCTGCTCCACAACCTGCTGAACCTCGTCTTCTTCGCCACCCCGATCATCTACACCCTCGACCGGATCCCGGTGCGGCTGTTGCGGCGCCTGATCCAGGCCAACCCGGTGACGCCGCTGATCGAGGTCTACCGCGACGTGGTGCTCCTCGGCGTGCTCCCTTCCCTGCTCATGTGGGCGTGGGCGGCGGCGGTCGCCCTGGTTTGCTGGCTGGCCGGCGTGTGGGTCTTTTCGCGCCTGCGCGAAACGATCGCGGAGACGGTGTGAGCGAGCGCCCGGCCGTCCGGCTCACCGCGGTCTCGAAGCGCTACCCCATGCACACGCCGCGGGGGCGGCTGCACTCGCTCAAGGGGGCGCTGTTGCACGGCGAGCTGTGGCGGGCGCGGCAGGTGGGGGAGGGCTTCCTGGCGCTCGACGGGGTGGACCTCGAGATCGGGCGCGGCGAGACGTTCGCGGTGATCGGGCCGAACGGCTCCGGCAAGTCGACGCTGCTCAAGCTGGTCGCCGGCATCCTCCGGCCGACCGCGGGGTCGGTCGAGATCGACGGCCGCGTCACCGCGTTGATCGAGCTCGGCGCCGGGTTCCACCCCGAGATCTCGGGGCGCGACAACGCCATCATCAACGGGATGATGCTCGGCCTGTCGCGCGCCGAGGTGCTGCGCCGCCTGCCGGAGATCGTCGAGTTCTCGGGGATCGGTCCGTTCCTCGACCAGCCCGTGAAGACGTACTCCTCCGGGATGTACGTGCGGCTCGGCTTCTCGGTCGCGGTGGCGGTGGAGCCGGACGTCCTGGTCGTGGACGAGATCCTCGCGGTCGGGGACGAGGCGTTCGCGCACCGCTGCCTCGACCGCATCGCCAGGTTGCAGCGGCGCGGCACCGCGATCCTGCTCGTGAGCCACGACCTCGGCCTGGTGGAGCAGCTCGCCCAGCGCGCCCTGTACCTGCGCGGCGGCACGCCGGTGATGACCGCGCCGGCCGGCGTCGCGGTGGCCCGCTACCGATCCGACGTCGCCGGCGAGGAGGCGGGCGCCGGCGCGCCGGCCGGCAGCGCGCGCCGCTGGGGCAACGGCGCGGTCAGCCTCGACGCGGTCGATCTGGTCGACGGCGCCGGCCGCTCGCTGCGCATGCTCTCGAGCGGCGAGAGCGCCGCGATCCGCATCGCGTACACCGTGCGCGTGCCGCAGGAGGACTTCGTCTTCGGGGTGGCGATCAACCGCGAGGACGGCGGCCCCGTCCTCGGCACCAACACCGAGCTCGACGGGTGGACGGCGGAGCGGCTCGCGGGCAGCGGTGAGATCGCCCTCGAGTTTCCGCGCCTCGAGCTGGCGCCGGGGCGTTACCTCGTGGATGCGGCCGTGCACGCCAAGGGGGGCCTCGCCTACGACTACGCCTGCGAGGCGCTCGCGTTCACGGTCACGGCGCCGGTGGGGTGGCCGGGCTCGTACGCGCCTCGCCATCGCTGGACGCCGCGCGGCCCCGCGATGAGCCCGCCGCCCGGCTGAGGGCGGCGAGGAGCAGGAGCAGAGGCGGCCCCGCGAGTCCGGCCCGGTACGGTCCGCGGCCGAGGGCGAGCTCGACGCGGTGGCGGCCGCCGGGAACGGGGATGCCGATGCACACCGCGTTGGCCGGCTCGACCGCGACCGGGCGGCCGTCCACGCGCGCCCGCCAGCCGCCCATGACGCTCTGCTGCACCACGAGCAGACCGCCACCGTCGGCCTCGACGTCGAAGCGGCGGTCGTGCGGCGGCCCGGGAAGCTCGCGCAGCGAGCCGCCCCCGGTCGCGATCGCGCCGCCGCCTCCGGCCACGACCGCATCCTCGCCCGGACGGAAGCTCGCGGCGGCCATGATCGCGCCGGCGGTGACCATGGAGTCGGCGGGGAGGAGGCGGCGGGCGAGGTACGCGCGGGGGGAGGGGTGCGCGACCGTGCCGACCCAGAGGCCGTCGACCGAGGCGCCCTGCCATCCCGGAAGGGGGACCGTGCCGATCACCGCGTTGGCGCCGAGCGCGGCGGCGAGCCGGGCGCGGTCGCTCGGGCCCATGTGCGCCGTGGCGGCGGCGAGGAGCTCCTGGCGCACCGGCTCGAGGCCGTCCGGGCCGCGCGTCAGCACGTACGCCACCCCCCAGCGCGTGCCCCCCTCGGGGACGAGCTCGCGGTGCTGGCGCCGGAACCTGGCGAGCGGCGACGGCTCGTCCAAGGGCGGCTCGGGGAGCCGCACGATCGCGACGACCGGGCGGGAGGGGAGAGCGGCGCGGATCGGCGGCGGCGCCGCCCACGCCGCGTCGCCGGCGAACAGCAGCACGCCCGCGGCGGCGGCGGCGCCGGACGCGAAGGAGGCCGCCGTGACGGCCAGCGCGGCAGGCCCGGCGACCGCCACCGTCGCCAGCGGCACGGCGAGCGCCGCCCAGTCGGTCAGCGCGGCGCGGCGCAGCGTCGCGGCCGGGACCTGGGCGAGCGCCCGGCGTGAGGCCGGATAGGCCGCCGCGAGGGCGGGGCGGAGCACGGTGTCGGGGGCGAGCGCGGCCGGGGCGAGCAGGAGCGCGCCGAAGGCCGCGGCGCGCGCGGCGCGGCGGCCGGACGGGCGCCACCGGCGGGCCATCTCCTCCCAACCTGCGGCCACCAGCGGCGGCAGCGCGAGCACGACGAGCAGCAGGAACTTGACGGCGTAGCGCATCCCCGCAAGCCCGGGCACGCCCTGGCCCCAGGCGGCGAGCGTGGGGAACCCGAGGACCGTGGCGCCGGCCGCGCCGGCGGCGGCCAGCCCCCACCACGGCGCCAGCTGCGGGCGCCGCGCGGCGAACGGGAGGCAGAGCAGCGGCACGGCGCCGAGGAAGACGAGCGGGAAGTAGCGCTGCCAGGGGAACGACGGGGCCGCCCAGAAGCCGGTCGCGAGGTCGCCGAGCGGGGCGCCGAGGAGGTTGGGGAAGAGCAGCTCGAGGAAGCGGCGGGGGGCGAGCGCGTCCGCCGCGAGCGCCCCGGGTGCGGGCAGCAGCCCGCCGCGGACCGTTTCGGGGAAGATGGCGAGGAGCGGCGCCAGCACCGGCGCCGCCAGCAGCGCCGCCGCGCCCGCGGTGACGGCGACGCCGACCCATGGGCGGGGCCGCCACCGGGCCAGCGTCACGACGGTGCACGCGACCGCCCCGAGCGCGGCGGTGACCGGCTCCCCGGCGAGGAACGCGAGGCCGAGGAAGGCGCCGGTCGAGAGCGCGCGAGCGCGCGCCGGCCGCCCCGGCGCCGGCGCCCGGGCGGCCGTTCCCAGCGCCCACACCGCCCACACCAGCGACGCCTGCAGGTTCAGAAACGTCAGGCTCGACCACGCGACCCCGCCGGCGCCGGCGGCGGCCGCGGCCACCGCCGCCGCGCCCCGGTCCGCGCCGGTCCGGCGCGCGAGGCGGTAGCAGCCGAGGAGGAGGAGCAGGTGGTGGAGGGCGAGGTGCCATGCGGCCGCCGCCTCGGGGGACATGAGGAGGAAGAGCAGCGTCCCGGGGTAGGCGGCCATGGTGTTGGGGTTGGCGAGGAGGGGCCGGCCGCCGTTCGAGTCCGGGTCCCAGAGCGGGGCCCACCCCGAGGCGACCTGCGCCCGCCACACCGTCCGCCAGGGGATCTGCGTCGCGCCGACATCGCGGGCGGGAAGCGTCCGGCCGGCGAACAACGGCGGGAGGTAGAGCGCCGCCCACAACGCCACGAGCACGGTCAGGGGCAGCGCCTTGCGCCTCGGCATCGCGGCCAGTCTAACGAATCCATGGCGAGCGCCGGCGAGGTCACCCCAGGACGGCGGGCGCACGATCCCGCCGCCGCAACCGGGACCTCGAGTGCCCCGGGCAGGCACATCGGTCGGCCGCGGGTGACGCTGGGCGTCACCGGCGACCGGGCAAACACCCCCTGCACATGGCACGACCCTTGCTATGAAAGCGAGCGACAGGAGGATACATATGAAAAGACAAAAGGGCTTCACGCTGATCGAGTTGCTGATCGTGGTCGCGATCATCGGCATCATCGCCGCGATCGCGATCCCGAACCTGCTGAACGCCATCAACCGCGGCCGTCAGAAGCGGACGATGGCCGACATGCGCTCGATCGCCACGGCGCTCGAGTCGTACTCGGTGGACTTCAACTTCTACCCGAAGGTCGCGGTCAGCGGCGATCTGGGGACGACGATGAACTCCTACCTGACGCCGACCTACATCAAGCGGATGCCGACGAACGACGGGTGGAACCAGGCGTTCCAGTTCATCGACACGATTGGTGGCACCAGCTACACCATCTGGTCGAAGGCCAAGGGGAACGGGGGTACGATTCCAGCCGCGGGCGGTCCCACGACCGATTTCACCGCCGCGATCGTCTTCTCCAACGGCCAGTTCTACTCCTGGCCGGAAGGCATGCAGACCAACTGACGTCGCCGTCCTGTTGCACGCCCAAGGGGGACCCAGCGTCCCCCTTTTCTTTTCCCTCGATCCGGCCCGCGGGACCGAAGGGGGCCGGCGATCCACGCTAGACTGCGGCGGTGAGGGCGCGGGGGCTCGCGATCGTCGCGGCGTGCGCCGGCGTGGCGGCCGGATGGTGCGCCGCGTCGTTCGCGGGGTTTGCCCCGCTGCTCTGGGCCGCGCTCCTGCTGGCGCTCCTGGCGGTCGCGCCCGAGCGGCGCCGCATCCTCGACCCCGGCTGGCCGCTCGCCGGCGCCGTCCTTCTCGCCCTGGGCTGGCTCGTCGCCGCCGACCACGAGCTGGCGCTGCAGCACACGCTGCTGTTCGCCGCCGCGGCGCTGCTGTTCGGGATGGCGCGGATCGCGCCGCCTTCCGACCGCCTCCTCGGCCTCGTCGCGGCCGGCCTCGCCCTGACGGCGCTGGTGGCCATCGGCCAGGCGTGCGGGGGACTCGAGCGCGCCAGCGCGCTCGTCGTCGCGCTGCCGCCGGGGTGGCAGGAGGCGGCGGCGGTGCGGCTCGCGTCGGGGCGGGTGTTCGGCACCGCCGCGCTCCCCGGTCACTTCGCGATCCTGATGGTGATGACGGCGCCGCTGCTCGCAGAGCGGGCGCTGCGCGCCGGCGGCCGGCGGCGGGCGGGTTGGGCCTTCCTCCTCGCGCTGGCGGTCGCGGCCGTGGCGCTGACCCGTTCGCTGGCCGCGGTCGGGATCGCGGCCGTCCTGTTGCTCCCCTGGCTGGCGCGAAGGCGGCGTGGGCGCGCCTGCCTCGCGGCGGTCGCGCTCGCCGCGGTGGCCGTGCTCGCCGCCGTGGTCGTCGCGGCGCGCGGCGACCTCGGGCGGCTGGAGCCGCTGCAACTGCGCTGGGTCAACTGGCGCACCACCGCCTGGGTGTTCCGCCACCACCCCTGGCTCGGCGTCGGCCTCGGCGGGGTCGGGCAGGCCGGGCTGGCGGCGCCGACCGGCGCCGCGAACATCACCCCGTACGCCCACTGCACGCCGCTCGAGCTGCTCGCCGAGGTGGGCGTCGCCGGCATCCCGCTGCTCGCGGCGGGGGCGTGGGCACTCGCGCGCCTGTTCCGCCTCGGGTGGCGCGAGCACCCGGCGCTGACGCTCGCGGTCGCCGCGGTCGTCCTCCACAACCTCGTGGATTTCTCCGCCTACAGGCCCGAGGTGCTGCTCCCCTGGGCGGTGCTGGCGGGGACGCTCGCCGGGCGGGTGTGGCCCGCACCCCGCCAGCACGTCCCCGCATTCGCTCTGACCGCCGTCCTCGCCGCCGGGTCGATCGTGTCGGCGCTGTCGTGGCGGAGCGAGGCGGCGGCGACGAGCGCCGCGGCGCTGCCTCCGGCGGCGGCCGTGGAGGCGGCGCTCGCGGCCGCGCGCTGGGCCCCGTGGACCGTCACGCCGGTCGAGATGGCGGCCGGCTTCGCGCTCGTGCCGGGGGCGCCGCGCGCAGCCCGCGAGCGCGTCGGCGACGAGCTCGCGGCGCGGTGGTGGGTGCAGTCGCGCTCGGCCCGCTGGGCGGAGGCGCGAGCGCGCCTCCTTCTCGCCGAGGGGCGGCCCGGCGAGGCGTTCGTGTGGGCTCGCGAGGCGCGCCGGCGAGCGCCGTGGCGCACCGAGCTCGACCAACTGGAGGCGGCGTGCACCCGGCCGCGCTGAAGCTCGCCGCCGCCCCCCTCGTCGCGCTCGCCGCGGCATGGACGCTGGCGGCCGACGGGCCCGCGCTGCGGCCGGCGGTCGCCGTCGCCGCCGTCGCCGCTGCGCTGGCGCTGGCGTGGACGAGCGGGGCGGGCGCGTGGCGCCGGGGGCCGGCCCTCTGGCTGACGGCGATCCTGGCGTGGGCAGCGCTCGACGCGGTGCTGCGCCCGGTGGCGACGTTCGCCGCGGCCCGCGACGTCGCGGCGGGTGCGGTGGCGCTCGGCCTGCTGCTCGTGGCGGCGCGGCCGCGGGCGGCGGCGTGGGGACGGCTCGCGGTCGTGACGGGCGGCGCGTGTGCGGCCGTCTGGATGGTGACCGAGCGCGCCGTTCATGGGGTCCGGCCGGGCGGCCCGTTCGGCAACCCGAACGGCTCGGCCACGGTGGTCCTCCTCGCCCTCGCGCTCGCCCCGTCGCTGCGTGTGGCGCTCGCGGCGCGCGTGTCCCTGATGGCGCTGGCGGCCGCCGGGGTCGCGGCCTCGG
>SCRJ01000160.1 GCA_004298115.1 Acidobacteriota bacterium
ATCTCCTCCTGGAAGTCGAGCAGTCCGCGCTCCGCCCGGTACTGGATCGCGTCGGGGCCGTGGATCGAGGCGTACACCTCGGCGATGGCGTCCATCAGCGCGTTGAGGCGCTCGCGCTTGGTCCCCTTGTTGGCGAGGAACAGGCTCTTGTACTTCCCCGAAAACACCGCCCCGAAGCGGTCCTCGAGCAGGCTGGAGGAGCGCACGATGATCGGCGTGTCGTGCAGGTCGTCGAGCACGAGCGACAGTCCCTTGACCAGCTCCGGGGGAAACTCCGAGTTCTTGAAGACCTGCACGAGCTGGGGGTACTCGAGGCGGACCTGGTCGATCTCCTTGTATTTCTGCTCGTAGACCTCCTCGAGGTTGTTGTGGCGCACGAAGCCGCGCACGGCGTCCGAGGCGATGTACCAGGCGCGCGGCACCCGCACCGTGCCGATCTCGGGGTGGCTCTTGCCCAACCTGCGGAGGATCTGCTCCGCCAGGAACATTCCGGCCAGCTTCCCGCCGAGCATGCCGCGGCTGCCGGGCAGGCAGACCAGGTGATCGAGCAGATGGAGGATGTCCTCGAGGTCGACGAACTGCTTGGCGACCCGCAGGTACGCGGGCTCGCTCGAGAGGAAGCGGCGGATCAGCGAGACGCGCGCGATGCTCAGAGTCGGAACCGCGAGGCCGGCGCCCTCGGGAACGAGGTGCAGGTAGCGGCGGATGGCGTTCGCGATCTCCTCCGGCGACGCCTGCACGTTGGCCACCGTCTGTACCAGGAACGCCGAGCGGTCCTCGTGGATCCAGCGCTCGATCCGCTCGAGCAGCTCGCCGCTCGACAGGCGCGCCTGCGCGAGCGCGACGACCTCGTCGGCGAGCTGCAGCGGGTTGCCGAGCGGCACGCGATGGCTCGGCTCATTGCTCTCGCCGGCGCCGCCGTCGTCGCCGCCCCGATCCTGGCCGAACCCCTGCAGCAGGGCGTGCGCTTCCCCGATGCCGGTCCATGCCAGGTGCGTGGCCATCTTCCGCGAGATGCGCACGAAGAGGTCCTGGTCGGTGCGGCGGAGCAGATTGAGGACGACGCGCCACTCCTCGGGCCGTTTCTCCGCGAGCGAGGCCCGGGCGTTCCGCCACTCCTGGACCACGCCGCGCAGCTGCCGGTGCAGGATGAAGTGCCCGACGCGGTCCGCGATGGTGCGGATGAGCTTCCCCTCCTCCTTGAGGAACGGCCCCTCGTCGGCGTCCGGCATCCCCTGCGTGTAGAAGACGCGGATCGTCCCGACCGTCTTGTCCTGCACGACGATGTCGGCGCTCTGCGCCCACTGTGTGGCAACCAGCCCGGGAGGCCCGAACGTGCGGCCTTGAAACTCGATGGCTGCCACGCAAATGTCCGGGTACTGCCAACCCGGAGGAATGGCCTCGACGATGCCGGAGAACACCTCTTCGAGTTCCTTCTCGGCGTCGCCCAGCAGCTCCTCGACCTCGTAGAGGCAGGCGAGTTCCTTGGCGCGCTCCTGCAAGGCCCACAACAGCCTCTCGTTGCCCTTGGTGGGATCACTCATGGCGCCTGATCACCCCCCTTCCGGACCGGCCGTCGACCTTGATGGAGAGAGGCGCGCCGAGCCGCACGTGGCGCAGGTACGCCGTCTCGGCGACGGCCGGCTGGCCGTCGAGCCAGCCCCAGTCGACATTCCGGCTCTCGGCGCCGTCGAGCGAGAAGTACAACACGGAGAAGCTCGTCAGGTTGTGGAAGAAGTGCGAGCCCTGCGAGAGGTCGGCGTGCAGCCGAGTGGTCGACGCCTCGAGGATCGCCCGGGCGCCGCAGATCTGCGCCCACTGCACCGGCACGCCCCCCCACTTGTCGGAGGTCCCCCAGCGGCCGAACCCGGCGAGCAGGTAGGGCCGCGCATCGCGCATCAGCGAGTCGTTGACGGCCTCGACCTCCTTGGCGATGGCGGGCGTCGCCGCCACGTCGAACGGCGCCGCCTTGAGGTAGACGACGTCCCGGATCGAGGCGTCCGCGCCGTTGCCGAGGGCGCGCCGTGAGGCGGCCAGGATGCCCGGTCCCTCGAGGTCGGCGTCATCGACGACGACCGTCTCGCGCACCACCAGCAACGGTCTCACCTGCAGGAACCCGAACCGCGCCGCGCCGCCGGGCTCGGCGGTGAGGGCGAACTCGATCTCCACCGGCTCTCCGGCCGCGTCCTCGCACACCGCGAGGAGCTCCCGCACGGTGTCGTTGAGAGGAAGGTGGTTGTAGGACAGGAGCGGCGCGAAGTTGACGAGGCGCGGCCCGCTCGCCCCGATGCCGGGGACGATCCGCTGCGCGTTCGGGTCGAAGGTCGAGGCCGCCAGTCGCAGCGTTCCGTCGACTTCGGCGTCCGCGAGCGAGCAGCGCACGAGGTGCTCGGCTTCGCGCCCGGGGTCGTAGGGAGCCGTCCCCATGCTCACCGCCCAGAACTCACGCTGCGTCGTGTCGAGCAGCTCGCCGATCGAGTTGAACGGCGGCGGCGCCTTGGGGTAGGCGGGCGAGTAGCTCCAGCAGGGCTCGCCGTCGACCACGGTCTTGCCGAGCCCGAGCGCGAGACTCGCCACTCCGTCCGCGGACTTGGCGTTGCCGGTGGGGTAGTAGTTGTACGATCTCGCCATGCCCGAGACGTCCGGATAGAAACGCTCCCCGTGCCGAAGGCCGACGACCTCCTGGACGATCACCGCCATCCTCTCGTCGCCGACCGACCGGCTCACGGTCTTCAGGTACCCCTTCGCCTCCCGGAAGAACGTCGAGGCCCACACCAGTTTGACGGCCTCGATGAGCCGGCGGAATCGGGCGTCGACGTCGAGTTGGTTGTTCGGGATCATCTTGGTCGTGTAGACGCCGGCGAACGGGCGTCCGATCGCGTCCTCGAGGACGCTGGACGAGCGCACGGCGAGGGGGCGGTGGACCGCCGCGACCAGGGCCCGCAGGTCGCCGAGGAGCTGGGTGGGCATGTCGCCGTGCAGGAAACGGAGGGCCAGACGGTCGTCCGGCATGTCGGACGAAGCGTCCTCCTCGAGGTCGTTGAGCTTGACGAACGCCTCGAAGTGCTCGGTGGTGATGACCGTGAGCTGCGGGATCGCGACGACGATCTCGCCTCCGCCCGGGAAGCGCTCGGCCAGGGTGCGTTGGATGAACGCCAACCCGTGCGCCTTTCCGCCCAGCTCGCCGCCGCCGATCGCGGTGAACGGGGCCGAGGCGTCGAAGAAGTTGCGATCGAACCGCGCGACGGTGCCCGGCGCCGCCTTCATGCCCTTCCCCGCCCTCCCTGTCGTTCCCGCGCGACTCGGACCACGGACCACGGATCACGGACCACGTTCTTCACAACCACCCTCTCGCCTTGCACGCGCCCGCGACCCTGGTGACGGCGATGACGTACGCCGCGTCGCGCATCGACAGCTTGCGGCTGCGGGCGAGGTCGCTCACCGCGACGTACGCGTTGGTCATCCTGACGTCCAGCTTGCCGAGGACTTCGTCCCGCTCCCAGAAGTAGTTCATGTTGGATTGCACCTGCTCGAAGTACGAACAGGTGACGCCTCCTGCGCCGGCGAGCAGGTCAGGGATCACGAGCACACCCCGCCCCGCCAGCGCCAGCTCGGCCTCGGGCCTGGTCGGGCCGTTGGCTCCCTCGGCCACGATCCGCACCCGCGGTCGCACCGACCCCACGCTCTCGGCCGTGATCTGGTTCTCGAGCGCCGCGGGCACGAGGACGTCGACGTCCTGCTCGAGCCACGCCCCGCCGGGGAGGACCTCGTAGCCGGCGCGGGCCGCCTCCTCGCGATCGATCCCCCCGAAGCCGTCGGTGACCGCGAGGAGTTCGTCCACATCGACGCCGTCCTCCTTGCGCACCGTGACCGGGAGGCGTTCCCGGCGGTCGAGCGCCGCCACCGCGATGACCTTCACCCCGAGTTCCGCGAAGAGCCTCACGGCGTGTTGGCCGACGTTGCCGAACCCCTGCACGCTCGCGAGCGCGTTCGCCGGCTTCAACCCGATCTCCTTGAGGGCCTCGCGAACGCAAATCACCGCCCCGAACCCGGTCGCCTCCCTGCGCCCGAGCGAGCCTCCCAGGCCGACCGGCTTGCCGGTGAGGGCGCCGGGGACGTGCCGTCGCGCAATCACCTCGTACTCGTCGAGCATCCAGAGCATCTGCTGCGGGGTCGCGGCGAGGTCGGGCTCGGGCACGTCCACGTCGGCCCCGAGGTCGCGCGCGGCGAAGCGCATGAACCCGCGGCACAGGCGCTCGAGTTCGGCCGAGCTCAGGTCGTGGGGGTCCACGGCGACGCCTCCGCCGCTGCCGCCGAGCGGGATGTCCACGACCGCGGTCTTCCAGGTCATCCACATCGCCAGGGCGCGCACGACGTCGAGAGTGCTTGCCGGGTGAAAGCGCAGGCCGCCCTTTCCCGGGCCGCGCGCATCGTTGTGCTGGATACGGAACCCCTTGAACACCCGCACGCCGCCGTCGTCCATCCGCACCGGAATCGAGAACACGATCTCGCGCATCGGCTCGCGGAGGAAGCGCGCCGTCGCGGCATCGAGCTCGAGCAGCTCGACGACCCGGTCGTACTGCGACTGCGCCATGGCGAACGGGTTGAACGATGAGCCGGTCACGGGCTTTGACCCTCCTTGAGGTGAAACGAGTGTGTCCCCGCCCGCATCGCGGTGTCAAGAAATCACGCGGCGCCAAGGAGCCGCCGGGGACAACCGGTCCGGCCGGCGATGTGGCAGCGAGTCCGTTCGTCTCGTCCCGGCGCGAGGCCGGAAACCGGCAAGAGACCGCCCGGACCGCGGGCCGTGCCGGCCCGCATCCGGCGTCGGGCACCCGCGGCATCTCTGGCCGGCTGCTATCCTGAGATCATGGCGAGCGAGTCCGCCACACCTGGCGCCGCCCCGGTCAGGGGCCGCCGAAAGGCGGTGCGCCGGAGCGCCGCTGATCTCGGCCCGGACCGCGTGAGCGCCCTCTCGTATCGCCTCCTCCACGACGCCGACAACGGGCTGCCGAGGAGCGACTACGTGGCTCGCGCCCTGGACACGATCCTCGAGTTCTCGGGAGCGAGCGCGGCGTCCCTCTGGCTTCGTGAGGGGCCGAAGGTCGTGCGATTTTCCGCCGCCGCCGCCCGGCCCTCCTCGTTTCGCGTCGTCATCGCAGACGGTGGCCAGCAGGCGGAAGGGCTCGCCGCCGCCGGGCCGGAGCGGCTCGCCCGCGCGCTCCTTTTGGGCCCCGACGGGGGAGCGCTCCCCGGCCTCACGCCCGGCGGCAGCCTAGTCACCGACGATCCCGGGCTGCTCGGAACCGGGCCAGCCGGCTGCCGGGCGCTCGCCCTCGTCCAGATCCACGTCGGCGGCGAGCAGGTCGGGATCATGGAGCTGCGCGGCGCGCGCAAGGGGGCGTTCCCCGCTGCGGCGGTCGAGGCGTACGAGCGGCTTGCGCCGATCCTCGGGTGCGCGCTGGTCAGCCAGCGAGCCCAGGCCGCGGTGCAGGAGCGGGTCAAGGAGCTCACCTGCCTCTACGGGATCACGCAGCTCACCCAACGCCCGGAAATGCGGCTCGAGAAGGCCGTCGGCGGGATCGTGCGGCTCCTCCCGCCGGCGTGGCAGTACCCGGAGGCCGCCGTCGCCCGGGTCGTCCTCGACGAGAGAGCGTTCACCACGCCCTCGTTCCGGCGCGGAGCCCAGCGCCAGTCGGCCGAGATCGTCGTCGGCGGCGTCAGTCGCGGCTCCGTCGAGGTGTCGTACACACGGCGGTGCCCGGAGGCCGACGAGGGGCCGTTCCTCAAGGAGGAGCGCAACCTGATCGATGCCGTGGCGAGGCAGCTCGCGGCGGCCGTCGAGCGTCGCGAGGCCGCGGCCGAGAGCGCACGGCTCCAGGAGCAACTGCGTCACGCCGACCGGCTTGCCACGATCGGCCAGCTTGCGGCCGGCGTCGCCCACGAACTCAACGAGCCGCTCGGAAACATCCTGGGTTTCGCACAGCTCGCCAAGAAGGGCGGCGCCGACGGCGCGAGCCTTGCGGGCGACCTGGACAAGATCGTGGCGGCGGCCATGCACGCGCGGGAGATCGTCAGGAAGCTGGTGCTCTTCGCCCGCCAGACGCCGCCCACGAAGGCGAGGGTGAACCTCAACACCGTCATCGCCGAGGGGCTGTACCTCGTCGAGGCGCGGTGCGCGAAGGAGGGCGTCGAGCTCGTTCGACGCCTCGAGCCCGACCTCCCGGACATCATCGCGGACTCCTCCCAACTCCACCAGGTGCTGGTCAACCTCGTGGTCAACTCGGTCCAGGCGATGCCGCGGGGCGGAGTGCTCACGATCCGGACCGGGCGCGCGGACGGCCACGTCGCGCTCACCGTCGAGGACACCGGCTGCGGGATGACCGAGGAGGTCCGGCGCCAGATCTTCGTCCCGTTCTTCACGACCAAGGACGTGAGCGAGGGAACCGGCCTTGGACTCGCGGTGGTCCACGGCATCGTATCGGCGCACGGAGGCACGATCGTGGTCGCGAGCGAGCCCGGCCGCGGCACCCGCTTCGAGATCCTGCTTCCGCTCGCGGGCCTCGCGACGTTCAAGGAGGCAGACCCCGATGCCGTCTTCTGGTGAGAGAGCGCGCATCCTCGTCGTCGACGACTCGCCGGCGACCCTCGAGGTGCTGGAGCGGAACCTGCGCGCCCAAGGCTACCGTGTGGTGACCGCCGCCGGCGTCGCCGACGCGCGCGGTGTCCTGGACGCCACCCCGGTGGACCTCGTGATCACCGACTTCAAGATGCCGCGCGCCTCGGGGATCGATCTCGTCCGGCACGTGCGCGAGAACCTCCCCGACACCGAGGTGATGATGATCACCGGGTACGCGTCGGTCCAGGGCGCGGTGGACGCCGTCAAGTCGGGCGCCGAGGAGTACCTGGCCAAGCCGTTCACCGGCGACGAACTGGCGGACGCGGTCCGGCGCGTGCTCGGCAAGCTCGCCACGCGCCGCGCCGCCGGGTCCCGCGGCCCGGCGACGCCGCGCGCCCCGATGGGACTGCTCGGTCAGTCCGGTGCGATGCAGCCGGTGTTCGCCGCGATCGCCGAGGCGGCCCTGACGCCCGCGACCGTGCTCATCTCGGGCGAAAGCGGCTCCGGCAAGGAGTCGGTGGCGAGGGCCGTCCACTACGGAAGCGCGCGCGCATCGGCGCCGTTCGTCCCGGTGTGCTGCGGGGCGATCCCGGAGGGATTGCTGGAGAGCGAGCTGTTCGGGCACGTCAAGGGCGCCTTCACCGGCGCGTACGAGTCGCGCGCCGGCTTCTTCCAGACGGCGGACGGGGGCACGATCCTCCTCGACGAGATCGGCGAAACCTCCGCGGCGATGCAGGTCAAGCTCCTGCGGGTCCTCCGGGACAAGGAGGTCTGCATGGTGGGGACCACCCGCGTCCGCACGGTCAACGTTCGCGTGATCGCCGCCACCAAACGGGACCTGCTCGCCCTCGTCCGCAAGGGCGCGTTCCGCGACGACCTTTACTCCCGACTCAACGTGATCGCGATCGAGCTTCCTCCGTTGCGGGAACGGGGCGACGACGTGCCGCTCCTGGCCCGGCACTACCTGGGGAGGTTCGCCGCCGACTTCGGCCGGCCGGCGCCGCGGCTGTCCGACGAGGCGCTGCGGGCGCTGCGCGCGTACGACTGGCCGGGCAACGTCCGCGAGCTCGAGAACGTCGTCCAACGTCTCGCCGTCATGGTGGAGTCGGACGTCATCGACGTCTCCGACCTCCCGTCGCTGATGCGCTGTGCTCCCGCGCGAGCCGGCGGCCCGCTCGCGCTTGCCGCCATCGAGGCCGAACACATCCGGCGCGTGCTGGCGGTCGCCGGCGGCAACAAGACCCGCGCGGCCGCCCTGCTCGGCATCGACCGCAAGACGCTGCGTGAGAAGCTCAAGGCCTCGACGCCCGACGAATGAAGGGGCGGAGGTCACAGCCCCCGCCCCTCACGCCACTGGCCGACGTCTTGCAGCTACACCACGCCCTGATCGATCATCGAGTTGGCCACCTTGATGAACCCGGCGATGTTGGCGCCGAGCACGTAGTTCCCCGGATCGCCGTACTCGACGCTGGTCTCGAGCGCCGCCTTGTGGATGCTCGTCATGATCCCGTGGAGGCGCTCGTCGACTTCCTCCCTGGTCCAGGAGAGGCGCAAACTGTTCTGCGACATCTCGAGGCCGGAGGTGGCGACGCCGCCGGCGTTGGCGGCCTTGCCGGGGCCGTAGAGGATCTTCTTCTTGAGGAACACCTCGACGCCCTCGAGGGTGGTCGGCATGTTGGCGCCCTCGGACACGCAGGTGCAGCCGTTGGCCACCAGCGCCTTGGCGTCCTCGCCGCTCACCTCGTTCTGGGTCGCGCACGGCAGCGCCACGTCGCACTTCACGAACCACGGCCGCTTGCCCTCGAAGTACTCGCCATGGAACTTGTCGGCGTACTCCTTGATGCGGCCGCGCTTGACGTTCTTGAGCTCCATCAGGAACGCCCACTTCTCGCCCTTGATCCCCTGCTTGTCCACGACCGTACCGTTCGAATCGGACACGGTGACGACCTTGCCCCCGAGCTGGTTGACCTTCTCGATCGCGTACTGCGCGACGTTGCCGGAGCCCGAGACCGCCACCGTCATCCCCTCGAACGACTTGCCCTTGGTCTTGAGCATGTCCTCGGCGAAGTAGACGCAGCCGTAGCCGGTCGCCTCGGGACGGATCAGGGAGCCGCCCCAGTTGAGGCCCTTCCCCGTGAGCACGCCCTCGAACGCGTGGGTGAGCTTCTTGTACTGGCCGAACAGGTAGCCGATCTCACGGCCGCCGACGCCGATGTCGCCCGCGGGGACGTCGACGTTCGCGCCGATGTGGCGGTACAGCTCGTTCATGAAGCTCTGGCAGAAGCGCATGACTTCCCAGTCCGACTTCCCCTTCGGGTCGAAGTCGCTGCCGCCCTTGCCGCCGCCCATCGGCAGCGTGGTCAGGCTGTTCTTGAGGATCTGCTCGAAGCCGAGGAACTTCAGGATGCCGAGATTGACGGTGGGGTGGAAACGGAGGCCGCCCTTGTACGGGCCGATGGCGTTGGAGA
>SCRJ01000161.1 GCA_004298115.1 Acidobacteriota bacterium
GGCGGAAAGCGCAGCCCCAGCAGGTAGGCGAGGGCGGGCTCGAGACCCGCCGCAAGGAGGAAGTTGCGTTGCCGGGGAACCTCCCGGAACCAGAGTTCGAAGCAGCCGCGCACGCCGCGCCGGTGCTCCCGGTAGGCGGCGAACATCGTGAGCTGGTAGAGATCGGTGACCAGCCCGAGGTCGTCCTCGCACACCAGCAGGGGGTCAGGCGCTCGCATACCTTGTCCTGAGCCTAACACGCTCTCCGGACGGGCCCCAAGCCGGATCCGCGGGGGTCCGGCTAGAATGGCGGCGTGGGCGAACCCTACTTTCCCGTACGCCTCAAGGCCCGCTACGCCGAGACCGACCAGATGGGGGTCGTCCATCACAGCGTCTACCCCGTCTGGTTCGAGGTCGCACGCACGGCGCTCTCGCACGCGGTCGGCCTTCCCTACGTCGAATGGGAGAAGCGCGGCGTCCTCCTCATGGTCGGTGAGCTGGCGTGCCGGTACCGGCAGCCGGCACGCTACGACGACGACGTCACGGTCTGGGTCCGCGTCGGCCAGGTCGCGAGCCGGCGAGTCGTGTTCGAGTACCGAGTCGAAGGCCCCGACGGCAGCCTCCTCGCCGAAGGGGAAACCCGGCACGTCGTGGTGGACAGGGCCACGGGCCACCCGACCGTGATCCCCGCCGAGTTGCGGGAGTCGCTGGGCCGTTCCCCGTTCTAGCGCTCCGCCGGGGACGCGATGCCCGCGAGCTTGAAGACCTTCTCGGGATACGCGCCGACCCAGAGAACCAGCGGCAGCGCGAACGTGACCGGGATCTCGAAGAAGTACTGCAGCGTCCCGTACACGTTGCGCGCCAGGTCCGAATAGGTCGCGCGACTCCAGGGCCCCATGGCCAGCGCCTCCAAGGCTTTGAGCTGCCAGACCAGGCCGAGCACGTGCGACGCCGCGAGCACGCCCAGGGCGGCGAGCAATCGGCGCCAACCGCGTCCCGCCAGCCACCCGGGCAGGGCGAACACGAGCGCCAGAAACGGCACCAGGTTGAAGTCGATCTGCGTGAGCGGGACCTTCAGCCACCCCGAGTCCGCCCGCATGTCCGACCTGCCGAGGAGCGCGTTGCTCCCCTGGCGCACGACGAGCGACGCGGCGGGGACCTCGCCGAAGCGGGCCAGCGCCTGGGCGGCCGCGCACAACGCCGGGTCGTACGCCGGCCTCACCGCGAACCAGATCGCCACCGCGGCCGCCAGCGCCACCGGCAGCCGTCTCAGGAAGGTGCGCAGGTCAGCGCCGGGCGTCCGCGAGGGCATACCGGCGCACCCACACCAGCCAGAGCACGACACCGAAGACGATCACGAGCGACTGCCAGACGAAGACGTGGGAGACGGCGAACCACGCCGGCCGGAACACCCCGATGTAGAACAGAGAAACGACCCGGATCACGTTGAACACCTGGATCGCGCCGAAGCCCAGGATCACGCCGATCACCTTGCGGCGCCATGGGGCCGGGAAGGCAATCACCCCCGAAACGAAGATCAGGATCGCCTCGAGGCCGTTGCAGCCGTTGAAGATCGTCACCGAGAAACGGCTCGAGCTGAGGACTTGACCGGCGACCCGTGCGTGCTCGCCCAGCACGTTGAGCACGGCGCACGATTCGTCCGCCACGAACGTGGTGTAGGGGTTGACGACCCAGTCGTTGACCGGACGCAGCGCCAGCACCAGGAACCCGGCGCTGAGCACAGCGACGTAGCGGCCGACGAACCGGCCGGCTGGGGTCGAGAGGAAACTGCGCAGCCTCTGCATCCGGAGATTATCGGGAGACCGCAGCGTGCGGTCAACAGCGCTGGCGCGGCACGCCGAAAACGCGGACAGGATGGCGCACCGGGATGACGGCAAGGCGGCCCTGGTTGCTCCGGAACGCGGCTGAATGTGGCACGGGTCTTGTACTATCTCTTACGATATGTTCGGCGCTCCCGACCGCGATCCCTCCGAGGAGTTCGAGCCGCGCTCGGCGGCTCCCTCGCGGCTCGCCAAGCTCCTGGAGACCGAGGCGGAGGAGGCGCCGTGGCCGCTCGGCGACGACCAGTCGGGGCTCTTCCTGCTCAACGAGCGCGTCTCGCCGCGCCCGTTGCGCCTGCGCGACCGCCCGCTCCTCCTCGCGCTCGTCATCTCGATCGCCTTCCACGTGCTGCTCTTCACCCAGCTGCGCACCCACTCCCTGCTGCAGACGATCATGGGGGCGACCAACCTCCAGATCCGCCCGAAACCCCCGACGGACAACACCCCGTTCTACGAGTTCGTCCACCTCCCCAAACAGCGCCGGGAAGAGCCGTCGCGCCGGGCCCCCGCGTCCGACCTCGACCGCCGCGCCCACGGCGGCGTGGGCGCCCCTGCCCTGACCCCAGGCTCCCGCGGGACCACCCCCGAGCTGCGGCTCGAGCCCAGGGCCGGCGGGGAGACGCCGAAGCCGAGCCGGCCGGGACAGGGCGAGCGCATCGCGTCGCAGGCGCCCGGCCGCAGCGGCGCCGAGACCGGCGAGGGAGGGGACTCTGCGATCAAGACGGCCGACAAGGGCGCCGACTCGATCCTCGTCATGCCCAAGGAAGGGGGCGGCGCGCAGAAGTCGCAGGGGCTGAAAGGTCTCGGCGGCTACGGGGCGCTCGGCTCGCCCGGCGGCGCGGTGCCGGACCGTCGCGGCGGGCAGGTCGACCTCGGGCCTCTCACCTTCGACACCCAATGGTACGACTGGGGGCCGTACGCCGCCGAGATGCTGCGCCGCATCCGGTACCACTGGGAGATCCCCGAGATCGCCCAGATGGGCGTGCCCGGAGTCGTCCGCATCCACTTCTTCATCGAGCGCAACGGGACGGTGACGGGCATCGAGATCCAGAGCGGGTCCGGGCGCCCTCCCCTCGACTTTGCGGCGCACGACGCGATCCGGAACGCGTCGCCGCTGCCGCCGCTTCCGGCCGACCTCGGCGGCGTGTTCCACGAGGGCGTAACGATCACGTTCTACTACAACACCCCGGTCCCGGAACGCAGCGAAGGCGGCTGAGCGCGCCCGGCCGGCCGTCGCAGCGGGTGCCTGCACGGCCGCGGCGGGGCGGCTCAGGCGCCCCGGGCCACGGGCGTCACGCCTTGGGCTCGCAGGCGGCCACGGCGCGGCGCAACGCGGCGCCGACCTCGGCGCCCACGGGCGCGAGCTCGGGCCTCCCGACGAGCGCCATCACGCTCTCGGGATCCATCGCCCGCACCACGGTCCGCCCGCCCTCCACCGACACCGTCACGTTGCAGGGGAGCAGGACGCCGACCTCGGGAGCGACGGCGAGCGCCCGGTGCGCGGACGGCGGGTGGCAGGCGCCGAGGATGACGTAGGGTTCCCCCTCGATGCCGAGCTTGGCCTTCATCGTCGCCTGCACATCGATCTCGGTGAGCACGCCGAACCCCTCGGCAGCCAGCGCCCGCCGCACGTCCGCGACGGCCCCGGCAAACCCGGACGCCGACACGGCCTCGAATGCGATGCTTGTCTTCTTCATGGCGTTCCTCCGAACAACGCGACGGGCTCGACCGAGCCCCGTGTCAGGACGCTCAGGAGAAGCCCCCGCTCCCGCACGAGGACGCGCTCGAGGCGCCGCACGGCATCGTTCCCGCGCCGCCGGTCCCGGCCACCGCGCTGGCGAACGTGGAGTGTTGCTTGACGACCTCGCGCCCCCCGCACTTCGGGCACGCGATCTCCGACGCGCCCGCCCCGACCCGCTGGAGCACCTCGAACCGCGCGTTGCATCCGCCGCAAACGTACTCGTACAACGGCATCGTCACCCTCCGCAGCCCGTCCAGAGGGCGTCCCAGACGTTGCCGGGGACGCCCTCGGGAAAGGCCTGGTCAGTCGAGAAAACCGCCCCGCAGCTCCGGCACCGCCAGAGCAGCGACCCTCAGGTCGGCACCGGCACGAGCGGTTTGCCGCACCCGCGGCACAGCGCTGCCGGCGCCTTGTCGTCGGTCTCGTCCATCGTCTCTCCAGTCACGGCTTCGGCTCTTCCCTGCCGGCCGGGGCCGGCTCGCCCGCTTCCGGCCGGGCCGTGTCCGATGGGCCGCACGCCGCGCCCTTTGACCCTCGCCTACCCGAGCCGCCGGCCGGGTTGGGCACCCCTCAGGTGGGCACCCCGAGCTTGGGCAGCACCACCCACTGAACGAGCAGCCAGGCCGCCAGGATCCCGAGCAGGAGGAGCGTGTCGCCCACCCCGCTCACCTCTCCCCCGCCAGCATCGCCGCCCGGCCCTGTTCGATCTCGCGCTTCTCGGCGTCGACCTGACGCTCGAGCGAGTCGCACACCGTCGCGCAGATCGCGAAGACCGTCGGATCTTCGATCCGGTAATAGATGTTGACCCCCTCGCGGCGGCACTCGACGAGGCCGACCCGGCGGAGCACCGAAAGGTGTTTCGAAACGTTGGCCTGGCTCCCACCGACGATGCCGAGAACATCGCTGACGCAGCGCTCCCCGTCCTGCAACACGTGCAGGATCCGCAGCCTCATCGGATCCGCCATCGCCTTGAGTCGGTCCGCGATCCTCTCAAGGAGTTGTTCCGATTCTGCCTGCACACGCCCTCCCGCCTGCAAGTATAACCACGATGGAATATACGAGCAAGCGGGTGGCGAGGCCACCGCGGCGGGGCGCCGCGCCCGGCTCACAGAACGCCCTCGACGCCCCAGACGACCGCCTTTACCTTTTCGCCGCAGTCCTCGCAGTGAACCTTGAGGTCGGCCACGAGGGCGTCCACGGCGGTCGCCTCGACGATCGTGAAGATCACGGCGGAGGTCTTGGGAAACGCTCCGGACCCCAGCCGCGGTCCGGTCGACCCGACCCCCACCGCATGCGGGATCTCCGTGTAGCCGAGGACGCCGGCGCGGTTGAGGAACACCTCGAGCGTCTCCTTCTTGGCCTCGTCCACGATGAGCATCAGGAGCTTCATCGCCCTACTCCTCGACGCCGAGCACCCGCAGCACCGCGATCATCGGGCACCAGCCCGTGAACCCGGACTGCAGCAGGTTCGCGCCCACGAACGCGGTAAACAGGTAGAAACCCGGGTGCACCCAGTGCCCCAGCGCGACCGAGGCCAGCACGAACGTCCCGGCGATTGCACGCAGCCACGCATCGACCTTCATCCGACACCCCCTTTTCACTTCGCGTCCTCGTCGACCGCCACCACCCGGTCGATGCCGGCGGCCTTGACGTACATGTAGTAGAGCAGCGGAATCACCACCAGTGTCAGGGCGGTGGAGACCACCACGCCCGAGATCAGCGCCACGGCGAGGCCCTGGAAGATCGGGTCGAGCAGGATCACGAAACCGCCGACGACCAGCGCCGCCGCCGTGAGCGCGATCGGGCGGAACCTGACCGCCCCCGCCTTGATCACGGCGTTTTCGAGGCTCTCGCCGGCCTGCAGCTCGAGATTGATGAAGTCCACGAGGAGGATCGAGTTGCGCACGATGATGCCGGCGAGCGCGATGAACCCGATCATCGACGTTGCGGTGAAGAACACCCCGGAGAGACCGTGCGCCGGGAGGATCCCGATCAGCGTCAGCGGGATCGGCGCCATGATGATGAGCGGCGTCACGAACGAGCGGAACCAGCCGACCACCAGGAGGTAGATCAGGACCAGGACCGCGGCGAACGCGATGCCCATGTCGCGGAACACCTCGTACGTGATCTGCCACTCGCCGTCCCACTTCAGCGCGTAGCGAGTCGCGTCCTGCGGTTGATGGGTCGAGAGGACCTCGATCGGTTTCCCGTCGGGGCCACGGAGCGCGTCGATCCGCTTCGCCATCGAGAGGATGCCGTAGACCGGCGCCTCGGCCGCCCCCGCCATCTCGGCGAGCACGTACGTCACCGGCGCGAGGTTCTTGTGGTAGATGAAGCGTTCCCGGCCGGTTTCCCTTGCGTGGACGAGCTCGCGCAGCGCCACGAGTTGCCCCCCCGCGCCCTGCACGTTCACGCTCAGCAGACCGTCCAGACTCGACCGCTGAGCGCGTTCGAGACGCAGCACGATCGGCACCGGCTCCCGCGCGTTGTCGTCGTGGAGCAGCCCCACCTCGCTCCCGTCGAGAGCGACCCGCAGCGTCCGCACGATCGCCTCGGGCGTCACGCCGGAGCGCACCGCCTTCTCACGGTCGACCTCGATCTCCCACATCGGCGCGGGTTTCTGCACGAGCCAGTCGGTATCCACGATGCCGGGCGTGCTCTCGAAGATCGCCCGCACCTGACGCGCCAGCTCGATGCGACGGTCGAGGTCCGGTCCGTACACCTCCGCCACCATGGTCGAGAGCACCGGCGGCCCCGGCGGCACCTCGGTGATCTTGACGTTGGCGCCGGTTCTCGTACCGATCGGCGCGAGCAGCTCGCGCACCTTCTTGGCGATCTCGTGGCTGACACGGCTGCGCTCACCCTTGGGGACCAGGTTGACCTGCAGGTCGGCGACCAGCGGGCCCGACCTCATGAAGTAGTGGCGCACCAGACCGTTGAAGTTGAACGGCGCCGAGGTCCCGACGTACACCTCCACATCGCTCACCTCCGGCAGATCGCGGACCTTGGCGGCCAGCTCCCTCGCGACTCCGTTCGTCGTCTCGAGCGTCGTTCCCTCGGGCATGTCGACCATCACCTGCAGCTCGCTCTTGTTGTCGTACGGCAGCATCTTGACGGTCACGACGTCGAACCCGACCAGAGCGGCCGAGCCGACCAGAAGGACGACCACGGCGCCGAGCAGCGTCCAGCGCCGCCAGGCCTTCTCGAGCAGGGGCGTCATCAGGCGCGCGTAGAACCGGTGCAGCGAGCCTTCCTCGGGGGTTTCCTCGTACGGCGTGGTCCCGGCGCGCGCGTGCTCCTCGGCGAACTTCCGGAACAACCGGTATGTGAGCCACGGCGAAACGACGAACGCCACGAGCAGCGAGAACAGCATCGCCGCCGACGCGTTGATCGGGATCGGGCGCATGTACGGGCCCATCAGGCCGGACACGAACGCCAGCGGCAGCAGCGCCGCGATCACCGTGAACGTCGCGAGGATCGTCGGGTTGCCGACCTCGTCGGTGGCGACCACCGTCGCGAGGCGCGGGTTCGCCCAGCCCAGCTCGTAATGGCGGTGAACGTTCTCGACCACCACGATGGCGTCGTCCACGAGGATACCGATCGCGAAGATCAGCGCGAACAGCGTGACGCGGTTCAGCGTGTACCCGAACATGTACGACGAGGCGAGCGTGAGCGCGAGGGTGGTGGGCACCGCCACCGCCACGACCAGCGCCTCGCGGCGGCCGAGCGCGAACGCCATCAGCAGCACCACCGCGAGCGTCGCGATCCCCATGTGCTCGATGAGTTCCGTCGACTTCTCGTTGGCGGTGAAGCCGTAATCGCGGGTCTTCGTGACGTGGACGTCGGCGGGGATCACCGGCCCGGCGAGCTTGGCGACCCGGGCATCGAGATCGCGGACGAGGTCGACCGCGTTGGTGCCGGGCTTCTTGGCGACCGCAACGGTCACGGCGGGGGCGTCGAGCCCGGCGGGGAGGCCCTTGGTCGCGCCCGCGGCCCCCGCGTCCATCCAGACGTACTGCGTCGGCGACTCCCCCCCGTCCCGAATCGAGGCCACGTCCCGCAGGTACACCGGGCTGCCGCCGTAGACCGCGATCACGGCCCGGCCGACCTCGTCCGCGGAGCGGAAGAGCGACCCGACCTCGACCGGCATCTCGGCGTTGGCCTCCGAGAAGCTCCCGGCCGGCAGCTTCCAGTTCAGTCCGGCCAGCGCCTGGTACGCCTGCAACATCGACACGTGGTGACTCGCCAGGCGCTCGCGCTCGAAGTCCACCCGGACGACGCGCCGCTGCCCGCCCAGCACGGTCACCTGAGCGACCCGCGGGTGGCGGGTCAGCTCCACCTTGAGTTCCTCCGCCACGCGGCGCAACTGGACCGGCGTCGCATCCGTGGACCAGAGCGTGTACGCCAGCACCGGCACGTCGTCGATGCCGCGCGGCACCACGACGGGGGGGAGGGCGCCAGGGGGAAGGTTGGGCGCCTGCTCCGCCAGCTTCGCGTGCACGCGCACGACCGCCTGGTCCGGGTCCGTCCCCACCAGGAAGCGCACGATGATCATGCCGCCCGACGGTTGTGTGGTCGAGTAGACGTATTCGACGTTGGGGATCTCGGCGATCACCTTCTCGAGCGGCGTGGTCAGCCGGCGCTCGACCTCCTGCGCCGACGCGCCCGGGAAGGCCAGCATCACGTCGATCATCGGCACCTTGATCTGCGGCTCCTCCTCGCGCGGGGTGACCAGGACCGCGAACCCCCCGAGCAGGAGGGAAAACACGACCAGCAGGGGCGTGAGCTTCGAGTCGAGGAACGCCTGCGCGATGCGCCCGGCCCCACCCAGCGGACGGCGCGTCATCTTGAGCCGCAGCGCCTCGCGCCGCGCCTGCTCCCGCGCCGCGCGGCCGTCGTGTTCCGGGTGCCCGCTCACGAGCGTGTCTCCAGCGGCGTGCCGTCGGGCGGCACCATCGCCAGGCCGATCGCGACGTCCTCGCCCGGCGCCAGCCCGGAGAGCACCTCGACGCGGCCGTCAGGCAGTTCGCCTCCGAGGGTCACGGCGCGCGAGCGCGCCAGACCCTGGGCGTCGCGCACCACCACGAGGTCGAGACCGCCCGACCTCGCGAGTGCCGCACGCGGCACCGCCACCGCCGACCGCATCCCCACCGGGATCGCCGCGTGGCCGGAGACTCCCGCCGCGACCTCGCCGTCGAGCGCGACCTTCACCGTGAACGCGTGCGAGATCGGATCGGCGCCCGGGTAGATCTCGCTGACGCGCCCCGTGGCGTTCTTGCCCCGGTCGGTGTCGATCCGCACCGCGATCGGCGTGCCGGCCTTGAGGCCGGCGGCGGCCAACACGGTCTCGGGGACCGCCAGCACGAGCCGTCGCCCCACCGCGGACTCGATCATGACGAGCGGACGGCCGGGGGCCGCGAGGTCGCCGACCTCGACCAGCTTCGCCGCGACCCGGCCCGCGAACGGCGCCACGACGTTCGATTCCCGCGCGACCGAGGAGGTCGCCTCGACCGCCCCCTCGCCCTGGGTCACGGCCCCTTTGGCCTGCCGGTACTGCATCGTCGCCATGTCGAGCTCGAGCTCCGAGGCGGCGCCCTTGGCGGCCAGCGCCTTGAAGCGCTCCAGGTTGCGCTCGGCGAGCGCGAGCGCCGCCTGGGCCTGGGCGAGGCCGCCGCGGGCTTGCCCTTCCTGGCCGCGGGCCGTTGCGGGGTCGATCTCCACCAGCACCTGGCCCTGCCGGACGACGTCGCCGGGCTGCACGCGCACCGCCGTCACGGTCGCCATCACGCGCGACGACACCGCCGCGGTGCGCTCCGCCTCGACGGTGCCGAACAGGTCCACGACCTGCGGTACCTGGCCCGCCTCGACCTTGACCACCTGGGCCTCGACCGGCGCGAGACGCGCCTCCGTCGCCTTCGACCCCCCGCCGCAGCCCGCCGCGGCGACGCCCGCGATACCGATCACGATCAGCCAGTTCCTCATCGCGTCCTCCACCACTCTCCGCCCGCGCGTTGCTGCGGACATCGCAGCGCCACACGCGCTCGTTTCCGCAACTCTTCTCCGTCCATTGACCGCACCCCGCCTCCGGTGTATCTGACCACGGACCACGGACCACGGACCACGTCGTATCCCCCCCTGCTCCCTGCGCCCAGTCCTCATGGCAACACGCTGTCCGCCGGGCGCCCAGCCTGCACCGCGAGCCGCAGCGCCGCCGCGGTTGCGTCGGCGCGCGCGACCAGCTCGCGGGTTTCGGCCTCGCGCCGGGCGGTGGTCGCATCGAGGAGGTCGATCATCTTCACGACCCCGGTCTTGAACCGTTCCTCGGTGATGCGCTCCGCTTCCCGGGCGGCGGCCAGCGCCTTTGCGGCCGTGGCTTGCCGCTGGCGCGCGGTGACCGCCTCCTGGAACGCCTGCCGCACCTGCAGCTGGATCCCTTGCGCGAACCGGGCGACATCCTCCGCGCCCGCTTTGGCCTCCCAGCGGGCCGCCGCGACCGCTGCACGGTCGGAACCTCCGGCGAAGACGTTCAAGCTCGCGACGGCCATGATCGACGTCGACGAGCCGTGCGTGCCGAACAGCGTGTCGTCCACCCAGTCGCCGCGCCCCACCAGACCCACGCGCGGCAGAAACGCCGCCCGGCGCACCGCCGCCTCGAGCTCGCCGGCCTGCAGGCCTCGCTGGGCCGCCGCCAGGTCCTTTCGCGACGCCGCCGAGGCCAGCCATCCGTCGAGGCCCTCGCCCAGCGGCGCCGGCGGCGGCAGCGGGTCCAGCTCCCACGCCGTCGTCTGGTCGGACCCCAACCGGAACGCGAGGTTGGCCTCGGCGACGCGCTCCCGCCCCTGCGCTTCCTCCACCATGTCGTCCAGCCGGGAGAGCTCGACCTCGGCGCGCAGGACCTCGGAGCGCACGATCATCCCCTGCTCGGCGTACGCCCGCGCCAACCCGACGTGGGCCTGCACGGTGTCGCGGGCCCGCTGCAGCAACGCGACGTACTCCCGCGCCTGCTCCACCGTCACGTACGCCTCGGCGGCCGCGAGCGCGGCCTGGTCGCCGGCCCAGTCGGCGGTGTCGGCGGCCGCCGCCGAAGCCAGTCGCGCCTGCGAAACCCTGCCTGACAGCTCCCCGCCGGCGTACAGCGGGAACGACACTTCGACCCGACTGATCGCGGTGTTGAGAAAGTCCGGCCGGTTCGGGTCGGTGGACGTGAAGGCGGCGAACGAGAACCGCTGCTGGTTGAGCTGCAGGGCGAAGACCTCGGCCGGCGAGTTCGTTCGCATCCAGGTCTCCTGCAGCGACACGGACGGCAGGCGAAAACCCTCGGCCTGTTTGACGCGCTCGCCGGCGGCATGCGCGCGGTCGGTTGCGGCCGTCGCCTCCCGGGCGCGCACGCGCGCTAGCGACATCGCCTCTTTGAGCGTCAGGCGCTCCGCCGCGCTCGCCGGGAGCACGGCTGCAACGAGCAGAACGGCAGTCAGGTGTAGACAGCCACGCATACCACCTCCATCGCTATATGGTTATATAGGATTCCATTGTGCGTGTCAAGCCCCTGCCGCGGCGGTCGCGTCGACCCGCACGGCCGGGCTTTGCGGCGCGGTGCGCGTGGGGGGACAGGCACGGCGCTCCCTGGCAACACCGACCTGCCGGCCGTCACCGCGGCCGACAGGCCGGATGAAATCGTCTGGCGTCAGTATAGGCCTGGAGAACGGCAACGGCGCCCGGGTGACCCCGGGCGCCGAGAGAGTTCCTGCGGGCGAACCTTACTTGCCGGGGCCTGTCGCTTCGGCCCTGGCGGCGGCCGGCGCCTTCTTCTTGCGCTCCTTCTTGGCCTCACCGCCGGCCTTAGTCTTCCCCTCCCCGAGCTTGAAGTCGACGAACTCGAGGATCGCGAGCTCGGCACCGTCGCCGCGCCGGGGGCCGAGCTTGACGATGCGCGTGTACCCGCCGGGCCGGCTCACGAAACGGGGGCCGATCTCGGTGAACAGACGGTGCACCAGGTCACGGTCGGTGAGCCACCGCGCGGCCAGCCGCCGCGCATGCACGGACTCGGCCTGGCGCCCGAGGGTCACCACGCGCTCGGCGATCGGGCGCAGCTCCTTGGCCTTCGGCAGGGTGGTGATGATCCTCTCGTGCGAGATCAGGGACTTGAGCTGGTTCCGGAAGAGCGCGCGCCGGTGCTCCGACGTCCTCCCCAGCTTGCGGTACGACATGTTGTGTCGCATGACTCTCCTCCGTTACGACCGCGGCAGGTCGAAGCGCATGCCCAGGCCGAGGCCGAGGGACTCGAGCTTCTCACGCACCTCGGTCAGCGCCTTCTTGCCGAACCCGGAAATGTTGGCGAGGTCATCCTCGCTGGCGCTCACCAAGTCGCGGACCGTCTCGATCTCCGCGTTGCGCAGCATGTTGTTGACCCGACCGCCGAGTTCCAGGACCTCGATCGTCCGGTCGAGGACCCCGTCGTCCTTGGCAACCGGCCCGGCCTCATGGGCCTCGTCGAGGTTCGCGAAGATCGGGAGATGGTCCGCGAGCAGCCGGGCCGCCTCGACGACCGCCGCGGCCGGCGTCACGGCGCCGTTGGTCCACACCTCGAACACCAGCTTCTCGTAGTCGGTGGCCTGCCCGACCCGGGCGGGCTCGATGCGATAGTTCACCTTGCGGACCGGCGAATACGCGGCGTCCAGGTGGATGAAGCCGACCCCGAGGTTCTCCGCGTTCTGCTCGTCGGCGGGAACGTACCCGCGTCCGCGGCGGATCACGAGCTCGGCCTCGACCGCACCCTCCTCGGCCAACGTCGCCAGGTAGACGTCCGGATCGACGACCTCGAGCTCGGTCCCGCCCTTGATCGCACCCGCCTGGAGCACCCCGGGGTCGCTGACCTCGATGGTGGCCGTGAGCGTCTCGGGGCCGGTCAGACGCAGCGGCACCCGCTTCAGGTTGAGGATCAAGTCGGTGACGTCTTCCATCACGCCCGGGATCGAGTCGTACTCGTGATCCACACCGGCGAAACGAACGGCGGTGATCGCACTCCCCTCGACCGACGAGAGCAGGATGCGCCGCAGCGCGTTGCCGACGGTCACGCCCCACCCGCGCTCGAACGGCTGCGCTGTGAATACCCCGTAGGTGGGCGTGCTGCGCTCGGTGTCCATCACCACCGCCTGGGGTCGATGCAGCTCCAATCCTCTCATTGCGACCTCCTCACCGCGAGTACAGCTCGACGATCAGCTGCTCCTGGATCGGCAAGCGGATGTCCTCGCGCGTGGGCAGCGCCAGAACCTTGCCCTTGTAGTTCTCCCCGTCAAGCTCGAGCCACGGCGGTACGCCGCGTCCCTGCGCCGTGTCGAGCGCCTCGTTGACGAACGCGTTGGCGCGGAGCTTGTCCTTCAGCGCGACCTCCATCCCCGGCTTCACCTGGAACGAGGGGATGTCGTTCCGCCGCCCGTTCACCAGCACGTGGCCGTGCCGGATGAGCTGGCGAGCCTGGGAACGTGACGACGCGAAACCCAGGGAGTAGACGACGTTGTCAAGACGCATCTCCAGCAGCCGCAGCAGGTTATCGCCGGTGACGCCCTTTTGCCGGGCGGCCTCGGCGAAGTACCGCCTGAACTGCGCCTCGAGCACGCCGTAGACGCGGCGCACCTTCTGCTTCTCGCGCAGCTGCAGGCCGTACGGCTGCATCTTGTTGCGACGCTTCCCGTGCTGCCCCGGGGCGTAGGAACGCCGCTCGACGCCGCACTTCTCCTTGAAGCAGCGCTCGCCTTTGAGGAACAGCTTCATCCCCTCGCGGCGGCACAGCCGACAGACCGGCTCGTGATATCGTGCCACTCGTACCTCCCTATTGCCCTTACACCCGACGCCGCTTCGGCGGCCGGCAGCCGTTGTGCGGAATTGGCGTCACGTCCTTGATGCTCTTGATCTCGATGCCGGACGCCGCGAGCGCTCTGATCGCGGACTCCCGCCCGGCGCCCGGCCCCTTGAGCTCGACGTCCACGGTGCGGACCCCGTGCTCCTGGGCTTGCTCGGCCGCGTTGCGGGCCGCCAGCTGTGCCGCGTACGGGGTGCCCTTGCGCGACCCCTTGTAGCCGATGCGCCCGGCCGAACTCCAGCACAGCGCCCCACCCGTCGGGTCGGTGATCGTCACGATCGTGTTGTTGAACGTGGCCTGAATGTGGGCCACGCCGTGCGGCACGCTCTTGCGCTCGCGCCGGCGGGTGCCCTTCTTTGCAGCTTTGGTCGCCTTTGCCATGACGTGCCTTCCTCTGCCCTAGGTCTTCGTGGCGCGCTTCTTCTTGGCCACGGTGCCGCGCCGTGGGCCCTTGCGGGTGCGCGAGTTGGTGTGGGTGCGCTGGCCGCGCACCGGCAGGCCGCGCCGGTGCCGGATGCCGCGATAGGAGCCGATTTCCATCAGCCGTTTGATGTTCATCGCGACTTCCTTGCGCAGATCACCTTCCACCTTCACGTCATCCTGGATGACGCGGGTGATGCGGCGCACCTCGTCCTCGGAGAGGTCCTTGACGCGAACCATCGGATCGACCTTGGCCTTGCCGAGTACCGCCAGCGACAACGAGCGGCCAATGCCGTAGATGTACGTCAGACCGATCTCAACATGCTTGTTCTGGGGAAGATCGACGCCCACAATGCGTGCCACAGCCTACCTCCTCATCAACCCTGGCGCTGCTTGTGCTTGGGGTTCTCGCAAATCACACGCACGACCCCCTTGCGCACCACGATCTTGCACTTGCTGCATATCTTCCGGACCGAAGAACGAACCTTCATACGCGTTAACCCCTTCCAAAGCTTCTTGCCGCCGCCATCCACTTCCCCCGGGATCCGTGCATCCGGCGTTCCTACCACGCCACCAGACCCCTCGCTGCGCTCGAGATGACCTCGAACCGCCGCTGGCGATTCGAAGTCACTTGTACCTGTACACGATCCGTCCCCGCGTCAGGTCGTACGGCGACAGCTCCACCAGGACCTTGTCGCCCGGCAAGATGCGGATGAAGTGCTTCCGCATCTTTCCCGAGATGTGCGCCAGTACCTCGTGACCGTTCTCCAACTCCACGCGAAACACAGCGTTCGGTAGGGCCTCCACCACGGTGGCCATCACCTCGATGGCCTCCTCTTTCGCCATACCCTCTCCCTACCTTCCGCCCACACCGAGAACCCAGGGGCCGTTCTCGGTCACGGCCACCGAGTACTCGAAATGGGCGGAAAGCTTACCGTCTTCGGTGCGCGCTGTCCAGCCGTCGTCGTCGAACGAGACGCCCGCCTTCCCCGCGTTGATCATCGGCTCGATCGCCAGAACGAGGCCGGGCCGCAGTTCCGGCCCCCGGCCGCCGGGTCCGTAGTTGAAGACCTGGGGGTCCTCGTGCATGGCCCGCCCGATGCCGTGCCCGACGAGCTCGCGGACAACCGAGTACCCGGCCGACTCGGCGTGGCCCTGGATCACCTCGCCGATGTCCGTCAGGCGCTGCCCGGGCCGGACGAAGTCGACCGCCAGCTCGAGGCACTGTTTCGTCACCTGCATGAGGCGGGCCGCCTCCGGCGCGACATCCCCGATTCCGACCGTCACCGCCGCGTCCCCGACGAACCCGTCGAGGACGACGCCGCCGTCCACGCCCAGGATGTCGCCCGCGCGCAACCGCTGCGTCTGCGACGGGATGCCGTGGACGATCACGTCGTTGACCGAGGTGCACAGCGTGGCGGGGTACCCCCGGTACCCCTTGAACGCCGGCACCCCGCCGTGCGCGCGGATATGCTCCTCCGCGAGCCGGTCGAGCTCCCAGGTCGACACGCCCGGCCTGGCGGCCTCGACCACCAGGCGCAACGTCTCGTGAAGCAAGGCGTTGGCCCGGTCCATGATCGCCAGCTCGGCGGGGGACTTCAGGATCATCATGCCCGCACGGTCCCCAACGCTTCCCTGACCCGCTTGAAAACCTCGTCCGGGCCGACCCCTCCGTCCGCTTCACGCAGGATCTTGCGGCCCCGGTAATAGTCGAGCAGCGGCGCGGTGTGCTCGCGGTAGACGCGCAGACGCTCGCGCACCACCTCCTCGCGGTCGTCCTCGCGCTGCACGACCGCGGCGCCGCAGGCGTCGCACACGCCCTCGACCTTGGTCGGCTGCGCCGCCACGTGGTAGACCGCACCGCACGACGGGCACGACCGGCGCCCCGTGATGCGCGCCAGGATGGCCGAGTCCGGAACGTTGAGGTACAGCACCGCGTCGACGCGCCGGCCGAGCTCGGCCAGCAGCCCGTCCAGCAGGATCCCCTGCGCGGTCGTCCTCGGATACCCGTCGTACACGCATCCGAGCGCGGCCCGCTGGCTGTGCAGGCGTTTGGCGAGCATCTTCCCCACCACCTCGTCGGGGACAAGCTCCCCGCGGTTCATATATCCCTTGGCTTCCTCGCCGAGCGTCGTCCCCTTGGCGACCTCTTCGCGCAGCAGGTCCCCGGTCGAGATGTGCAGCAGCTCGAACGCCGCCGCGACGCGCTTGGCCTGCGTCCCCTTGCCGGCGCCTGGAGGGCCGAGCAGAACCACGTCGAGAGCCCGAGTCACCATCCGCTCACCCCCTCCGGCCGCGCAAGCGGCGGCCCTTCACGAAACCGTCGTAGTGGCGCATCACCATCTGCGCTTCGATCTGTTGCACCGTGTCCATCGCGACCCCCACCACGATCAGCAGCGAGGTGCCCCCGAAGTAGAACTTGATCCCCAGGCCTTCCGTGAACCACCTCGGCAGGAACGCGTCCAGGGTGCCGCCGATGAACGGGATCGTGGCCACCTTGAACCCCGCGATCAGGATCTCGGGGAGGATCGCGACGAGCGCCAGGTAGATCGCGCCGACGAGGGTGATGCGGGTGAGGGTCATGTCGATGAAATCGGCCGTGCGCTGGCCGGGGCGGATGCCCGGGATGAAGCCGCCGTACTTCCGCATGTTCTCGGCGGTGTCCTGCGGGTTGAAGATGATCGAGGTGTAGAAGTAGCAGAAGAAGATGATCGAGATGAAGTACACCAGGTTGTAGAGCGGCTCCCCCCACTGCAGCGCGCGGGTGAGCGATTTGATGATCGGGTTGTCGACCATCTGGCCGATCGTCTGCGGGAAAGAGAGGATCGACGCGGCGAAGATCACCGGGATCACGCCGCCGGTGTTGAGGCGCAGCGGCAGGTAGGTGCTCGCCCCCCCGTACATCTTCCGGCCCACGACGCGCTTGGCGTACTGCACCGGGATCCTTCGCTGGGCGCGCTCCATCAAGACGATCGCCCCCACCACGATCACCGCGAACACGATGAGGAGCAGGGCCGTGATGATCGACATGCTGCCGGTGCGCAGATCCTCGAAGGTGTTGATGAGGGCCCGCGGCAGGCCGACCACGATACCGGCGAAGATGATGAGCGAGATGCCGTTGCCGACGCCGCGCTCGGTGATCTGCTCGCCGAGCCACATCACGAACGCGGTGCCGGTGGTGAGCGTCAGCACCGTCATGAAGCGGAAACCCCAGCCCGGGTGCGGCACGAGCGCGAGGCCGCCCGGGGCGGAGGTCTTCTCGAGGAAGAACGAGATCCCGAGCGACTGCACGACCGAGATCACGACCGTCCCGTACCGGGTCCACTGCGTGATCTTCTTGCGCCCCAGCTCGCCTTCCTTGGACAGCTTCTCCAGATACGGCCAGACCACGGTGAGGAGCTGCAGGATGATCGAGGCCGAGATGTACGGCATGATCCCGAGGGCGAAGATCGTCATCCGGCCGAGCGCGCCGCCGGAAAACAAGTTGAGGAAGCCCAGGACCGTACCCTTGGCCTGATTCGTGAACTCCGCGATCGCCTGCGGGTCGACGCCCGGGGTCGGGATGAACGCCCCCAGCCGGTACACGGCGAGGAGCAGGAAGGTGAAGATGACCCGCTTGCGCAGGTCGGGGATCGAGAAGATGTTGCGCAAGCTTTCGATCATTGCCCGATCACCTCGCAGGCGCCGCCGGCCGCCTGGATCGTCTCCTGGGCCTTCTTGGAGAACTTGTGGGCCCGCACGGTGAGCTTGCGCGACAGCGACCCTTCACCGAGGATCTTCAGGCCGTCCCGCAACCGGGAGATCACGCCCTCGGCGAGCAGGAGATCGGGGGTGACCTCGGAACCAGCGGGGAAGCGCTCGAGCTGTCCGACGTTGACGATCACGAACTCCTTGCGGAAGATGTTGGTGAACCCCCGCTTCGGCATCCGGCGCACGAGCGGCATCTGGCCGCCCTCGAAGTTGCGCTTGTGGCTGTGGCCCGAGCGCGAGAGCTGGCCCTTGTGGCCCTTGCCGGCCGTCTTGCCGTTGCCGGAACCGGGGCCGCGGCCGACCCGCTTGCGGTCCTTCGTCGAGCCTGCCTTGGGTGAGAGATTGTGGAGCTCCATGGCCTACTCCTCGTCCTTCGCCGCGGCGCGCGTGCGCGGGGCCCGCGCCGGGGCCTTGGCCGGCCGGTCGGCGGCGTCTCCCTCGACGGCCTTCTTCTTGCGCGGCGCCT
>SCRJ01000023.1 GCA_004298115.1 Acidobacteriota bacterium
GAACAACACGACGCCGCGCTCGTTGACGAGGACCACTCCGCTCGGGAGGTCCTCGAGGAGGTGCATGAGCTTGGCCCGCTCCGCGGCGAGGTGTTCGCGCAGCTGCGCCTGATGGAGGGCGACCGCGAACTGGCTCGCGACCTCGCCAAGGATGTCCATGTCCTCCTCGGAAAACGCGGCCGGTGTGGTGCTGACCGCCGTCAGTCCCCCGATCAGCCGCCCCTCGGCGACGAGCGGCGCGTCGATGGCCGACCGGGCCCCGAGGCGGAGGAGCCGCTCGAGCAGCTCCGGCCGCTCGGGGAGGGCCGCGAAGTCCTCCCAGCACCTGACCGGCTGGCGGGAGAGGTCGTACAGCGGCGGGCTGGCGGGGAGCCAGGTGAGGGGGATCCGCGTGCCTCCCGGGGGACCCATCGGCTCGTCCTCGTCCACGGCCAGGTACGTCGCGGTCGCAAGCGCCTCGTTCGCAGCCAGCACGGCGACGCGCTGCGCGGGAAGCAGAGCGCGCAGGTGGCGCGTCACCCCCCGCGCCACCTCGGTGGGCGAGTTGGCCGCGAGGATCGCGAGGTCGATGCCGTGCAGGGTCTGCAGCCTGAGGGTCGAGCGCCGCAGCGCGGTCTCGGCCCGCTTGCGCTCGGTGAGATCGACGGCCACGACGAGAGCCGCCGGGCGACGGTGGAAGCTCAAGGTGTGCGAGGTGACAGACACGTCGAGGACGGCGCCGTCGCTGCGCCGGTGCCGCCACTCTCCGGCCGCGTCCAGCACCGCGCGCGGCCGGGCGAGGTCGGCAAGCAGGCGAGGCACGTCCTCCTCAGGGCTGATATCCGCGATGCGCATGGCGAGGAACTGCGCGCGCGTGAAGCCGTACTTCGCGGTGGCCGCCTCGTTGACCTCGAGGAACGCCAGGGTCTCGAGGTCGTACACCCACATCGGTTGCGGGTTGTGCAGGAAGAGGTACTGGAAGGTCTCACCTTCGGGGCGCACGCCTTCGTCGATGCCGCCGGCGCCGGAGTCCCGGTGATCGGCGCCCGTTCGCCCAAAGGCTTCCCTTGCCCGCGCCCGCCCGCGCGCGCTCGATGTGCCCTTGCGCGTCCGGGGCACGCTACCCCTCCTCCCGACGCGGCCGCCCCGGCTGCGGGCGCCGCGGCCCCCGCGGGCGCGGCCAAGGCTTCGGGCCGCGCGAGTCGTGGAGCGTCACGTCTCCCGCGGCGGTCGATGCCGTCGTGAGCCGGGCCCTCGTGACCAACGCCGGGTACGGGATCTGGACACCTCCCCCGACAAAGGTAACAACCGTGTGGAGCGACCGCATTTCCCCCCTGCCTCCGAGTTCGACCCGTTCCCGCCGCTCGACGACGATCGCGTTGAGCGTCCGGACGGTTGCCCGGCGGGCCTTCCGGAGCCCGGCGACCGCGGCCTACGGCGGGGGCCGGATGCCCGCGTTCGCGGGCACGACGACGGGGCGCGGACCCCAGATCGCGCCGAGGGATGGAGGCGGCCTCATAGAGGGGAAGCGCCTCGCGCAGGATCTCGCGGGTCACACCAATTTGCCATCTGGCGTCGAGCATGTCGTGTCACCGCGAGGCGCCCCGCCTGCGTGGGACGACGGAGCAGTGTCGTGGCGCCGTGAGGTTGGTAGACCCCGGGTTGGCGACGGCATCGCTTCCCCCGCCGCGCAGTCGGCGGGAGCCCGCGCGATGACCGCACCGGCTCGACGTTCGAACGCAACGTGGCATCGGACGGTGTGCGAGAGGTGGCGCGCGCGATGGCCGTCGCCGACGCCCGCGCCGGGGAGTCGGCCGGTGTCGCCGGATGCGACGGCGGCCCGGGCGCGCCGGTTTGCGGTCAGCGCGAGATCGTGGCCGGGGGCGAGGGAGGGCCCTGCAGCCCGTTGGCGGCCTGGTAGACGAGGCGGTACGCGAACGTCCCTTGTCGCGGCGGGTGCACGTCCGCGACCTCGGTGGCGGTCGCGGTCTGGGCGATGAAGAACCACCCCACCTCGCCCTCCACCTGGCGCTCGACCACGACCGCGAGCCGTGGCGGCGGCGGAGGAACGGTGATCACGACGCGCGGGAACGGCTCGTTCACCAGCTTCGCCGCGGGCGCGGGCGGCTGCGGGAGGTCCGGGCTGCCGACGCGGACGGCGACGGGGCGGGAAGGTTCGCTCCGGTTGCCGGCCGGGTCCACGGCCAGCAGCCGGTAGACGACCTGCTGGCCCGGCTCGACGAGGGTGTCCTCGAAGCTCCGCGCGTTCCCCGGGAGCGGGTCGCCGCTGACCACGCCGGGGTCGGACGGCGAGGAGGCTCGCAGCACGAGCACCTGCGCGGTGTCCGCCTCGGGGGGGGCCGGCACGAAGGTGAGCGCGACCTTGCCGCCGCTGCCGTCGATCGCGGTGATGCGGGGCGGGGCGGGGGCGACCGTGTCCGGCAGCGCCGCCTCGACGGCGTCGCTCGGCGCGCTTGCCTGGTTGTCGTAGGCGACGGCGACGATCCGGTAGCGGAGCGTGCCGCCGGGGCTGGGCCCCACGAAGTCGTCGTACAGCGCCTCCGGCGTCACCCGCGAGTTCAGCGTCACCCACTCGGGAGCGCCGGGCGCCTGGCGCTCGACCAGGTACCCCGCGACCTGGAAGGGGACGGGGTCCCAGACGAGCCGCACCCGCGTCGTGCCGACGTCGGCCCTGACGCCGGTGACCCGCGGGGGCGGGGCGCCGTTGCGCGGCAGCGCCATCGCCGGCGCGGAGGGGGGGCCGAGGTCGTCGCGCGGCCCCATCGCCTGGACCCGGTAGAAGTACGGCGAGCCGCCGCGGAGGTCGGTGTCGGCATAGGTCCCGGTGGCGGGCGGGAGCGGCTGCGGCGTGAGCACGGTGTACGGCCCGGCCTGCAGCGTGCTGCGCGAGATCACGAACCCCTTGGTGTGGGGGTTGGTCGCCGGGCTCCAGGCGAGCGTCGCCGCGTTGATGCCGGCCTCGGCGCGCAGGTCCTTCGGCGGGTCGAGGGCCGCGAGGTCCTTGACGTAGTAGCGCAGCTCGATCCACGGCGAGCCCTGGCCGAGCACGTCCACGCTCTGGACGCGGTACACGGCCTCCGCCTCGCCGGGAGCGTAGTGGTCCACGTAGAGCGGCTGACCCGCCGTGCGCTTGGCGCCGATCACGACCGGGCGCGGCGTGCGCAGGCCGACCTTGCCGTCGGCCCCGGCGCGCTCGACCGTATACCCGACGACCGGCGGGTCCGTATCGCGGGGCGCGTCCGCCCAGATGAGCCCGACGCCGTCGCGCGACGTCGCGGCCTCGAGCGCGCTCGGCGGCGGGGGAGGGGGCGTCGCCTTCGTCGGATCGAGCTCACGGGAAGTGAACGAGCCGGCGGCGCGGCCGGCGGCATCCAGCGCCGTCACGCGGTAGCGGCACGGCCGCGTCCCCGGCTGGGCGTCGGTGTAGCGGACGCCGAGGGCGCGCCCGAAGGCGAGGTCGGTCGCAGCGGAGAGTCCAACCACGATCTCGGCCGCCTGCTGCTGGTCGGCGGGGAGCGGGCTGCGCCCGAGCTGCTCGCCGAACATGCGGATCGCGTTGACCTCCCGGTCGCCGAGGGCGGCGAGCGCCGCCGTGTCCTGGCCCGGCTTCAGGGCGGCGGCCAGGAGCGTCGCCTCGCCGCCGGCGACCCGTTCGAGGCGCCAGCCGCCGGCGGGCCACGTGGAGCCGGTGGGCAGCCAGAAGACCTCGACCGTCCCCGTCGGGGTCGCCCCCGCCCAGATCACGCCCGGCCCTGCGGGAGCCGCCGTTGCGTCGTCCGCGGGCACGATCAGCAGCAGTGGGAGGAGCGTCATCAACACGAGGAAGCGTCGTTTGCCGGTCATAGCGAGAAGTCTCCGCACACCTCTGGATTCCAGAACGGGATTGGGATCTCCACGCAGGCGTGGCAGCCGATCGAGACCGGCAGGGCGGAGAAGTTGATCCCGGCCGTGACGCCGACGCCGATGCAGACGTCGTACGCGCACACTTCCGCCTCGAGCCCGGCGTTGGCGTGGCCGAAGATCGCCGGCGCGGGGGTGATCCCGAGGCCGGTCTCCGACCACCCCTTGACGTGGCCGATGCTGCACCCCAGGTAGATCGACATCGAGCCGCCGAGCTCGAGGCCCTTGTTGCTCAGCATCAGGTAGGAATCCACGTTGCCGATGGTCATGATCGTCGCCTTGATGCGCGGGCCCTCCTTGGCGCCGGCGTTGATGTACCAGTCGCCGCTCCCGAAGTGGAGCGCGACCGCCGCGGTCGCCTCGCTCGCACCGAGGTCGAACTTCACGACGCCGCCCAGGAGGTCGAGTCCGCCCCAGAGCCGGCCGTCGAAATTGCCGTTGGCCCACTGGAAGTAGCCCGCGAAGTCACCGTTCCCCTCGTGCTGGTTCTTGAGCAGCCAGGCGTGGAAGTCCATCCGCGCCCCGACGGACGGGCTGATCGTGAGGTCGCCGTCGAGGGTGAACGCGAACCCGCTGTCCGGGGAGCCGACCCTCATCCCCGCCATGAACATGAAGTTTCCGGCGAAGTCGGCCTGCGCGTCCTTGATGCTGCCCGCGTTCTTGAACGCGGTGATCGGGAAGTTGTAGCCGAGGCCGCCGCGCACCATGTACAGGTTGAGGACCGGCGGCACCAGCGGCGTGCCCGACGAGCCGAGCGGGACCGCCGCGCGCGTCAGCCAGTAGCTCTTGCCGTTCTCGTAGCCGAGGAGGAACTCCGCCTTGAACGGCGGGCCGCCGAACATCGCGACGTCCACGGCCCCGTAGTAGCGCGTGTCGTCGGCGCCGTCGTAATGCGGGCTGATGTTGGCCTGCATCGCCGGCGAGCCGGCGGGGAACGCGACCTCCACGCCGAACGGGGAGGTGGCCGGTCCGGAGCCCGCGTACTCCTGTCCGGGGCGGGTGATGTCGTAGTTGACCTGGGCCTCGGCGGCGGGCAACGTCACCGAGAGGTGCGACGTCACCTTGACGGCGAAGTGCAGGCGTCCGTTGCCGCTCGTCGCGGCGGTGAGCGTCACGGAGTTGAGGTCGAGCGGCGTGTCGCCGAGCGCCGAGTGCCCCGAGAGCGCGATCGTCGCGCTCGGCGTGCCCTTCTCGAAGTACGCCCGCCCGTCGAAGCCGAAGAACATCCCGTCGGCCGTGAAGGCGGCGAACGGCTTCCCCTCGGCCAGCAGGCCGAAGTCGGTGTCGGCGCGCACCGCCCAGCCGACGTTCTCCTCCTGGGTGAAGAAGAGGTTGTTCGCTTTCATCGAAATCCGGTTGGCCGGGTCGTTGTACTCCTGGAGGGCGGCGGCGCCGATGAACGGGAAGCCGATCCCCGCGGAGGTGCCCCCGCCCGATTGCAGCCTGGCGTCGCCGCCGAACTCGGTCTCGGGCCAGGGGACGTGCACCTTCATGTTCTTGTACACCGCGTCGAACGTGCCGCGGTGGGCGACGACCTGGATCGCGTCGAAGGCGACCCACCCCTCGCCGATGTTCGCCTTCCACGGTTTGGTCGTGATCGCCCCGCACAGGCCCGAGTCGGCGATCCCCCAGTCGGTCACGCCCTGCTCGTACGTCCCGCCCGAGCCGACCAGGTCCATCGTGTACGGCGTGAGCGTCGCGTGACCAAGGTGCACCCCGACCCACGCGGCCCCGCCGCCGCCGTCGCATTGCGAGGACGCCCCGTCCCCTGCGCTCCGACTCCAGTCGAGGCGCGCGTCGTCGGAGCGGATTTTGAACGCGCTCCAGCCGATCAGGACCTCCGGCAGCTTCTCGCCGGCCTTGTACCAGTCGCCCTCGACGAGGCCGGGCCCGCTCCCGGTCACCGGCGCCGTGACGCCTTTCCACTCCGGCGGGCGTTCGACGCCCCCGGGGATGCGGAGCGTGGTGTCCTTGGGCTCGAGGTCGAACGTCGCGTCCAGCGCGGTCGTGTGACCGGCCTCGCCGACCAGCCGCGACAGCGTTCCCTGCAGACCCGGCCCGTCGATGGTTCGGCCGGGCGACACGTCGAGCGTTCCCTTGACGACGTTCTGGAGATCGGGGACCTCCCACCCGGAGAACGTCACCTCGACCGCGTGCTTGCGGGCGCTGGTCGAGTCCTTGGTGAGCGGCAGCATCAGCACGCCCTTGCCCGAGAACGTCGTGCCGACGTTGGTGACGTTGTCCTCGAGCCCGGAGATGCGGAACTCGCCGAGCTTCGTCGGGAAGACGAACACGCACGGCTTGCCCGCCTCGCCGCCGACGACCTGGTACGGTTTGGGGTCCGAGGCGACGTACAGCGGCTTGCTCTTCAAGATCTTCACGTTGGCGAGCACCGCGTCCACCGCCGGCTGCAGCGGCATGTACGCCGGCATCCCGCCGCCGCCGAGCCGGCCCGGCGCGAGCACGCTCACCTGCACCGGCGCGCGGCCGCCCAGGATCGCCTTGGCGACCGCGAGATCGCCGGCGGCGGGCGCCAGCCCCTGGAGGGCGTCGGTGACCACGCCCGCTGCGAACTTGATGTTCGCGACCGTCGGCTCGGGAACGACCTCCGCCTCCACGGTGACCTGGTGCAGCCCGAGCTTCTCGACGCTCAACTGGTCGGAGTCGAGCGTGACCTCCGAAAGCACCGGTGGCGGCCACGTCCGCGGGTCGCGGGCGAGGTTCTGGGCCTGCTCCGAGGGGCCGACGTCCTTCTCCTCGGTGGAGAAGGCCACCCCGTCCAGCTTCCAGGTGATCCGCACCTTCCCCTTGCCGTAATAGCGGAGCGCGGCCTGCGCGGTGAGCGATTCGTCGCAGTCGCTGACGGAGACCGGCGGCGCGCCGGCCACCATCATCGCCGCCGGCTGCGGCGTCGGGCGTGCCCGCCGCCCGCCGGCGCCCGCCTCCCGGTCGTGTCCGGGGAAGCTCGTCACCGCGATCGAGTCGAGGTGAAGCGGGCCGGTCGCCCGGGTGTCCTCGCGCACGGTGATGGTGAGCGTGTTGCAGTACAGCATGTAGGCGCGGGCGAGGACCTGCGGCGAGGAAAGCTGCCAGTTGGCGAGCGTGGCCGCCACGTTCGGCCGGCCCGCCATTTCGGCGCCGGCCCGCACCCCGGCCGGGCGCACGGCCTGCGCCGCCGCGCCGGCCGGCTGCGTCCCGCCGGCCCGACCGAGCGCGGCCCCCTGCAGGGCGAGGAGCGCGCCGTACGGCGAGCCCTGCGGGCCGTCGATGGCCATCGCGAGCTGGGCCGGGTCGACATGCTGCGCGTCGGTCTCGGAGAGCTGGAAGAACCGGATCGTGAACGTGCCCGTGCGGTCGTACGAGTGGCGCAGCGAGCCGGCCGCGGGGCTCTGCCCCTTGGGGTTGGGCAGCTCGATCTTCACGCCGCGGCCCCACGCCATGACCGGCTCCTTGCCCTGGACCGGGAACGCCGTGCGCACGGCCTCGACGGTGCCGTCGCCCCAGTCCACGAACAGGGTGTCGAAGTCGAGCATGGCGATGTTGGTCTTGAGCTGGCTCCCCGGCGCCGCCTCCATCGTCGTCTTGGGGTGCGTCGCCCACGGCGAGAACGACAGGTCGAACTCACCCGAAAGGCCGAAGACGTCCCCGGGGTAGTTGTTCGGGTCGATCCTCGGGTTCTTCTGGCGGCCGACCACGTCGTAGACGACGTTCCCGTTCTCGTCCAGCACCTTCTTGTCCGAGAGCGGGTCGAGGTTCAGGCTGCCGGTCGTCGACTTGCCTCCCGGGCAGTCGATCCCGGTGGGGTTGTTGGGCACGCGCAGCGGCCAGCGGTCGGAGAGCTCCACCTCCATGTGGATCCTGCCGTCCGCGGCGGCCGCCGGGATCGTCTGCCCCGCCCGCACGACGACGCAGTCGGGGTCGTACAGCTTGAAACCGGCGACCTCCCAGAGCAGGTCGGCGCCCGCCGTCGGGTCGGTTTGCAGCGCGAGCGGGGGCGCCTTGGCCTGCAGACCCGCCGCCGACTGACCCAGGACCGGTGCGGCCGTCTGCGACGCGACGAGGCCCGCCTGCGACTCGACCTGGGACTGCAATTGGAGTTGCGCCGCCGCCGCGGGCGCCTGTTGCCCGATCGCCTGCATGCCGGCGCCGGCAGCCACGACCGGCCAGTCGGCCGCCGTGCGGACCTTCATGAGGCGGCGCGACACCTTGGGGAGCAGCTCGGCCAAGAAGGCGGCATCCGGGCGGTAGTACCGCGGGACGAAGCTGAAGGCCACGGTCCCGGCGCGCATCGCCTGGCTGCCCAGCCTCCGTGTCACCAGGAGTTCCCCGGTCTGCTTGTCGTAGATGCGCAGCTCGAAGTAGTCCGCCGTCCCCGGGCTGCTCTCGCGCCACTCGAACACCGTGTCGTCGTCGAGGAGGGGGTAGCCGAGGTCCTTCCAGGCGTTCTCCATGATCTCATGCTTGCCCCACTCGGGTTGCTCGAGCTGCAGCTTGCCCTTGACGAACGTGAGGGTCGTCAGCTTCGCGCACAGCGGCTTCTTCGGCACGACGATCGGGACGAGCCCGATCATCACGCCGCCCGGACCGCGGTTGCCGCCCTCGCGGTTGCTCGCCTCGGCCACGCGCTTCCCCGGCAGCGCGCCCGGCCCCACCTGCACCTTGACCCTGGCCTGCGTGGGGAGCGTGAAGATCGGCGTCCCGACGAGCATAACGTCCCGGCCCAGCGAGATGTCGGTGTCGAGCGTGAGGTTCTTGCCGGTCAACTCGAGGTCATACGTCTTTCCCGGCAGCAGGGTGTCGGGCTTGACCACGTCGATCCGCGGCCCTTCGACCCTCTCCGTAGGCCTCGGGGGAAGGATCACGAGCTCGAGCGTCGCCGCATGCGGCCCCGGCGCCGAGGGCGAATTGCCGGTGAACGCCGCCTGCACCGGCCCGGGAGATCTCCTCCGGCTCACGCTGACCGTGACGCGCTGTGAGGCCTGGGGGGCGGCATCCCCGGCCACGGCGGCCACGCCCGCCCGGCCGAGCTGCAGCGGGAAGGTCGGGGGCG
>SCRJ01000162.1 GCA_004298115.1 Acidobacteriota bacterium
CGACGGCGGGCGCGGCGTCGGCGGCTCGGAGCCGCGCTACCGCGGGCTCGAGCATGCCGTCGGCGCCAAGCCGTACGTCGCCGACATGCGCGCGCCGGGAATGCGCCACGGCGCGGTCGTGCTCGCGTTGCACCCGCGCGCCCGCGTGCTGGCGATCGACGCCGGGCCGGCGCTCGCGATGGCGGGCGTGGAGCGGGTGCTCACCGCGGCCGACGTGCCCGGCGACCGGTTCGTGGGGTTGATCGTCAAGGACTGGCCGGTGTTCGTGGCGGTGGGGGAGACGACGCGCTGCGTCGGCGACGTGCTCGCCCTCGTGGTCGCCGACACGCAGTTCCACGCACGGCAGGCGGCGAAGGCCGTCCGGGTCGAGGTCGACGCGCTGTCGCCGGTGACCTCCCCCGAGGCGGCGCTGGCCCCCGGCGCGCCCGCGATCCACCCCGGGGGCAACCTCCTCGAGGTGACGGCGTTCGCCCGCGGCGACGTCGAGGCGGCGCTCGCGGCCTCGGCGCACGTCGTCAGAAGGACGTTCACGACGCAGCGGATCGAGCACGCCTTCCTGGAGCCGGAGGCGTGCCTGGTGGTTCCCGAAGACGACGGCGTACGGGTCTACTCGCAGGGTCAGGGCGTGCACGACGATCAGGTCCAGATCGCCGCCGTGCTCGGCGTCGCGCGCGGGCGGGTCATGGTCGAGCTGGTCTCCAACGGCGGCGCGTTCGGAGGCAAGGAGGACCTTTCCGTCCAGGCGCAGACCGCGCTGGCGGCGCTCCTGCTCGGCGCCCCTGTACGCACGGTGCTCACCCGCGAGCAGTCGATCCTGCTCCACCCGAAGCGCCACCCGCTCACGATGGACTACGCGGTCGGGTGCGACGGCGACGGGCAGCTCACCGCGGTGCGCGCCCGCATCGTCGGCGACACCGGGGCGTACGCCTCGGTCGGGGCGAAGGTGCTGGAGCGCGCGGCGGGGCACTCGTGCGGCCCCTACCGCGTCCCCGTCGTGGACGTCGAGGCGAAGACCGTCTACACGAACAACCCGCCGTCGGGCGCGATGCGCGGCTTCGGCGTCTGCCAGACGGCGTTCGCGATCGAGGGCTGCCTCGACCTGCTGGCGGAGCGGGTCGGCCTCGACGGCTACGACATCCGCGAGCGCAACATCCTCGCCCCCGGCGACCGCTTCGCCACCGGTCAGATCATGACCGAGGCCTGCGGCATCCGGGCCACGCTCGCGGCGGTGCGCGACGTCTACAAGGCGAACGCGGGCCGCGCCGGGATCGCGTGCGGGATCAAGAACACGGGTATCGGCAACGGGCTCGCCGACATCGGGCGCGTGCTGATCCGGGTGCTCCCGGCTGGAAGGCTCGACGTGCTCACCGGCTTCACCGAGATGGGGCAGGGTCTGTTCACGATTCTGCGCCAGGTGGTGCACGAGGAGACCGGGATCGCGCCCGAGGCGATGGCCGTGGGGGCGCGCAGCGAGTTGGCCGTCGAGTGCGGGATGACCACCGCGTCGCGGGCCACCGCCCTCGCGACGATGGCCGGCCAGCGCGCGGCGCGCAAGCTCGCGGCGGATCTCGCGGGCGCACCGCTCGCGGCGCTCGCGGGCCGCGAGTACCAGGGCGAGTACGTCTGCGACATCACGGTCGCGCCCGGCACCAAGGTGGACAACCCGGTCACGCACATGACGTTCGGCTACGCGACCCAGGTCGTGCTCATGGACGGGGACGGGCGCATCGAGAAGGTGGTCGCGGCGCACGACGTCGGCCGGGCGGTCAACCCGCTCGCCTGTGCGCAGCAGATCGAAGGCGCCGTGCACATGGGGCTCGGCTACGCGCTCTCCGAGGAACTGCCGTGCCGCGAGGGGCGCCCGGTCTCGACCTTGATGCGCGACCTCGGGATCCTCAAGGCCGGCGATACGCCCGAGGTCGAGGTGATCCTGATCGAGGTGCGGGACCCGGTCGGCGGCTACGGCGCCAAGGGCGTGGGCGAGATCGGCCTCGTCCCCACCGCGGCGGCGGTGGCCGGAGCCATGGCCGTCTTCGACGGCGTGCACCGCACGGCCCTGCCGATGGCGGACGCCCCGGCGGCGCCGGGGAGGCGCCGACCGGGCGGGGCCGCCGCCGGTTCCGAGGGGAGAAGGAGCGCAAAATGAGCGGCGCGGGCGACGGGATCACGAGACGAGGTCTGCTGGCCGGCTTGGCGGGAGGCGCGGCGGTGGCGGCGCTGACGCCGCGGCTGGCGGGTGCCGCGGGACCGAAGACGCGGGTCATCCGGGTCGAGTCGGACCGCGTGTGGGCCGGGGACGCGCGCGACCCGCGGGTCGTGGCGGCGATGGTCGACGCGGGCGTCATGGCGCTGGCGGGGGCGTCCACCCCGGAGGCGGCGTGGCGGCGGTTCGTCAAGCCCGGGATGAGGGTCGGGCTGAAGATCAACCTGCTCGGCCGTCCGCTCGTCTACACCGCGCCCGAGGTCACCGACGCCGTGGCGGCCGGCGTGATCGCGGCGGGCGTGAAGCCTGGGGACGTCATCGTCTGGGATCGCTGGAAGGACCACTTTGGGCCGACTCGCTACAAGTTCGGCACCGGCCGCCACGGCGAGAGCGTCGAGGCCGGCGGCCGCTACGACGGTGCGCGCGTGCTCAAGGGAAGCGAGGGCACCGCCCCGATCGACACGATCGCGGCGGACCGCACCGACGTCACGATCAGCCTGCCGATCCTCAAAGACCACGGCAGCTCCGGCGTGACGCTCGCGCTCAAGAACGTCGCGTTCGGGTGCTACGACCACTACCGGAGCGCACACGACAACAACTGCGACCCGTACATCGCCGAGGCGTACGGGCACTTCGTCACCGTCACGCGTGTCCCCCTCATCGTGATGGACGCGACCGAGGCGTGCTTCGACGGCGGTCCCCGGCCCGCCGACCGGGGCCGACTGTGGCGGGCCAACACGGTGTACGTTGCCGACGACCCGGTGGCGCTCGACGTCGTCGGCCGCAAGGCGATCATGGCCAAGCGCGCCGAGAAGAACCTGTCCGACACGACCCGCCGGTGCCGTCACATCGAGACGGCGATCGCAAAGGGCCTCGGCGTCGGGGATCCTTCCCGCATCGAGGTGGTGACGGTCAGGGTCTGATCCGACGTCGCCTCCGGACGTCGTCCGGGGTCGGCGCGAGCAGTCTCGCCGGCGGCGGGACTCGCCGTGGCAGCCTTTCCACTACGGCGCGCGTTGCAGGTCGATGCGCTTGAGCTGCTCGAGCTCGTCGCGGACGCGCCGCAGCTGTGCCTCGCGCTCGGCGAGCATCGCCCGCAGGTGTTGGGCCTGCTCGGCGCCGGCCTTGACCGCCGCATCCAGGGTCCGAACCTCCCCCTGCAGCATCGCGAGCGCATCCTCGAGATCCTGGATCTTCGCGGCGGCGACCGACGCCGCGGCCTCGAGCGCCGCCTCATGCTCGATCTGCGGGATGAGCGCCGCGGCCTGCCTCGCCTCCTGCGTCTTCGGGAACCGCGTCTCGAGGTCCTTCAGGACCGCCGCCGCGCGCTTCAGGTCGTGCGCCGGCGTGTCGGGCCGGGCGTATGCCAGCCCGAGGCGGAGACACAGGGCCGGGTTCGCGCGCGCCCTCGGGTCCGTGCGCAGCGCCTCCTCGTACGCCGCCGCGGCCCCGGCGTAGTCGCCCGCCCTGAACTCACGGTCCGCCACGGAGGGGACCGTGGCGCAGCTCGCCACGGCGAGGGCGAGCGCAGGCAGGAAACGGGGCTCAAGTCGCATGCGTCGCCCCGATGGTAGCGCGTCCGGCGTCGGAGGGGCCCGGCCCGGGCGGGGCCAGGGGGAGCAGGACCACGAACACGCTGCCGGACGGGTGGTTGTCGGCGACCCAGATCGCGCCCGCGTGCGCCCGGACGATCTCGGCCGAGATGGCCAGGCCGAGACCGACGCCGGCCCCGGCCCGTTTGGAGCCGCGGTGCGCTTGGCGGAATTTCTCGAAGACGCGCAGCTTCTCGGCATCCGGGACGCCGCCGCCGAAATCCGCGACGCGGACCGCCGCGAACGGCCCGGACCGGGCGGGACCGAGCGCGGCCGCGACCGCACGCGGCGCGTCGACCGCGAGCCCCGCCTCGAGCCGCACCCCGACCGTGATCGGCCGGCCCGGCGGCGAGAACTTCACGGCGTTGTCGACGAGGTTGACGACGACCTGCGTCACGCGGTCGGCGTCGCACTCGACGATCACGGGCGCCGCCGGGATGTCGAGCTCGAGGCGCACGTCGCGCTCCTGCGCCAGGGCTTCGAGCTCGGCGGTCGCGTTGCGGGCGAGCGCCCCGAGGTCGTGCGGGCGGATGTCGTAGCTCATGCCGCCGGCCTCGAGCCGGGCGAGGTCGAGGAGGTTCGCGATCATCGCGGAGAGTCGGCGGCTTCCCTGCAGGTTGAGGTCGAGCATGCGGCGCTGCCGCTCGTTGAGCGGGCCGGGCAGGCCGTCGAGGAGCAGGCGGTTGGTCTCCTGCATCGCGACCAGCGGGGTCTTGAGCTCGTGGGACACGTGCGACACGAAGCCCCGCTTCATCCGGTCGAGCTCGCCGAGCCGGCGCACCATCGTGTTGAAGCCCTCGGCGAGCGCGGCGAACTCGTCGCCGCCGCCGGTGTCGAGCTGGTAGGTGAACGTCCCGCTCGCGACCGTGCGGGTGCCCTCGATGAGCCGCCGCAACGGCTCGCGGATCGAACGAACGGTGAGGACCACGATCAGCACCGCGAGCAGGACCGCGATGCCGGCGATCGCGACCGAAACCCACTCGGCGACGCGCCCGGCGTCGGCGACGCCGGCCACCTGCGCGGCGGTCCCCTGGCGCGAGGCGTTGAGCACGACCCAGGTCTGACGACTGAGCCGCTCGATCGGGGTCTCCAGCACGTCGGGGATCCTCGAGTCGGGGATCCCGGCCAGGCGCGCCGCCATCTCCCCCGCCGGGAAGGAGGCGAGGGCGAACTCGCGCCAGAGCTCGTCGAGGCGCGCGATCGGGTCCGCGTTGGCGCCGCGGGAGGCCAGTGCCCGCAGCTCGGCGAGTCCGCCGGCGAAGTCATCCCGCGCCTTCACCACTCGGCCGGCGTAGGCGGCGTCGCGGGTGACGTAGAACTTGCGGGCGTTGACCTCGATCTGATCGACCTGATCCAGGAGCTCGAGCGCGACGGTCGTGACGCGGAAATGGACGGCGGTGAGCTCGTGGTTGGCGACGACGAGGTGGCGCACCAGGAGCACGAAGTACCCGAGGACCCCGATGAGGACGGCGGCGAGCAGGCCGGAGCCGGTGGCGACCTTGGTGGCGACCTTCATGGCTCGGCCGGGCCGATGCCGTACGTCTTGAGCTTGTTGCGAATCGTCTTGACGTCCATGCCGAGCACTCGGGCGGCCTCGGCCTTGTTGTTTCCTGCCCGCTTCAGGGTCGCGAGGATGAGGACGCGTTCGGCCTCGGCCGCGGTGGCGCCCGAGGGGATGACGATCCCGTCGCCGGCCTCGGCTCCGGCGCCGAGGAGGAACGGCGGCAGGTGGTTGACTTCGATCCAGCCGGTCCGCGCCAGGATGACCGCCCGCTCGATCACGTTGCGCAGCTCGCGCACGTTGCCGGGCCAGGCGTAGCCGCGCAACGTCCGCTCCGCTTCGAGCCCGAGCCCGTCGACGCGGGCGCCGTGCTTCGCGTTGAACTGGCGCACGAAGTGCTGCGCGAGCAGGACCACGTCCCCCTCGCGGTCGCGCAACGGCGGGAGCGTCAGCGTGAACACGTTGAGGCGGTAGAAGAGGTCGCGGCGCAGGACCCCGAGCTCGACCGCCTGCGCCGGGTCGCGGTTCGTCGCCGCGATCACGCGGACGTCGAACCGCATCTCCCTGGTGCCGCCGACCCGCCGCAGTTGGCCCCCCTCGATGACGCGCAGGAACTTCGTCTGCAGCGGGGCGGGCATTTCGGTCACCTCGTCCAAGAACAGCGTCCCGGTGTCGGCGAGCTCGAAGCAGCCGGGACGCGCGGCGACCGCCCCGGAAAAGGCGCCCTTCTCGTGCCCGAACAGCTCGCTCTCGACGAGACCCTCGGGAATCGCCGCGACGTTGACGGCGATGAACGGCCCGCTCGCACGGCGGCCGAGATCGTGGATCGCGCGCGCGACGAGTTCCTTGCCCGTGCCGCTCTCGCCGGTCACGATCACCGACGCGTCGCTGGCCGCCACCGCCTCGATCAGCTTGAACGCCTCGCGCATCCGTTGGCTGCGCCCGACGATCGCGGCCAGCCCGGCCCCCTTCTCGAGGGTGGACTCGAGCCGGTGCACCTGGCCCCGGCGCTCCAACTCGGCGCCGAGCGCCGCCAGGGTGACCCGCAGCTTGGCGTAGTCCAACGGCTTGGTGAGGAAGTCGCGGGCGCCGAGCTTCATCGCCTCGACCGCCGCGTCGATGCTGCCGTAGGCGGTGATGAGGATGACGGGTCGCTCGCTCCCGCCGGCCTTGAGCGCCTGCAACAGCTCGAGCCCGCCGAGCCCGGGAAGCTGGACGTCCGAGATGACCGCATCGGGGCGCTCGCGCTCGGCCGCCGCGCGGGCCTCGGCACCGTCGCTCGCGAGGAGTACGCGGTGCCCCCACTCGGAAAGGCGCATGTCGAGCACCTCCCGCATCGCGGGTTCGTCGTCCACCACGAGGATCGTCAGAGGTTTCTCGCTCATCGTCGCTCCCGACCGCGCCCTGGCGGGAAAAATTCCCGGATCGCGTCCACTGTAGCGCAAGTCCAGGCGAATCTGCGGCATCAGATCGGCGCGGCGACACCGCCGCCGCGACTGGCCCGTGAAAGGGCCGATCGGCGCCCGAGAACCGGGGAAAAGCGCCCGGCCGGCGCCC
>SCRJ01000163.1 GCA_004298115.1 Acidobacteriota bacterium
GCTCTTCCGATCTGCGCGCTCGCCGCCCTCGGGCCGCCGCGGCCCGCCGCCGCTCGCCGCCGCGCCGCGCCGGCGGCCGTTTCGACGGGCACGAGATCGCCGTACCCCCGCCGCGCGATCCGCACGGCCCGCCGGCCCCGCTGCGCCACGCTCACGTCTCCCGCGCCCGGCGGTACGCCTCGCGAAACGGCAAGCCCAGCTCGACCACCATCCTGTACGCGCGTTCCGCCGCCAGCAGCGAGGGGTCCACCGCGGCGCGCATCCGCGCCTCGTCGAACTCGACCAAAGGCAGCGCGTGGGCGAGGAGCCGGGCGCCGGCGCTTGCCGAATCGAGCCCGCGGAACAGCGGCTTCTTGGTCAGCTGCAGGTCGCGGTGGTAGCCGGAGGGCAGCTTCGCGGTGACGGCCAGCAGCTCGAGCAGCGCGGCGGTCGCCTCGCCGGTGCGCCCCCGCACGAGCTCGAACAGGTCCGGGTTGCGCTTCTGCGGCAGCATCGAGGAGCCGGTCGTCAGCGCGGCGGGGAGCTTGACGAACCCGAACTCCGCGGTGGCGAACAGGCAGAGGTCGGCCGCCAGGCGGCCGAGGTCCTGCGCCAGGAGCGCGGCCTCGAACAGCGCCCCGGCCTCGGCCTTGCCGCGCGAGAGCTGCACCGCGGTCACCGGCTCGTGCGCCGCGGCAAACCCCAGCGCCCGCGTCGTCAGCGCGCGGTCGAGCGAGAGCACAGGCACGCCGTAGCCGGCCGCCGAGCCGAGCGGGTTGCGGTCGGCGCGGCGCCGCGCCGCGAGCAGTCCGGCCGCGTCGTCGCGGATCTCGGCCGCGAACGCCCCCGTCCAGCCGGCAAGCGACGTCGGCATCGCGCGCTGCATGTGCGTGTAGCCGGGCATCGCCAGCGCGCCCTGCCGCGCCGCGATCGCGTCGAGCGCGCCGGCCACGCCCTCCGCCTCGCCGGCGAGCGCCGCCAACTCGTCCTTGAGCCAGAGCCGCAGCGCCGCGAGCACCTGGTCGTTGCGCGAGCGGCCGAGGTGGATGCGCGCCCCCGCCTCCCCCACCGCGGCCGTCAGCCGGTTCTCGAGGGCGGTGTGGCAGTCCTCCTCCTCCAGCGCGACTCGCCACTCGCCGCGCGCGTGCGCCGCGCCGATCTCGGCGAGCGCCCGCTGGACGGCACCGTTCTCGGCGTCGCTGAGGTGCCCGGCGGCGCGCAGCATCTCGGCGTGGGCCGCCGAGGCGCGCACGTCGTACGCCACGAGCCGGTCGTCGAGGGCGTGGTCCTCGCCGGCGGTGAACTCGAGCACGAGCCGGTCGAGCGGCTCGTTGCGGTCCCACAGCCTCGTCATGCCGCCCTCCCCTCTCCCAGGAACGCGCGACTGCCGAGCACGAGGCGCTCGTAGAAACGCGCGCCTTCGAGCACCTCGCCCTCGAGGACGAACTCGTCCGGCGTGTGCGAGCGCTCGCTGCTCCCCGGCCCCACCTTGATCCCCGGGATCCCGGTGAAGAACACGAGGTCGGACAGGCCGCGCGATGCGAACGTCCGCGCCTGCGGCCGCGCCGCCAGCGCCGCCCGCACCAGCGGGTGGTCCTCGGCGATCTCGTACGGGCGCAGCCGGTCGCTCGCCACGCGCAGCTCGCCCGATACGGCCGCCCGCAGGCGCGCCACGATCTCCTCCGGCGCCGGGTCGGGGTTGACGCGCACGTCGAGCACGCACGACGCCTCGGCCGGAACCATGTTGCGCGCCGTGCCGCCGCGGGCCATCGTCGGCTCGAGCGTGACCGGTCCGAGCCTGGGATGGGCGGGGCCGAGGTCCACGGCGTCGAGAGCGACGAGGTCGCGGGCGAGGGCGCGCAAGGCGTTCGGCGCGCCGAGCGCGCGGCCGTGGGCGGCGTGGCACGCCCGCCCCGCGGTGACGAGCTCGAGCACCAGAAGCCCCTTCTGCGAGGTCGCGATCTCGAGGTCGGTGGGCTCGCCGACGACCACGGCGTCGGGCCGCAGGCCGCGGCGGGCGAGCTCGGGGACGAGCCGCTCGGTGCCCTTGCTCCCCACCTCCTCCTCCGCCGCCAGCGCGAGCACGACGCGCACCCCGAGGTCCGGGCCGCGCGCCGCCAGGCGCAGGAACGCCGCGGTCATCGCCGCCCCCGCCCCCTTGGCGTCGTTGCTGCCGAGGCCGTAGACGCGGCCGTCCTCGACCTGCGGCCGGTGCGGCGGCCGCGTCCACCCCGGCGACGCCGGCACCGTGTCGAGGTGGGAGTTGAGGCAGACGACCGGCCCCTGCCCGGCGACCGCGAACAGGCTGTTCTCGAACCGCTCGACGCCCACGCCGCGTGCGGCGAGGAACCCGACGAGGAACTCGGCGAGCGGCCCTTCCTGACCGGAGAGCGACGGGACCGCGACCATCTCGCGGTGGAGCGCGAGCAGCTCGGCGTCGGTCACGGCGCCGCCTCCCCGGCCCCGCCCTGCTCCGCCGCGGGCAGATCGGCGATGTTGCGCACGATCAGCGTCCCGGCCCCCTCGTTGGTGAACACCTCCATGAGCAGGGCCAGCTTCGGCTGGTATCCGACGATGTGGATCCGCCGCACGCCGCCGGAAAGCGCGGCGCGCGCCGCATTGACCTTGGGGAGCATACCGCCCGCGAGGGCGCCGCGCGCCTCCATCATCGCCAGGGTCTTGAGATCGGCGCAACTGATCATCGACGCCTTGTCGGCCCGGTCCTCGAGAATGCCGGGCGTCTCGGTGAGGAAGACCAGCTTCTCGGCGTCGAGAGCGCAGGCGATCGCCGCGGCCACCGTGTCGGCGTTGACGTTGAGCACGCGGCCGTCGTCGTCGGCCGCCAGCGGGCTGACCACCGGCACGTAGCCGGCGTTGAGCAAGGCGACGAGGACGGCGGCGTCCACGCCGGCGATGTCGCCGACCTCGCCGTAGTCCACGACCTCGCGCGTGCCGCCGTCCTCGACCTCGACCGGAGGCCGGCGCCTCGCCCGCACGAGCGCGCCATCCACCCCCGAAACCCCCACCGCGGGGAGGTGGACGGCGCGGCAGGCGGCGAGCACGGCGGTGTTCACCGTGCCGTTGAGCGTCATGACCACGCTTTCGAGCGCCTCCGGGGACGTGACCCGCCGCCCGCCGACGAAGCGCGTCGCGATCCCGAGGCGGCCGGCGAGCGCCGTGGACTGCGGCCCGCCCCCGTGCACGAGCACGACCCGGATGCCCACCTCGCGCAGGACGTTCACCTGCTCGGCCAGCCGCCGCAGAACGGCCGCGTCGGTGCTCGCCGCGCCCCCCAGCTTGATCACGAACACGCGCCCCTTGTACAGCCTGATGTACGGCAGCGCCCGCGTGAGCCCCACCATGGCCGCCTCGCGGTCGTACGGTCCGGTCATGCGCCCTCCTCGGTCAACATCTCGAGCAGCAGCGCCTTCTGGGCGTGCAGGCGGTTTCCGGCCTGGCGGACGACGACGCTGCGCCCAGAGTCGAGCACCTCGTCGGTCACCTTCACGTTGCGCCGCACCGGCAGGCAGTGCATGAAGCGGGCGCCGGGCGCGGCGGACCGGTACCACTCCTCGGAGACGCACCACTCGCGCAACGGCGCTCGCAGCGGCGCCTCCTCCTCCGGGCGGCCGTAGAACGCCGGCGCCGCCCACGACTTGGCGTAGACGACGTGGGCGCCCGCCATCGCGGCCTCGCGGTCGGAGGTCTCCGCGACGCTGCCGCCGCTGCGGGCGGCCGCGGCGCGGGCGCGCGCCATGACCGGCTCGGGCAGCGCGTACCCCTCCGGCCGCAGCACGGTCACGTCCATCCCCCGCCGCGCGGCCATCGCGAGCGCGGAGGCGGGCACCGCGTACGGCAGCGGGCGCGGGTGCCACACCCACGACAGCACGAAGCGCCCCCCCTGGCGCGGGATCTCGAGGTCGTCCATCGTCTTCCAGTCGGCGAGCACCTGGCAGGGGTGCGAGGCGGCCGACTCGAGGTTGACGAACGGCACCGGCGACAGCGCCGCCATGGTGCGGATCACGCCGTCGGCGAGGTCCTCGCCGAGGTCCTTGCCGCGCGCGAAGCAGCGCACAGCGAGCGCGTCGGCGTACTCGCCGAGGACCGGGACCGCCTCGCGCACGTGCTCGGCCGCGTCGCCGTCCATCACGACGCCGTCGCGGGTCTCGAGCCGCCACGAGCCCTGGCCGGGCGCGATCACGAACGAGGCGCCGCCGAGTTGGGCGACGCCGGCCTGCATCGAGGCCAGGGTGCGCAGCGACGGGTTCATGAACAGGAGCGCTACGACGCGGCCGCGCAGCGCGTCGGAGAGCGGCCGGCGCTCCAGCTCGCCGGCGCGGGCGAGCACCGCCTCGAGGCGGTCGTCGGCGAGGTCGTCGAGGTCGAGGAAGCTCTTCATGGTCGGATCTCCTTCAGCGCCGCGACCAGCTCGTCGACGTGCGCATCCTGCAGGATCAGCGGCGGCAGCAGGCGGACCACGTGCGGGTCGGCGCTGCCGCCGGCGAGGATCCGCCGCTCGCGCAGGCGCGCGAGCACCTCCTTGGCGGGGGGCACGGTGCGCAGGCCGAGCAGGAACCCCATCCCCTGCACCGCCGTGACCGGGCCGGTCAGGCACTCGGTTCGCAGCCGCGCCGACAGGCGGCGGACGCGATCGAGCAGGCCCTCGGCCGTGATCGCGCCGATCACCGCCTCGACCAGCGCCATCGCCAGCGGGCCGCCGCCGAACGTGGTGCCGAGAGCGCCCTTCTTGATCCCGGCCGCCAGCCCCTCCCCCACCACGACGGCCCCGGCGGGAAACCCGCCGGCGAGCCCCTTCGCGGTGGTCAGCACGTCGGGGAGGATGCCGTGCGCCTGCGCCGCGAACGGGTGACCCGTCCGCCCCATCCCGCACTGCACCTCGTCGAAGACGAGCAGGGCGCCGGCCGCGGCGGTCGCCGCCCGCGCCGCGGCGAGGAACCCGCGAGACAGCGCCCGCGCTCCCGCGACCCCCTGGACCGGCTCCAGGATCACGGCGGCGACGTCGGAGGCGACGGCCCGTTCGAGCGCCGCCGTGTCGTCGAACGGCACCCAGGTCACCGCGAACGGCTCGGACGGGAAGCCGTACCAGCGCTCGTGGCCCGCCGTCACCGCGCCGGCGGCCGCCGTGCGCCCGTGGAACGCCCCTTCGATCGCCACCACGCGCGTCCGCGCAGTGGCGGCGAATGCGATGCGTAGCGCGTTCTCGTTCGCCTCGGCGCCGGAGTTGACGAAGAACGCGCGGGTCAGGCCCGGCGGGCCGAAGCGCACGAGGCTCGCCGCGGCGCGCTCGCGCACGTCGAGCGGCACGATGTTGGACTGGAAGAAGAGCGTCCGCGCCTGGCGGTCGAGCGCCGCGACCAGCGCGGGGTGGCCGTAGCCGAGGAGCGCGACGGCGTGGCCGCCGTAGAAGTCGAGGTAGCGGTCGCCGTCCGCGGTGAACAGGTACGCGCCCTCGCCGCGCACGGGGCGCAGGGCGAGCTGGTCGAACACGTCGAGCAGCGCCGAGGCCCCGGGTTGCTTCGCCTCCGTCATCGATCCCTCCATCGCTCAGTGCCAGCCGATCCCGGCCAGGTTGAGGCCGGCGCTCTCCTCGAACCCGAGCAGGCGGTTCATCCACTGCACACCGCCGCCGGCGGCCCCCTTGACCAGGTTGTCGATCACCGACGTCACCACCGCGGTGCGGCCGCGCGTCGCCACGCCGAGGCGGCAGGCGTTCGTGCCGACGACCTCGTTGAGCCGCGGCTGGCTGGTCGTGACGCGCACGAACGGGGCGCCGCGGTAGAACTCGGCGAGCGCGGCGGCGAGGGCCGGGGCGGGCATCGGCTCGACGAGCTGCATCCTGACGGTCGCGAGGATCCCGCGCACGAACGGGCCCGAGTGCGGCACGAACTCCACTTCCGGCTCGACGCCGCCGCACGCCGGCGCGAGCAGCATCGCCATCTCCGGCTCGTGCCGGTGCGCGAGCGGCGAGTAGGCGACGAGGTTGCCGCTGCGCTCCGGGTGGTGCGTCCCCGGCCCCGGCGTGCGCCCGCTCCCCGAGCTCCCGGTCACCGCCGACACGAAGACACCGCCGGCGGCGACGCCGAGCGCGTACAGCGGGTAGGCCGCGAGCACCACCGCGGTGGTGAAGCACCCCGGTTGCGCCGCGTGCGCCGGCGCCGGCCCCTGGTGGTGCTCGGGGACGGCGCAAACGAACCCCCCGACCCTCCCCGGGGCGCCGTGCGCCTGGCCGTAGATGCGGGCGAAGCGCTCGGGGTCGGCGAAGCGGAAGTCGGCCGAGAGGTCCACGACGTGCGCCTCGGCCCCCCCGGCCTGGGCCGCGGCCAGCGCCGCGTCGACGAGCGCAGCGGTGGTCCCGTGCGGCGTTGCGGCGAAGATCCCGACCCGCCCGCCGCGCGGGATGTGCGCCGCCACCGACTCCGCCGTCTCGAAGCGAAGGTCGGGCGGCAGCACCGCGGCCAGGTGCGGGAACGACGCCGCCACCGCCGCCCCGGCGTGGCCCCTCGAGACCACGGCCGCGGTCCGCAGGCGCGGGTGCCCGGCCAGGAGGCGCAGCAGCTCGCCGGCCACGTACCCGGTGCCGCCCAGGACGACCGCGGGGACCGGCGCCGCCTCAGGCATCCGCGTCACCGCTCGCGGCCGGCGCGAGCCCCAGCTTCGCCATCACCAGCGCCGCGAGCTCGGCCGGGTTGGTGCGGGCGTTGATCCCCGGCACTCCGGTCTCGCGCTCGGTCAGCCGCGTCCCGGCCACGTTGTCGGTCGCCGGCCCGGTCACGACCGCGGCCGCCAGCCCGTAGCGGTCGCGCAACAGCTGCACGCCGCCCCACGCCGCCACCGGGTCGTTGGCGGCGAGCACCAGCGCCCCGAAGCTGGCCGCGAGGGCGGCGTCGGCGAGGATCGCGTCGACGCCGTAGAGGCCGAGCAGGCCGTCCCCGAGCTCGAGCACGATCACGTCCGGGGCGTCGGCCGCCAGGTGGGTGAGGATCGTCCGCGCCACGCGCGGGGCGACGTCCGGCGTCGTCGTCACCACGCCGAGGTCGGTGAAGATGAGGGTGTGGCGCGCGCCGGCGTCCTCCATCGCGAGGACGTCGCGGCGCAGCGACACGCCGGTGGCCTTGCCCGCCGCCACCTTCAGGCCGCGGTGGGTGAACGCCTGGATGAGGTTGCAGGCGGCCTGCGTCTTGCCCGCGTTCATGCACGTCCCGACCACGCCCACCGCCGGGATGCCGCCGACGTCGAGGCGGTCCTCGAGCGGCAGGGCGCCCTGGGCGATGTGCGCCGGCAGGCCGACCCGCTCCCCGAGGTACGGGAAGTGGAGGACCTGGCCGAGGACCTCGACCACGAACGGCTGGCCGAGGTCCGGGTTGACGCCGTCGCAGACACCGATCACCCCGCCGAGGTTGAGCAGGTTGAGCGTGTCGCCGACCGCGACGCTCGCCGGCAGGTACCCCGAGTAGCCGAACAGCGCCTTGCGGTGGCCGAGCGCGCCGGCGATCACGTCGCCCGGTTTGACCAGAGAGAAGCGGCCGGACGGCAGCTCGAGCTGGTTGTACGTGCTCTTGGCGTTTTGCACCCGCACCGCGACGACGCCGCCCTCGACCGCGGGGATGTCCCCGCCGAGGCGGACCTCGCGCGAGAGGCGGCAGGTGGCCGTCACCGAGCCGATCTTGTCGAGCAGCACCTTCTTCATGGTTGACCCTTCCCGGCGCGGGCGTGCAGCATCCCGGGCAGCGCCAGCATGCGGGAGAAGCCGCGCGCGTCGGCCGCGGTCCACTCGCCCGCCGCCTCGCCGTAGACGGCCCGCGAGGCGGCCTTGAGCGAGTACGGCGAGGCGACCCCCTCGACGAACGCCGCCCCGGGCCGCAGCAGGACGCGCGCCTCGCCGGTGACGCGGCGCTGCGAGCGCTCGAGCAGCGCCTCGATGTCGCGGCACACCGGGTCGAGGAACTGCCCCTCGTGGACCAGGTCGCCGTACACCGCGGCGACGCTGTCCTTGACCCGCTGCTGCCGCGCCGTCAAGGTCAGCTTCTCGAGCTCGCGGTGCGCCGCGATCAGCAGCACCGCGGCCGGCGCCTCGAACGCGACCCGGCCCTTGAGCCCGATGATCGTGTCGCCGAGGTGGATCCCCCGGCCGATGCCGAACCCGCCACCCAAGATGTTGAGGTTCTCCACCAGCTCGACGGGCGCCATCGCGACGCCGTCCAGCCCCGCCGGCACCCCGGCCGTGAACGCGATCGAGTGCGACTCGGGGGCGCGCGGCGCGGCGAAGGCGCCGCGGGTCAGGACCCACGCCTCCTCCGGCAGCGACGCCACCGTGTCGGCGGTCTCGCGGCCGCCGATCGTGCACCCCCACAGGCCGGAGTTGACCGAGTAGGCGGCGCGTTCGGCCGGCCACTCGAACCCGCGCTCGGCGAGGTACGCGACCTCGTCCGCGCGCGAGAACCCCTCGTCGCGAATCGGGGCGAGGACCTCGAGCTCGGGCGCGAGGGTCCGCAGCGCGACCTCGAAGCGCACCTGGTCGTTGCCGGCCGCAGTGCTGCCGTGCGCGACCGCCCCCGCTCCCGCCGCGCGCGCGGCTTCGGCGACGAGGCGGGCCTGCAGCGAGCGCTCGGCGCCGACGCACAGCGGGTACGCCTGGCCGCGCAGGACGTTGCCGGCGATGAGGTGGCGCAGCGTCTCGTCGAAGTAGCGCGAGCGCGCGTCGACCAGCACGTGCCGCTCGGCGCCCAGGGCGAGGGCGCGGGCCTCGATGGCCGCGCGATCCGCCGCCGACATGCCGCCGGTGTCGACGGTCACCGTCGTCACCTTCGCCCCGTAGCGCTCGGCGAGCCAGGGGACGCAGAACGAGGTGTCGAGGCCGCCCGAGAACGCGAGCGCGATGCGCTCAGGCATGCACGGCCTCCCGCACCAGCGTCGCCAGCTTCGCCTCGACGCGGGCCTGCTGCCGCCGTCCAGCGGTCGCGACGATGAACGTGTCGTCCCCGGCGACCGTCCCGACCACCTCCGGCCAGCCGGCGCGGTCGAGGGCGAGCGCCACCAGCGCCGCGATCCCCGGCGGGGTCTTCACGACCAGGAGGTAGGGGCCCGCGGCCACGACGCCCTTCACGAACACCGCCGCCTCCTCGAGCTCCGACGACGACGGCGCGGCGCCGCCGAGCGCGTCGCCGGTGACGTAGCGGCCGTTCACCCGGACGGCGCCGATCTCCTGCAGATCGCGGGAGGCGCTCGACTGCGTGACCGAGAAGCCCCGCTCGGTCAGCAGCTCGACGAGCTCCGCCTGGCTGTGGACCTCCTCGTGGCGCAGGAGCTCCTCGATCGCCGCCCGACGCTGCTGCCAGCTTTCCATCTTGCCCGGCATGGCCAACCCCCGTCGTCCGCCCGCCCCTCCCCTGGGTCGGGGCGAACTATGCGCACAATCATATTTGCATGCGCATAGAAATGCAAGTCCCTTCGGCGCCGCCACACACCTCATCGTCATTCCCGCCCGAGCCGGTACAATCTCAACGCCCTGCCCACGGCCCGCGACGGACGTGCGCGCACGCGGAGGAGTCCGAGATGACCCGACCCGACCGATCGACACGGCACGCCTGGCGGCGCCTCGCCGCCGTGATCCTCGTCGCCGCGCTCGCCGTCCCCACCCTCGCGACGGGCGCCGCCGCGGCGCCCGCGGCCTCCCCGACGCTGGCCGTGATCGTCGTGGTGGACGGCCTCTCGTGGGCGCGCTTCGAGCACGACCGCCCGCTCTACGTCGCGGGGTTCAAGCGCCTGTTCGACGAGGGCCTGGTCTGCGGCAACAGCCGCTACCGCCACATCAACACCGAGACCGGCCCCGGCCACGCCTCGCTCGCCACCGGCGCGCCGCCGCGCGTCCACGGCATCGTCGTCAACCAGTGGCTGGAGACGGGGCCAGACGGCACCCAGCGCGCCGTGTACTGCGCCGCCCAGCCGGCGCCGCCGCCGGCGCGCGGAACGGTGCCGGGCGCCGCCAACCTGCGCGTCGAGACGCTCGGCGACCGGCT
>SCRJ01000164.1 GCA_004298115.1 Acidobacteriota bacterium
CTTTCCGCACGTGGCATCGACGACGGGCCGCAGCTCGGCCCGGCGCAGCGCGGCGAAACGATGATGGTCGGTCTTCGCCTTCGATTCGGGGGACAAGCGGGGCTCTGGCTCGCCGGGGTCGTCTTCGCGGTCGCCGGCCTCGTGATCCTCGTCGCCGCCCCCGCTTCGTCGCCTTGGGGTCCCGACCGCGACACCGACCGCCTCGTCATGCGAATCCTGGGCGGGTTGTTCCTCGCCTTCGGCGTCCTCATCATCGCCGGCATGACCGCCGGCCTCGTGGCCGCCGGCCGGCGGCCCGGGGCCCGCGAAGAGTGGAGTGGGTGGGTCAACCTTCTCGGCGGGTTGCTCGGGGCCGCCGCCTTCGGAGTCCCCGCCACACTTGCGCTGCCTTTCTACCTCGCCGCCTACCGCCGGCGTCCCAACGCCCTCTTTCCGCCGGGGACTCCGCCGTCCCACACCCTGTTGCTGGCCGGCGCCTTCTCCCTCATGGGGTTGGGCACCCTGGTGTTGACGGCCGTGCTGGCGCGAGTCGCCATCCGCGCCCGCCTGCGCGAGCGGCGGCGCGCCGCGCGAACGCGAACCGGGGACGCGCGCTAACGTTTCTGGACGGTGATCTCGACGCGGCGGTTCTTCGCGCGCCCGGTGGGGTTGTCGGAGCCGTCGGGGTTGGTGTTCGGCGCGACCGGCTTGCTCATACCCCAACCGTTCGTCCTGATCTTCCCGGCGCTCACGCCATGATCGACCAACCACTGCCTGACCGCATCGGCACGCCGAAGCGACAGGTTCAAGTTGTACGTCTCGCCTCCCAGGCCGTCCGTGTGGCCTTCGATCAACACACCGCCGCGCGGGTAACGGCGGACGATCTCGGCGACCCTGGCAAGATCCGGCTCCGCCGCCGGCTTCAGGTCCGCCTTGTCGAAGTCGAAGAGGACGTCCGCGCCCAGGGTGACGGCGACCTCCTCGCCGGTTTCGTGGATCGCCAACTTCTCCGCGCCGCCGGCTACCGGCTTGCCGCTCCCGCCCCAATGCTGCTGGCCAGCGGCAGTCCGGCCAACCACGACCGTCGCGAGCACCACGGCCAATCTGAAGAGCGGCCGCGAGCGCTCCCACCTCCTTGGGCGCCGCGCGATCGTGCTCATTTGAGCGGCACGTCCTCGAACGGCTCCGCCCCGGGGATGCTGACCGTCAGCTTGGTGACGCCTTCGGCCGGCGCCGGGAATTTGGCCCAGGTCGCGAGCGTCTGTTTCGGGCCGAGCACGATGTACGCGTTCTGCTGGCCGTGGTGGCCGGCGATCGGGTGCTTGCTGTCGTCCACCAAGACCGTGTACTTGACCTTGTTGGCGGTGTCGAGCAGGTAGGCGTCCGCGGCGAGCCGGTACGGGTCAAGCCACCCGGTGCGCTCCGAGGTCAAGCGCTTCTTCTCCTCGCTGCGGTTCACGTACTTCCACCGCACCGTGACCGTATCCCCCGACGTGCGCGAGACCGCGAGCAGCACCACGTCGACCTCGCCGGACTCGTGTTCGTGGGATCCCAAGTTCGCCACCGCCGGCCCTGCTGCGACGGCGACATCACGACCCCCGGCGCCGACCAGGAAGCCGAACGCCGCAATGATCGACACGAGAGAAGGATACCCAAAGAGCGTCCCAAGACGTTCACGTTTCATCGGCACCTCCGACGGCCCCGTTCGTTCCACCTCACACCTGAAACGGCCAAGTGACGACGTTTTCCAGGGAAACTGCGTCGCATCGCGCGGTATTCCGCGGACCTCACCCGTCGCGACACGCCCGTGTATGCTTGCCGGGCCGGCAGCCGCCGGCGCCTATGCCGATCGGAGAGCTCGCCGCCCTCGCCACCGCCCTGTTCTGGGCGTTCACCGGCCTCTTCTTCGCCGAGGCCGCGCGCCGCCTCGGGGCGCTGCGCGTCAACCTGCTGCGCCTGCCGCTGGCGCTGGTCTTCCTCACGCTCACCATGCTCGCGGGGGGGCCCGATTTCGCCGCTCTCGACGGGCGGCGCACCGCCTACCTCGCCGCCAGCGGCGTCGTCGGCCTGGTGATCGGGGACCTGGCGCTGTTCGAGGCGCTGCGCCGTATCGGCGCCCGCCTGGCGCTGCTGGTGATGGCGCTGGCGCCGGTGTTCGCCGCGGCCGCCGGCCTCGCGTTCCTGCACGAGCGGCCCGGCCCGATGGCGCTGGCCGGGATCGCGGTCACCCTCGCCGGTGTGGCCTGGGTGGTGGGGGAGCGCAGGGCGGGTGCCGGTGCGGCGCGACACGACACGCGCGGCGTCGCGCTCGCGCTCCTCGGCGCTGCGTGCCAGGGCGTCGGCCTGGTCCTCGCCAAGGTCGGGATGGCGGGCGAGGTGCCGGCGCTCACCGGCACCTGGGTGCGGATGGGGGCCGCCACCGCGCTGATCTGGGCGCTCACGGCGGTGACCGGCCGGACCCGCGGCCTCCAGGTCGCCGCCGCGGTGCGCACGGCGTGGCCGTACGTGCTCGGCGGGGCGATCTTCGGGCCGTTCCTCGGCGTCTGGATGTCGCTGGTCGCCGCCCGCCTCACCGACGTCGGGGTCGCGGCGACGCTGATGGCGACCACGCCGGTGCTCGTGATCCCGCTCCTGATGGTCATCGAGCGCTACCGCCCGACCGTCCGCGCGCTCACCGGCACCGCCGTCACGGTCGCCGGCGTCGCCCTCCTCTTCGCCAGCTGAGAAGACCGTGGTCAGGGGTCCGTGGTCCGTGGTCCGTGGTCCGTGGTCGGTGGTCCGTGGTCCGTGGTCGGTGGTCCGTGGTCGGTGGTCCGAAGCGGCCGCGCCGGCCGCAGGCCGCGCGGCCTTGAGCCCCTCCCTCGAAGACGAGACGCTCAACGATAGGCAGGGCCTCGCCACTTGGGGCGTGTAGCCGCGCCGCCGCCGGTGGTAGGGGCCGGTGATCACACTTTGCCGCCTACGGCCGGACCAGAGGGCACCCGTATCGCTATGCCGGCGAACCAGCACTGCCGAGCATTGAACAAAGTGTGATGCCCGGCCCCTTGCAAGGCGCACGAGGCGGGAGGAGCGGAACGTAGCCGGAGGCTACGTGAGCATCCGATCCGCCGAGTGCAACGCAGCCAGAGGCCCGGCGCCGGCGGCGCCATAAGCGAGGGTGTCACGCTTTCGGGTGCGCCTTGTTGTAGGTCTCCATCAGGTGGGCCAGGTCCAGGTGCGTGTACCGCTGCGTCGTCGAGAGCGACGCGTGCCCGAGCAGCTCCTGAATCGCGCGCAGGTCCATCCCGGCCTCGAGGAGGTGGGTGGCGAACGCGTGCCGCAGCGTGTGCGGGTGGATGTGACCGGCCATCGCGACGCGGAACACGGCCGCGTCGAGGATCCGGCGCAGCGAGCGGTCGGAGAGGCGGCCGCCGCGCTGGTTGACGAACAGCGGCTCGCCGCCTCCCGCAGGTGCGGCCCGCGAGCGCCACGCGGCGCGGTCCGGCAGGTAGGCGCGCAGGGCGCGCTCGGCCTCGCGCCCGAACGGGACGACGCGCTCCTTGCTTCCCTTGCCGAGGACGCGGGCCAGGCGCCGGTTGAGGTCGACGTCGTCGAGGTCGAGGCCGACCAGCTCGCTGGCGCGCACGCCGGCGGCGTACAGGAGCTCGAGCGCGGCCCGGTCGCGGCGCCCGACGGGGTCGGCCGGCAGCGCCTCGAGCAGCTCGGCGAGCTGCGGCGCGGTGACGATCTCGGGGAGCTTTTTCGGGGCGCGCGGCGTCGGCACCACCTTGGCCGGGTTGACGCCGACCACCCCGTCGCGGGCGAGGAAGCGGAAATAGGTCCGCAGCGCCGCGAGCGCGCGTTGCGCCGAGACCTTGGCGAGCTTCTTGCCGTGCAGGTGGGCGAGGTAGGCGCGCACGACGTTGGGGCTCACCGCGCGGGGGTCCGGGCACCCCATTTCGGCGGTGGCGAACGCTACGAACTGCGCCACCTCGCGCTCGTACGCTCGCAGCGTGTTGGGCGACAGGTTGCGCTCGTCGCGCACGTAGGCGGTGAACTCCTCGAGACGCCAGGCCACGCCGCATTCTAGCCCCGGGGCGTCGGGCCGCCTTGCAAGCGCATCGTGATCGCCGATAATGACTCGACCCTCGGCCGGGTCGCTTGCTCATGTGCGGGATCGCCGCCATCGTTGGATTTGACCCCCGGCAGCCCGGCGTCGATCGGGACGAGCTGCTACGCATCCGCGACGCCATGCACGCCCGCGGGCCCGACGGCAGCGGTTGCTGGGTCTCGCCCGACGGCCGCGTCGGCCTCGCGCACCGGCGCCTCGCGATCATCGACCTCTCGGACGCGGCGGCGCAGCCGATGGCCAGCGCAGACGGCCGCCGCGTCATCACGTTCAACGGCGAGATCTACAACTATCGCGAGCTGCGCGCCCTGCTCCCCGACGGCGGCGCCTCCCTGCGCACGACCTCCGACACCGAGGTGCTGCTCGAGCTGTACGCGGCGCTGGGGACCGACATGTTGCCGCGCCTGCGCGGGATGTTCGCGTTCGCGCTCTACGACGCCCCGGCGCGGCGCGTCCTGCTCGCGCGCGACCTCTACGGCGTCAAGCCGCTCTACGTCGCCGCGGGCGGCGGCACGGTGCGGGTCGCCTCGCAGGTGCGGGCGCTGCTCGCCGGCGGCCGCGTCGCCCGCCGCCAGGATCCCGCGGGCGTGGTTGGGTTCTTCCTGCGCGGCTCGGTGCCGGAGCCGTTCACCCTGTACGCGGCGATCCGCGCGCTGCCGGCGGGGAGCTTCGCCTGGGCGGACGAGAACGGCCTGTCGGAGCCGCGCGCCTACGCGTCGATCGCCGCGATCCTCGCCGACGCGGTCCGCGAGCCGGCGGCGGTCAGCGAGGAGGAACGGGTCGAGGGGATGCGGCGCGCGTTCCTCGACTCCGTTCGCTACCACCTCGTCGCCGACGTGCGGGTCGGGGCGTTCCTCTCCTCGGGACGCGACTCGACCGCGATCATCGGCCTCGCCCGCGACGCCGGCGCGGCCGACCTCAAGACCGTGACGCTCGCGTTCACGGAGTACCAGGGCACGAGCCGCGACGAGGCGCCGCTCGCGGAGGAGGTCGCCCGCTACTACGGCACCGACCACACCACCCGCGTGATCTCGAAGGACGAGTTCCAGCGCGAGTTTCCGAAGGTGATCCAGGCGATGGACCAGCCGACGGTGGACGCGGTCAACTCGTACTTCGTCTCCCGCGCGGTGGCCGAGGTCGGGATCAAGGTGGCGCTCTCGGGGACCGGCGGCGACGAGCTGCTCGGCGGCTACTTCACCTACTGGAAGGTCCCTCTGGCGGTGCGGCTGTGGGGGATCCCGGCGCGCGTTCCCGGTCTCGGCGACGCCGTGCTGGCGGCGTACCGGGCGCTCGCCCCGAAGCGCAGCGTGCGCGTCAGCCCGAAGAGCGGTGCGGTGATCAAGTACGCCCGCGACTACCCGAGCGCGTACTTCGTGCTGCGCGCGATGTACATGCCGTGGGAGCTGCCCGCGATCGTGGGCGAGGAGGTCGCCCGTGAGGGGATGCGCCGCCTCGACCCGATCGGGCTGTTCGCCGCCGGGCTCGACCCCGATCCCGGGCGCGCGTTCGAGCGCGTCGTCGCCCTCGACTCCCGCTTCTACATGAAGGACCAGCTGCTGCGCGACATCGACTGGGCGAGCATGGCGCACTCGCTCGAGGTGCGGGTGCCGCTCGTCGAGGCGCACCTGCTGCGCGCGGCGGCGCCGCTGCTCGTGCGCGCCCGCGGCGACCGCAAGCGCTACCTGCCCGCGAGCCCGTCGCGGCCGTTGCCGGCGGCGGTGTTCACGCGCAAGAAGACGGGGTTCTCGGTACCGTTGCGGCAGTGGGTGCTGGGCGAGAAGCCCGGCTCCAAGGGGAGCGACTTCGGCATGCGCGGCTGGGCGCGCCGGCTCTACGACATGGCGTTCCGGCCCGAGGGGGGGATCTGAGCGCGGCCCGGATCTACGCGCTGCACAAACCGCGCAAGGTCGTGGTGTCGAGGGTGCGGGAGGGCGGGGCGCGCACGGTGTTCGAGTTCCTCCCCGACGCCTACCGCGACTGGTACGCGGTCGGCCGCCTGGACAAGGACTCCGAGGGGTTGCTGCTGTTCTGCGACGACTCGCGCCTGGCCCAGCGTCTGATGGACCCGGGCGCCGTCGCCAAGCGCTACCTCGTCACCGTCGCCGGCTTCCCGCGCGAGGAGGACCTCGAGTCGATGCGGCGCGGCGGCCTGATCATCGAGGGGCAGGCCACGCGCCCCGCCGAGGTGCGGCGCCTCGGCAAGGCGCCGCGCGGCGGCACCCGCCTCGAGGTCGTCCTCCACGAGGGGCGCAACCGCGAGATCAGGAGGCTCTTCCTGGCGGCCGGGTTCAAGGTCCGCCGCCTGGTGCGCACCGCGGTCGGCCCGCTCGAGCTCGGCGACCTCCCCGAGGGCGAGGGCCGCGAGCTCACCCCCGTCGAGGTCGCGTCCGTCCGCACGTTGGTCGGCCTCTGATTCCGGGCCCCGGACCCCGAACTCCGATTCTCAGGTGCCCAGGGTCCTGACAAGCGCGCCAAGGAAACCCGCGACCCTTCGGCGCCCGTTGCCCCCCTTGCGCGGCTGTACCCTCGACAGGCTGAGAAAGGAAACCCCTAACCACTTCTACTCGTATTGAGGTGGGATTCGAAACTGCCCACACCTCTTGCGCCGGCCACAAGCCGCGCGAAGACAACGATCGGGGAGGAGGGAATGGCGGTGCGTCAACTCTTGCGCTGGATGCTGGTGCTTGTGATAGGCCTGGCTGCGGCTTCGCCGGCACGCGCGCGCAATACCGCGGCCGCAATTCTTCGCGTCGAGCAGGGCCTGCGCCCCCTCGCGATAATCGACGGCCGACCCCAGCCGAAGTGGAACATCGTCGAGCGCATGACGCACTACAAGGTGCCGGGCCTGAGCATCGCCATGATCTCCGGCGGCAAGGTGGCGTGGGCGCGCGGCTACGGCGTCGTCGCCATGGACGGTAAGCCCGTGGATACCGAGACGATTTTTCAGGCAGCATCCATCAGCAAGCCTGTGACCGCCCTGATGGCTCTGCGGCTTGTCGATGAAGGCATGCTGTCGCTCGACGAGGACGTGAACCTCAAGCTCCGCTCCTGGAAGGTGCCGGAGAGCGAATTCACCAAGACCCAGAAGGTAACCCTGCGCCGCCTGCTCAACCACGGCGCGGGTCTCACGGTTCGCGGATTCGACGGCTATGCGGCGGGTGAGCCGGTGCCGTCGCTTCTCGATATCCTTGACGGAAAGCAGCCGGCCAACTCCGAGCCGATTCGCGTCGAAGCCATTCCCGGCACGAAGTGGAGCTATTCCGGCGGCGGTTACGTTGTCGTTCAGCAACTCGTCGCGGACGTCACGGGAAAGCCTTTCCCAGAATTGCTGCAGGAAAATGTCCTCGGGCCGCTGGGTATGGTGCACAGCACGTTCCGGCAACCGTTGCCTGCAAGCCTCGAAGCCAATGCCGCCGCCGGTCACGACAGCGACGGTGCCATGATCAGGGGACGCTGGCACACCTACCCCGAGCTGGCTGCGGCCGGTCTGTGGACCACGCCGTCCGATCTGGCGCGCGTCGTGCTCGAACTCCAGCACGGTGGCCAAGTCCTGAAGCCCGCCACGCAACGCGCGATGCTCACCAAATTGCTCTACGACTACGGCCTGGGCATCGGCCTTGAAGACAAGTCCGGCCGCAAGTCGTTCTCGCACAGCGGCGGTAACGCAGGCTACAACTGCAATCTGTTCGGCTATCTGGAGGGCGGCGAAGGTGTCGTGGTCATGACCAACGGCGACAATGGCTGGCCTCTGATAGAGGAGATCATGCGCAGCATCTCCGCCGAATATCGCTGGGCCGACTACAAGCAGCGCAAGGTCATGCAGGTCGCAGCGGACACCCTTCGGAGTTATTCCGGCCGCTACGTCTTCCCATCCAAGAAGGAGATCGCCGTCACCTATGAGGACGGAAAGCTGTTCGCCTCGTATATGGGCGGAGAGAAGTTCGAACTTCTTCCCGAGACGCCGACCGACTTCTTCACGACCGATTACCAATGGCCGCAGACGTTCACCTTCATCCGTGCTGGCGATGACACGGTCGAGATGTCCCTCGGCGATAAGGTTGCAAAACGCCAAACAGCCGCACCATCGGAACGGCCGCAGTAGAACGGCTCGGGGCCTCGCTGCTGGGGCGTCTCGTCGCCCACTGACCGCCGGCCCAGGTGTCGTGCGGAGTAACGAGCTGAACGCCGCCACCGAGTGCCGAGCTCCGGTCTCTCCGCCGCCGGCGCCGATAACGAGTATCTCTCGGCCACCATAGGCACCACATCGGTATCTGTGTCACGATGTCACACGTCTCGCTGGACCATCCTTGGGTACGCGTCGAATCACCCCCTTCGGCAAGGGACCGCGGCGCGCTCGGCACCCTGACGCCTCCGAGGCGGAGTCGGCACCATGAACCGACACCACGATCGTTCGATCGTGATACACGGCACCTTTGCCTATATGCCTGTGGGAACGTGTGCCCTCATCCCCGACGCGGTCGCGCCCAGCCCCCGACTCGCCCTTCCCATGCCCTTCCGGCGCCTTGACCCACCCTCCGGCCGGGGTACCATGGCTCCAACTGAGAAAGGGAAACTCCTAGCCATGTTGCGAGCACTGCCGCGAGCAGCTCTGGCGGTTGGGGGTTCGATTCAGGTGGGGAGCTGCACGGGAGGCCCCGGGACTACGGACGACGAGGGAGGATGAGATGTCAATCGCCAAGGTTTCCGAGATCAGCGCCACTTCGACCAAGAGCTTTGAGGACGCCATCGACCAGGGAATCAACAGGGCGAACAAGACGCTTCGCAACGTCCGAAGCGCGTGGATCAAGGAACAGCACGTTCGGGTCAAGAAGGGATCCATCACGGAGTTTCAGGTCAACATGATGGTCACGTTCGTCATCGACGACTAGCCTGCATCTTCGACCTGGGTTCGTCGCACGCGGCCGGCTCCTCTCATTCGCCGTGTGAGGTGCGTTTCTGTCTTGCCCAGCGGGCCGAGGCCGCGTCGCTCGGGCGGCGCATCGAGCGCCGCCCTCCGACTGGGCATGTTGACGTTCATCCCTGCGTGGCGGTGGGGAAGTCGGGACGGCCGTGTGGAGCACGGGCGCCGCCAGGGCCTCGCCGGTCGGTGCGTCCCGGGCGCACTGAAGCGACCTCCGCGGCGTTCGAGCGAGGTGGATGCGGGTTCCAGTCGTCTGCCGGACGAGCGCCTCATCCCGCCTGGCCGCTTGACACGGCAACTGTGATTATTAGACTATGTTTCAAATTCCGACCGTCAGGGGGCCCGATGAAACCGATTCTGCTTGCGACGACACTGGCGGCTGCGTTCCTCGCGGCCGTCGCCTGTCAACAGCAGCCGAAGCAGGCCGCAGCGCCGAACCCCGTGGAGCGGGGGCGGTACCTCGTGACCGCGATTGCTTGCAACGACTGCCACACGCCGTGGAAGCTGGGTGAGAAGGGGCCCGAGCCCGACATGTCCCGCATGCTCTCGGGACACCCGCAGGGGATGAAGCTCCCGCCGCCGCCGGCGCTGCCGCCGGGACCGTGGGGGTTCACGGGCGCGCTGACCATGACCGCCTGGGCGGGGCCCTGGGGAATCAGCTACACGGCCAACCTCACCCCGGACGACGAGACGGGGATCGGGGCGTGGTCGGAGCAGAACTTCATCCAGGCCATGCGCACCGGGCAGCACCTCGGTTCCGGGCGGCAGATCCTGCCGCCGATGCCGTGGAACTGGTTGGGGAAGATGAACGACGAGGACCTGAAGGCGATCTTCGCGTACCTCAAGTCGATCCCGCCGATCAAGAACAAGGTGCCGGACCCCGTGCCGCCGGCGCCGGCGGGCACGTAGCCGCCGCGACCGGCGCGCGTCACGCTCACGCCGGCCGGCGCCGCGGGCGTCGCACCGAACTTTCCGTTGGAGGAGCAGGCCGACGGACCTGAGAGTGACGTCTGCGGTGGACGCCGTCGTGTTCCTGGGTCTCGTCGCGGTGGCGTTGCCGTCCGTGGCGTCGCGTTGGTTGGGCGGGGGTGGGCTGGTCCCGGCCGTGCGGACGACAGGCTGGGTGGTGGCGGCGGTCGGTCTGGCGCTGTCGCTGACGTGCATCCGCCTCTTCGTGCGCCTCGGCGACGGCACGCAGTCGCCGCGTCAGCCGCCGAAACGGCCGGTCGTCGCCGGGCCGTATGACGTGCGTGACGGCTGGATGGATCCAGGGTCAGGTTTCCCCGGCGGCTCGATCCACGGTGACGCGCGGCGCGGCGGCCGACGCTCCCGGTCTGGGGTGGCGGACGATCAACTGTCGCACGAGCCGTGCTTCTGCATGGTCAGGAGAGGCCGCTGCCCCGCGGGTCCCGTCAGTTGCCACTCGACCGTGTAGTCGAGCGAGTCGATGCCGCTGTAATGCCAGTGGACCGCGGTGCGGAGGTCGTTCCCCTGGGGGGCCGTGGTGACCTCGGCTCCCCGCCACGTGTTGTCCGGGGAGGTGTCGGTCGGAGCCGCGGCGGAGACGGCACTGCGGATCGTCGTCGACGTGACCTTCCAGCCTGGTCCGAGCTGCACCCCGAGGCCGACGAGGTCGTCCCCGCTCGTCTGCGTCTGCCAGTTCCCGGCCCCGACCCTGGGCGTGCCGGAGTCGGCGAGGGTTGCGCTGCTCGGGCCCATGCCCGTCTCGCCCCACGGGTACACGTAGGGCAGGCCGGTCAGCTCCGGAGTGTGGTCCACCGTGACGTCGATCGTCACGCCGCCCGTGTCGGGGACCAGTTCGACACCCGTGCCGCCGGTGGATGCGTTCTCGAAGGACAACGCAAGCTGCGCCGGCCGTTCCTGCCCGATGGGCAGGGAACTCACGTCGAGGCCGACGTAGTAGTTGTACGAGCCCGGACCGGACGAGACGGTGTTCAGACCGGACCCACCGATGAAGTTCGCGTCGTCTGCCGCGCCCGCCCAGGTGAAGAGGATTCCGAGCTGCGCCGAGCACCCGTAGCTCAGCGAGGTCGTGCCGAGGCTGAACATCGGGCCGCCTTTCACGGGGACCGGCTGCGTGGTGTGAACGAGAAAGAAGTAGCGGCCCGGCCACACCGTGCCGGCCGACGAGGAGAGCGCGGGGCTCGGCCCGAGCGGCTTCCCCTGGTCGCCGTAGACGCCGATGATCCCCCCGTGGACCAACGGAGAGATGGCGAGGTGGGCCTGTTGGAGGGTCGGCACCCGGCCCGCCGAGGAACCGGCGCCGGCGGCCGCGAGGTGCGACGCGCTCGCAGCGCCGCCTCCCGTAGCGGACATCACGTGTCCCGGACCGACACGGCCGATCCGCGCGAACTTGGCCGCGAGCACGTGCGTGCGAACGTAGGCCGCACCGGTCTGCGCGGCGAGCAACTTCAATTTCGCGGCGAAGCCGGGCGCGCCGGGGTCGAGGCCGACCTGCTGCAACCTCTTCTCGACGAGGTCGGGCACGACCTTCGTGACGGGGGCCGGCGCGCGGCCGATGGCGGGGTTGGGCTCGCAGCTCCCCTGCACGACGACCGTGAGCGTGCGCTTGTCCTGGGTGAGGCCGCTGGTGTCGGTGTACGAGTGAAAACCGTTGAGCCTCACCTCGACGGCGTTCGGGCCCGGCTTCAGCCCAAGCCAGTCGCTGGCGACGACGACCTGGCCGGCCGCCACGCCGGGCTTGAACGTCACGGGGCTCGCGGAGCCGTTGCTCGTCCCGGGAATGACCTGGTAGTACCGCCCGGTGGGCGTGAACCCGGCGTTGCGGAGGTTTTCAGACCAGTCGAAGATGCAGAACCAGCCGCCGTGCTGGTTGTCCGCGGTGAACTTGACCGCCTGCTTCTGCGAAACGTTGGCCCGCGAGAGCGTCACGGTGCCGCCCCAGGGAACCGGCTTGCCGCCGACCGTGAACCCGGCGGGGTCGTGGACGAGCGTGCCTGCCGCGAGGGCGGCGGGGGCCCGCCGGACGGTGATCGGGACGCCGGCGGCCGCACCGACCGGGGCCGACAACGTCATCACCAGGACCGCCCAGAGTCCCGCGGTCAACGCCGCCGAGAAACGCCCGAACTGACCGTCGCACATGAGCGGACCTCCTTGTTTTGCTGGGAAACGCGGTTCGCCGGGCCGGCATTTCCGGGCGTCGAAGGCTCCGAAAACCCTGATGGACAGGAACGAGCGACGAGCGCGCCTGGGCGGTCATTGCGAGCGCTGCAGGCGAGGCCTCGCAGCGATGATGAGATCGTGATCGACGGTACCTGAGGACACGAGCGGTGAAGCGGTCCCCTTTGTCCCCTTACCTCGTACCGTTGCCTTGGCCGTGCCCTGCGCCCTACGCCCCGTGCCCGGGGAAGGCGGGGGCGGGCACCGGCCACGGGAGTGTGGCGCGCCAGGCGCGGATGGAGTCGAGCGCGACGGCCGCCGCGGCGGCGCGGCGGGCGCTCTTCTCGCGCGGCAGCTCCACCAGCGGGTCGGTCATCTGCCCCCACGCCGCGTTGGCGGGCTGGAAGCGGTGCGCCGGCCGCTCGGTGAGGTGGCGGACGAGGCCGCCGTGCGCCGTCCACGTGGGCGGCGGCGGCAGCTCGGTCCCGCCGAGCTCGGCCGCGAGGGAGAGCCCGGCCAGCAGGCCGGTCGCGGCGGACTCGACGTACCCCTCCACGCCGGTGATCTGGCCGGCGAGACGCACCGCCGGCCGGGCGTTCAGGCGGAGCTGGCGGTCGAGGTGCGCCGGGGCGCAGATGAACGTGTTGCGGTGGATCATCCCGAGACGCACGAAGCGGGCGCGCTCGAGGCCGGGGATGAGGCGGAACACCCGCTGCTGCGCGCCGAACGTCATGCGCGTTTGGAAGCCGACGAGGTTCCAGTGGGCGGCCGCCAGATCGTCGCGGCGCAGTTGCACGACCGCATAGGGGACCCGGCCGGTGCGCGGGTCGGGGAGGCCGACCGGCTTCATCGGGCCGTAGCGCAGGGTGTCGGGACCGCGCTCGGCCATCACCTCGACCGGAAGGCAGCCCTCGAAGTAGGGCACGTCGCGCTCGAACTCCTTCTCCGGCACCTTCTCGGCGGCGAGCAGCGCCGCCACGAACGCCAGGTAGCGCTCGCGGTCGAGCGGCGCGTTGAGGTAGTCGTCGCCGCCGCCCTTGCCGTAGCGCGAGGCGGCGAACAGTGTCCCCATGTCGAGGGAGTCGGCCGCCACGACCGGGGCGATCGCGTCGAAGAACGACAGCGAGCCCTCGCCGAGCAGCGCCACGAGCGCCCCGTGCAGCGTCTCCGAGGTGAGCGGCCCGGTCGCCACGACGGCGGGGCCGCCCGGAAGCGCGCGGACCTCCTCGCGGACGACCTCGATCAGCGGCTGTCCGGCGATCGCGTCCCGCACGGCGGCCGCGAACAGCTCGCGGTCCACGGCGAGCGCGTCCCCGGCCGGGAGCGCGGCCGCGCGTGCGGCGGCGATGATCAGCGATCCCATCGCCTCCATCTCGCGCTTGAGCAGGCCGACGGCGTTGCTCGGGTTGTCGGAGCGCAACGAGTTCGAGCAGACCAGCTCGGCGAGGTCGCCGGTGCGGTGGGCCGGCGTCGAGACGGCGGGGCGCATCTCGACGAGACGCACCGACACGTTCGCCGCCGCGAGCTGCCACGCCGCCTCGCACCCGGCGAGCCCGCCCCCGACGACGGTTACCGTCCGCTCACGCATCGCCTCGTACCCTCACCGGGCTCGCCCGCCGGCGCCCGCGGCCGTTCGCCGCTACTTACCGCGCTTCGCGGTTCCCGGCTTCGCACGGGACGCGGGCTTGGCCGCCTTGGCCGACGTCGCGGTGCGGGTTGCGGGCTTGGCGGCCTTTGCAGGCTTCGTCGCCTTCGCGGGCCTGGCCGTCTTCGCGGGCTTGGCCGCGCGGGCGGGCGCCTTCGCCGCCCGGGTCCTGGTCTTGGCCGCGCGGGCGGCCGGCTTGGCCTCCCGAACCTTGGGCGGTTTCGGCGCCTGAACCTCGACCGTGGCCGGCGCCGGCTGCCCGGTCGTCGGCGCCACCTCGCCCGCCGGGCCGCGGTAGCCGCACGCCTCCTTCGCGCACACCCACTCGACGCCGCGCCGCACCGTCGTCTTCTCCATCACGAACGGGGCGCCGCACTCGGGGCACGGCTGCGGCACGGGCTTGGCGGGGAGGGTGAACGAGCACTTGGGGTAGCGGTTGCACCCCCAGAAGCTGCGCCCCTTGCGCGAGCGCTTCTCGACGATCTCGCCCTCGCCGCACTCGGGGCAGCGCACGCCGGTCGGGGTGTTGGGGCTCGTCTTGCCCGTGATCAGCTTGCGGATCCCCTTGCACTCGGGGTAGCGCGAGCACGCCCAGAACTGCCCGAAGCGCGAGCGCTTGAGGACCATCGGGGCGTTGCAGTCGGGGCAGAGCGGCGCCTCGTCCGTCACGCCCGGCGCCCCGGGCTCGCGCGTCGTCTTGCACGTCGGGTAGTTGGAGCAGGCGAGGTACTCGCCGTAGCGGCCGAAGCGCAGCAACATCGGGGCGCCGCACGTCGGGCATACCTCCTTGGTCGCCACGCCCTGGCGCTTGACCGAGGTCATCTCGGCCTTGGCGCGCTCGAGGTCGGAGGTGAACGTGCGCCAGAAACCGGCGAGCGCCGCGCGCCACTCGAGCTTTCCCTCGGCGATGGCGTCGAGCTCCTCCTCCATGCGGGCGGTGTACGACTCGTTGATGAGGTCGCCGAACGAGACCTGCAGCAGCCGGCTCACCAGCTTGCCGAGCTCGGTGGGGAAGAAGGTCCCCTTCTGGCGCTCGACGTACGAGCGGTCGGAGAGCGTCGCGATGATCTGGGCGTACGTCGAGGGGCGGCCGATGCCGTTCTCCTCCAACGCCTTGACCAACGTGGACTCGGTGAAGCGCGGCGGCGGCTGGGTGAACTTCTGCAGCGCGAGGAACTCCTCGAGCGCCAGCGCCTCGCCCTCGGCGAGCGGCGGCAGGCGCTTCGAGGTGGCCTCCTCGGCCTCCTGCTCGACGGCCGGCTTGTCGCCCGCCGACTCCTCCTCGTCCTCGCGGTAGACGCGCAGGAAACCGGCCTCGACCTCGACCTCGCCCTTCGCCTTGAAGCCGTACCGCCCCGCCTCGACGAGCACGTCGGTGACGTCGAACTGGGCCGGGTTCATCTGCGACGCCACGAACCGCTGCCAGATCAGGGTGTAGAGCTTGAGCTCGTCGGCGGACAGGTACTTGGCCATCGCCTCGGGCGTGCGCGCCGGATCGGTGGGCCGGATCGCCTCGTGGGCGTCCTGCGCCTCGGAGCGGTTCTTGAAGAAGTTCGGCGTCTCCGGGAGGAACGCCGGCCCGTACTGGCCGGCGATCAGGTCGCGGACCGCGGCGAGCGCCTCGGCGGCCACCCGCATCGAGTCGGTGCGCATGTAGGTGATCAGGCCCACCCGCTCGCCGCCGCCCAGGTCGACGCCTTCGTACAGCTTTTGCGCCAGCTGCATCGTCCGCCGCACCGGGTAGTGGTGGCGCTTGTACGCCGCCTGCTGCAGCTTGGCGGTCACGAACGGCGGCGCGGCCTTCTGCTGCCGGCGCCGCTTCGCGACCTTGGTGACCAGGAACCGGGCGCCTTCGACCTCCGCCCTGACCGCGGCGGCGGTGTCGCCGTCGTGGACCGAGAACTTCTTGCCGTCGCGCAGCGCCAGGCGCGCGACGAACGCCGGCGGCTGCGAGCCGGCCAGGCGCGCGTCGAGGTGCCAGTACTCCTCGGGGACGAACGCCTCGATCTCCCCCTCGCGGTCGCAGATCATCTTGAGCGCGACCGACTGCACCCGCCCGGCGGAGAGCCCGCGCTTGACCTTGTCCCAGAGCAACGGCGAGAGCTTGTACCCCATCAGGCGGTCGAGGACGCGGCGCGCCTGCTGCGAATCGACGAGGTGCTGGTCGAGCGGGCGGGGGTGGGTGATCGCCTCCTGCACCGCGCGCTTGGTGATCTCGTGGAAGAGGACGCGCTCGACCGGCTTGCCGAGCCCGGCCAGCAGCTCGGCGAGGTGCCAGCCGATCGCCTCGCCCTCGCGGTCGGGGTCGGTGGCGAGCAGCACGCGGTCGGCGCTGCGGGCGGCCGCCTGGATCTCGGCGATCACCTTGCGCTTGGCGGGCAGCGCCTCGTAGATCGGCTCGAAGCCGTGCGCGACGTCGATGCCGAGGTCGTTCTTGGGCAGATCGCGGACGTGGCCCACGGAGGCCACGACCGTGTACCCCTTGCCGAGGTACCGGCCCAACGTCCGCGCCTTGGCGGGTGATTCCACGATGACGAGCGACTCGGCCACGTTTCCTCCGGGGGTGCACTCTAGCAGCGATGTCAAGGGGGGCGCGGCGAAACTGTCCACGCCGGAGGACAGTCTCCTCCGTCCCGGGCGCCGCGCCGCAGCTTGAGCGGTGGCATACTGGCTCGTCGGTATCGGGCGATCCACGGCCGCCCCGGCGGCGGCAAGGAGGCACCATGAAACGGACGATGCTCGTTGCGGGGCTCCCGCTCGCGGCGGCTCTGCTGGCGGCGGCGACGGTCTCGTGCACCACGGCGACCCCCACCTCGACCCCCGGGGTCCAACGGGTGGGCAGCACGATCCTGCACTACGCCGGCCCGGAGCTCGACGCGATCGTGAGCTACCGCTTCGCGAGCCTGAACGAGGGCGCCGACTGGCTCTTCCTCGACGTCGCCATCTCGGCCAACACGCGCACCTCGGTCGAGGTCAAGCGCGACAAGGTCTTCGTCCGCATCCCCGGCGGCGAGGTCGTGCCGCTCGCCACGCAAGCGGAGTTCGGCCAGGCGTACGGGCAGCTCGCGGCGGCCCTGGCGCGCGCCGACGTCGCCAGCGAGCCGCTCGACTACTACCCGGGGCGGCGGCCGAAGGGACTCGACTTCCTCGTCGCTCCCGGCTCGGGGCTCGCGCTCGAGTCGGCGTGGGTCAACGACCAGGACGTCGCGGTCGGACGCCTCGCCTTCTTCCTCCCCGGCGGCGTGCAGAAGGGCCCGTACGAGCTCGGGATCGACCTGCCCGAAAGCAAGGTGCGGATCCCGTTCCGGCTCGGCGAAGCTACCCGGTGACGCGGCTGCGGCGGTAGCGGCCGTCGGTCTCGCGCGCCACCCGCCCGGCCAGCTCGAGCGCCAGCAACCCTTCCAGCACCTGGGCCACCGGCTGGCCGCTCGCGGCCGCGAGGCGATCGACGGTCACCGCCTCACCGGCGGGGATGAGCGCGAGCAGCGCCGGCTCGGGGCCGCCGGGCGCGGCGGCGCGCGGCGGCAACCCGATCGCGGCGAGCACGTCGTCGGCCGAGAGCACCGGCGCGGCGCCGGCGCGCAACAGGCCGTTCGGCCCTGCCGACAGGCGGGAGAACACCGACCCGGGCACCGCCAGCACCTCGCGCCCCTCGTCGAGGGCGAGGCGGGCGGTGATCAGGGCGCCCGAGCGCTCGTCCGCCTCGATCACGACGACGGCCTCGGCGAGGCCGGCGATCAGGCGGTTGCGCTCGGGGAAGTGGTGGGCGAGCGGCGGCGCTCCGGGAGGGTACTCGGTGAGCAGGCATCCCGCCGCCGCGATCTCCCCGGCAAGCTCGGCATGCTCGGGCGGGTACACGCGGTCGGGCCCGGCGCCCCACACCGCGACCGTCCCCCCGCCGCCGGCGAGCGCGCCGCGGTGCGCCGCGGCGTCCACCCCCCTCGCCATACCGGAGACGACCGCCACGCCGGCGGCGGCCAGCTCGCGCCCGAGGTACTCGGCGACCTCGCGCCCGTACGCCGTCGCCCGCCGGGCGCCCACCAACGCGACGGCGCGGGCCTGGGGCAGGGAGCCGCGCAGGAACAGTCCGAGCGGCGGGTCCGCGGTGGCGGCGAGACCCGCCGGGAAGTCGGCGTCGCCGGCCGCGCTCCAGCGCCACTGAAGCCGCGCGAGCGCGCCCTCGACTCCCGGCACGCGGTTGGCGAGCGCCTCGGTGACGGCGCGATCGCTCTCGGCGTCGCCGCCCGCAAGCAGCGCTCGCGCCGCATCGCGCGCAACGCGGCCGCCGTCCGGGCGCGCGAGGACGCAGGCCAGGGCGAGGCGTGATCGGGAAATGTCCACCTCCGGCTGCGCCTATAATACTTGCACCTAACCTGGGGGCGCCATGCGGTGGGGATTCGGAGTCCTGGCGGTGGTGGCGATCGGCGGCGCGGCGTGTGCCTCGAGCGGCCCGGCGGCCGTGGTCCACGCCCAGTTGCGCGAGGGCGTGCGCGCCGCGCAGCGCGGCTACTGGCAGGAGGCGTTGTTCCGCTTCGAGAAGGCGCGCGCGGCCGAGCCGTCGGACCCCGAGGTGCTGAACAACGTCGCGGTCGCGCTCGAGGCGCTCGGCCGCTACGACGACGCGCTCGCCACGTACAAGAAGGCGCTCGAGAGCGGGGCCAAGCCGACCGCGCTGCGGCGCAACTACGCCCGCTTCGCCGAGTTCTACTCGAGCTACGCCAAGGGCGCGAAGCCGAAGGAGGGCAGCGATGCGGCCCATTAGCCTCGCCGCCGCCTGCCTCGCGCTCGCGGCCACGGCCGCGGCCGGGGTGCGGGAAGTGGAGCTTTCGCTCCCGGTGCGCTCCAAGCTCGCGCTGACCGGCCACGAGCGGCTCTACATCGGGCCGTTCGTACGCGAGCGCGGGGGCGACGAGAAGGCGCAGGACCTCAGCTTCGACGTGGCGGCCGAGTTCGAGCGCTACATCCGGAAGCTGCTGCGCAAGGAGACCAAGTTCGTCCTCGTGCCGGCGATCGACGGCGTACGGCCGCCGACCACCGACACGCTCCGGCTCGCGAAGGCGGCCGAGTTCTGGCGCGACCTCGGGGCGCGCTCCGGCGCGGACTTCATCGTGGCCGGCTCGATCGACTTCGAGGTCAAGGACCGCAGCGCCTACAAGATGGAATCGTACGAGTCGCCGATCGACGGGCGGACGTTCTACCGCCAGGTGCTGGTCGAGCAGACCGGCTTCACCTACGACATCCTCCTCGACGTCTACGACGCGCGCACCGGCGCCCTGGTGTTCGAGCAGCCGCTGAAGGACTTCCAGGAGAAGCCGGAGCGCAATTACGACGAGTTCAAGGGCATGTTCTCGAACCTGTTCGCGCTCGAGAACCAGCTCATCGGCGTGTTCGTGCCGCGCACCGTGAAGACCAAGAGAGTGCTCTACACACCGTAGGGAGGGCTCGATGAGGCCTCGCGCCGCCGTCTGGGTCCTGGCGTTGCTGCTCGCCGCGCCGGCCATGACCCAGGACTACACCTACTTCGGCAAGAACAAGATCCACTACGACACCTTCATCTGGAAGGTCTACCCGACCCCGCACTTCCGCATCTCCTTCTACGACCGGGTCGAGCCCTCGCTGCCGAAGCTGGCCTCGTTCGCGGAGAGCGCCTACGACGAGCTGGCGCGGCGGCTCAACTTCCAGATCGCCGAGCCGATCCCGATCATCGCCTACGCGACCCACGCCGAGTTCGAGCAGACCAACGTCCTCGTCGAGTTCATCCCGGAAGGAGTCGGGGCGTTCGCGGTGCCGGCGCGCAACCGGATGGTGCTGCCGGTCGACCTCCCCGACGAGGCGCTGCAAAAGCTCATCCAGCACGAGCTGACGCACGTCTTCCAGTTCGAGATCCTGTTCCAGGGGAAGCTGGCCAAGGCGCTGGCCGCCAACCCGCCGCAGTGGTTCAGCGAGGGGATGGCCTCGTACCTGGCCAACGACGAGGACGCCCGGGCGCGCGCGTTGATGCGGGACGCCGTCGCCTCCGACCGCGTCCCCTCCGTGACCAGCGACGTCCAGGGCTACTTTGCCTACCGCTTCGGGCACATGGTGTTCCAGTTCGTCGAGGCGGAGTGGGGCCCGGAGGGGCTGCGCGACTTCGTCTACGAATTCCGCAACACCCTGGGCAGCGGCGTCGGCAAGTCGATCAAACGCGCGTTCGACCTCGATGCCGATGAGTTCGACGCCCGCTTCCGTGCCTGGCTGCGGAAGTATTACCAGGGCATCATCCTCGACCGCAGCGACCCGCGCGAGTTCGGGCCCGCGTTCCGGGTGGACGAGGAACGGCGGTCGTACGAGACGTCGCCCGTGGCGTCCCCGTCCGGAGACCTCATCGCGGCGTTCTCGACCTACAAGGAGAACGTCGACGTGGTGCTGCTCGGCGTGCCCAACCGCAAGCTCTTCCGCAGGTTGACGCCGGGCGACACGACGCGCTACACGTACCTCATCGCGCAGATGCTCACGGTCGGCCCGGACCGCGGCGGCGACCTCGCGTTCTCGCCCGACGGCGACCGCGTCGCGGTGTTCGCCCGGCACGAACGCGGCCGCATGCTGCTGCTCCTCGACGCGGTCAACGGCGGGATCGAGCGGATGATCCCGATGCCGGAGCTGGACCAGGCGATGGAGCCGGCGTTCTCCCCCGACGGTCGGACCGTCGCGTTCCACGCCTTCGCCGGCGGCCGCGCCGACATCTACCTGCTCGACCTCGAATCCGGAAAGACGACGAACCTCACCGACGACGACGCCTACGACTCGGCGCCGGTGTTCACCCCGGACGGGACGAGCATCGTGTACAGCTCGGAGAGCGCCGAGAACGCCAAGCTCTTCGAGATCTCGATCGCCCGCCCGGCCGAGCGCCGCCAGCTCACGTTCGGCGCCGGCAACGACGAGGGCGCGTGCTTCTCGCGCGACGGCAAGCGGCTCTACTTCGCCTCCGACCGCGACCAGGGGGTGCTCGACATCTACGCCCTCGACCTCGCGAGCCGCGACCTCGCCCGGCTCACCAAGGTCATCGGCGCCGCGCTCAACCCGGCGGCGGTCCCGACGCCGGACGGCGAGCGCGTGGTCTACCAGGCGTACACCAAGGGCCGCTACATGCTGTACGAGACCGACCCGGCGCAAGGCAAACCGGCCGGGAAGGAAGCGCCGGAGCAGGCGGTGAAGGAGCGGCCGCCGTTCGTCCCGGCCGTCACCGTCGCCGTCAACAAGGACAAGATCGAGCCGGTCAAGCGGCACAAGCTGTTCGTCGACAACGGCCAGGTCCTCGTCGGGATCAGCGGCGACAACACGCTGATCTCGCAGACCTACATCTCGTTCGCCGACAACTACGGCGACCGGCGCTTCGACGTGCTCCTCGAGTCGGTGAGCGGCTTCTCCAACTTCCAGTTCTCCTACCTGAACCTGGCCAAGCGCCTGCAGTGGGGGGTGTCGATCTTCGACAACCGCAGCTACTACGTGTACGCCTCGCCGGTCGAAGACAACGTCCAGCGCCAGCGCATCTTCCGCCAGACCGGCGTGGCGCTGTTCGCGCAGTACCCGCTCTCGATCTATCACCGCGTCGAGGGGGCGGTCGGCTACATCGACCAGGAAGCCGACTACCCGTTCCTCACCCCGGAGGGCCAGGTCGCGTTCGTGGGCCTGAGCAACAAGGTCCCGTTCGCCCAGGCCGCCTTCACCGGCGACACCACGTTCTGGCAGAGCTACGGCCCGCACGGCGGGCACCGCTACCAGCTCAGCTACCAGTACGCGATGAACGGGAGCGGCGGCGGCGTGCTCTCCAAGGACATCAGCTTCGACGGCCGCCAGTATGTGCCGATCTCGCGCCGCAACGAGTTCGCCCTCCGCCTCTACGCCGTCTCCGCGTCCGGCCGCCAGCCGAACATCTACTACTTCGGCGGCCTCGACACCCTGCGCGGCTTCGACTTCCGCTCCCTCGCCGGCAACCGCGGCGGCTACCTCAACACCGAGTGGCGCTTCCCGCTCATCGACCACCTCGTGCTGCCGTGGCTGCACGTGGCCGGCGTGCGCGGCCGCTTCTTCCTCGACGTCGGCGGCGCCTGGTTCGACGTTCCCGGTTTCAAGCAGCCGTTCCGCTGCGTCAACGACGGGCGGCTGCAGGACTGCGTCTCCTCCTACGGCTTCGGGATGTCCCTCGACCTGTTCGGTCTGCCGGTGAACTGGGACTTCTCGAAGCGCTGGGACTTCAAGCACACCTTCGACAAGGGCGCGCAGACGTCGTTCTGGGTCGGCTTCCAGTATTAGCGAAGATGTGGTCCGTGGTCCGTGGTCCGTGGACCGTGGTCCGTGGACCGTGGTCCGAGCCGGCTGCGCCGCGCAATCAGGACATGGGTAAGGGTTTTGGTTCAGGACATAGGTAACACTCGTGGGGTGGTGTTGTCCAGGCCGCAGTCCTTTCTGGAGGTGTTGTGCTGGCGCGCATGCGCGCCAGCGGTGTCGGGTTGAATTCGGGGCGCGACGGGTGTGGCGGCGTGGAAGGACTCGGTCCCCAAGTCGACGAGGCCGAGGCAGAGGCGGCCGAAGTGGACGGTATAGCTGGCTGGTCCCGCGGGTTTGAGGCCGACGTCCCACCCCGCCAGAGCCTGCGTGACCGGGAGAGAGAGCCCTTCGATCGTGATCTGTCCGCTCGTCCTCACCCGGCGCTGCAAATAGCCGTCCGGATACTGCACGCAGTCGGGGGTCCCGTGGTAGCGCCGGTCGGAGCGGACATACACCTCGGCTGGACACCGCATGCCAAGCGCCTCGTGCGGTCGCTCCCGGTTGAAGCTCTCCCGCCACACCTCCAGGGCCGCCACTTGGCTCTTGAGATCCCCCGTCTTGTGTCGCTCCACCTCATGTGCGATGTCCCGGTGCATCCGCTCGTGCCCACCGTTCTCCGATGGGCGCCCCGGTGTGATTCGGTCCAGGTCGATCCCCAGCACCACCCACCACGCCGACAGCCTGCTCAGCCCCAGCGGCGCCGAACGCGAGGCAAATGGCGAGCCATTGTCACTCCGGATCCTCGCCGGCAGCCCGTAACGCCGAAACAGCTTCTCGAACTCCGCCCGCACCGTCTGTGTGCGAGCATCCGCCGGCACCGCCGCGCACAGCACGTACCGGCTGTAATCGTCCCGCACCGTCAGCGGCGCGCACCGCTCCCCATCCGGCATGTACCAATACCCCTTGAAGTCCACCGTCCACACATCGTTCGGACCCTCCGCCGCCCGCCGGTCCGTCAGCCTTCCCCCACGCTCACTCAACCGCCGCCGCCGCTTCTCCACCAACCCAGCCCGATCCAACACCCGCTTGAACGAACTCTCCGACGGCACCTCCTCCCCACCGTGCTTCCTCGCGTACACCTCCCGGATCTTCCGCGGCCCCCACCCCATGTGCGCGTGCTTCAACCGCACGATCTCGCACACCACACCCTCGCCCACCTCCTCTGGACTCCGTCTCGGCCGCCGTGATCGATCCCCAAGCCCTCCAAACCCCTCCCGGTCGTACCTCTTCACCCACTTGTACCCCGTCTTCTCCGCAACCCCATACTCCCGGCATAACCCCGCGAACGACATCTCCCTCGCCATCGCCCTCACCACAAACTCGTGCCGCATATCCATGGCGTAACGCTCCTTCCAGGGCATGTCGGCCCTCCATCCTCAAAGGGCCAATTCTCCTCAAACCCTTACCCATGTCCTGAACCTGATCCGTTACCCATGTCCTGAACCTGTACCCGCCCGGCCGCAGGCCGCGCAGCCCCAAGCGCCCCCCTCGAAGACGAGAAACTCGACGCTAGGCAGGGCGTCCAAGCTTGGGGCGTGCAGCCGCGCCGCCGAGAGTGGTAGGGGCCGGTGATCACACTTTGCTGCCGGCGGCCTGACCTAAGGGTACCCATATCCCTCGGCCGACGGACCAGCGCTGCCGAGCACTAAACAAAGTGTGATGCCCGGCCCCTGGCAAGGCGGACGAGGCGGGAGGAGCGGAGCGTACCCGGAGGCTACATGAGGACGCGAGCGGGGCGAGGGTAACGCTAGGCGAGACGCGGCTTGGCCGCGGCTCGCGGGGGGCTCGGGGGGCAAGAGCGGCCGGGTGGGCGGTGGAGCGGCCGCGGGCCCCCCGACAGGATTGCGGTCCGCTATCGGCGGCGCCCCGGAGCTACTTGGCGCGGCGGGCGTCGAGGACGATGCCCGCCCCCAGCAGCATGAACACCGCGAACCCCAGCCAGTTTCCCGCCCACCCCGTGTTGCCGAGCTGCGGGATGAGCGTGTGGTGGAAGCGCTCCTGCAGCGCGTCCACGGCGCCCTTGAACACCCCGGCGAGCGCGCCGCCGGCGATCAGGCCAGAGGCGACCAGCGTGCCGCGGTCGCCGCGCGCCTTCTCGAGCCCGGCATCGCCTGCCGCGGAGCGCTTGACGACCCACGCCACGATCGCGCCGACGAGCAGCGGCGTGTTCAGGTCCATCGGCAGGTACATGCCGAGCGCGAAGGCGAGCCCGGAGACGCCGACCAGCTCGACGACGATCGCGATCACCGCCCCGAGGCCGTACAGGAACCACGGCGCCTCGGCCGAGCCCATCATCGAGCGCGCCACCGCCGCCATCGCGTTCGCCTGCGGCGCCGGCAGCGGCCGCGGGTGCGCGGCCGAGAGGACGTACCCGTCCGTGTAGGCGAACAGGAGCATCACGGCCGTCACCGTGATCGAGGCGAGCGCCGCACCGCCGATCAGCGACCACTGGATCTTCCGCGGCGTACCGCCCACCCAGTAGCCGACCTTCATCAGCGTCACCATCGAACCGGTCATCGACAGGGCGGAGCAGACGACGCCGCCGATCAGCAGCGTGGCCAGCATCCCCTGGCCGCCCGACAGGCCGAGGCGCGCCAGGACCACGGCGGCCACGATCAGCGTCGTCAGCGTCATCCCGGAGACCGGCGTGATCGAGATCATCGCCACCGCCCACGCCGACACCGCCGCGAACAGGAACGAGATCAGCAGCGTGAGCGCGAGCGCGACGAGCGTCTTGACCGTGGCGCCCGGCACCCCGGCGAGCACGACGAAGCGGAAGTAGATCCCGATCGCGACCGCGGTCACGGCGCCGAGCACCGCGACGGTCGTCATCGGCACGTCCTGGTCCGTGCGCGGCAGCGACGCGGCAGCGCCGCCGGTCTTCAGTCGCGTCAACTCCTTGAGCACCGTGCGCAGCGCCTGCACGATCACCGGGCTCATCTTGGCGATCGAGATCAGCCCGGCGGCGAAGATGCCGCCGATCCCGATCAGGCGCACGTAGTTGCCGAACACCGCCTCGGCGTCGAGCCCGGCGACCGGCGGCATTCCGGGAAACAGCCCCCCCGGTACCTGCGCGCCGATGCGGGCGACCAGCGGCACCAGCACCCAGTACGAAAGGAACGACCCGGCGCAGATGATCGCGGCGTAGCGGACGCCGATGATGTACCCCAGGCCCATCACGGCGGCCGAGGTGTTGAGCGTAAAGATCGCCTTGAGCTTGTTGGTCGCGGCGTCGAACGCCGGCACCAGCGCGGTCGAGAACGTGTCACGCCAGGCCTCGAACCCCGCCGCCAGGTAGTCGAGCACGAAGCCGATCCCCATCGACCCGAGCAGCACCCCGGCGGCCTTGCCGCCCTTCTCGCCGGTGACGAGGATCTCCGTCGTGGCCGTCGCCTCGGGGAACGGCAGCTTGCCGTGCATCTCGGCCACGAAGTAGCGCCGGAACGGGATCAGGAAGACCACGCCGAGCACGGCGCCGAGGAACGGCACGAGGAAGATCTGCATGAACCCCGAGCGCCCCTCGAGGCCGAGCACGAAGATCGCGGGCATCACGAACACCGAGCCCCCGACCACGATCCCGGCGGTGGCCCCGAGCGTCGCCACCTGGAGGTTCTCGAGGATCGTCGAGGTGCGCCGCCCGGCCGCGCCCAGCATGGCGGAGTAGCCGACCGCGAGGATCGCGATCGGGATCGCCGTCTCGACCCCCTGGCCGAGCTTGAGCGCGATGTACGCCGCCGCCGCGGAGAACAGCACGGTCATGGCGAGGCCGAGCGCGACCGAGCGCGCCGTCACCTCGGGGACGCTGCGCTCCGCCGCGATCAGCGGCTCGTACGTCTCGCCGGGCTTCAGGGGGCGATAGGCGTTTTCGGGGAGACCGGGGATGAGCTGCGGCGCCTCGGGGGTGTCCATGGCCGGTGATTGTAGCGCCGGGGACCGCGGCCGTCCGGCGCCGGCGCCGCTACATCCGCGGCGGCGCCGCCGAGACCCTCGCGGCGGCGCCGCGGGTCACAGCCCGCGGCGCGCGCCCCGTCCGCCGCAATACGCTCGGAACCGCGGGCTTGGCATCCCACCCCTCGACCTGATCGAAGGCGAGGAAGACCGCGACCGCGTAGCGCCCGGAGGTGGGCAGCGGCGCGTCCGGGTCGCTCGGAATCGACTTCTCGGGCATCTCGCCCAGGAGCAGGACGGCGTCGGCCCCCAGCTTGTCGGCCAGCGTCGCCAGGCGGTCGAGCGCCGCCGGCTCGGCCTTGCGCAGCGGCGTTTCCAGCGGCTGGACGGCGATGATCGAGTAGTCGTCCTCGGGTTCCACCAGGTAGAAATCGATGCCGCGCACGGTGGTGGCCGCGGCGCCGATGTCGCCGGGCCAGACGCCGAGCGGCAGCGCCGCGGCGACGGCGAGCAGTGCGGCTGCCAGCATCATCCCCTCCCCTTACCCTTCCGCGACGAGCCGTTCCAGCCCGCCGAGGTACGGCCGCAACGCCTGCGGCACCGTGACCGTGCCGTCCTCCTGCTGATAGTTCTCCAGGACCGCGATCAGTGTGCGCCCGACGGCCAGGCCGGAGCCGTTGAGCGTGTGCAGGAAACGCGCCTTGCCGCCGCCGGCCGGCCGGAACTTGATTTCGGCGCGGCGCGCCTGGAAGTCCTCGCAGTTGGAGCACGACGAGATCTCGCGGTAGCTCTGCTGGCCGGGAAGCCAGACCTCGATGTCGTGGGTCTTGGCGGCCGAGAACCCCATGTCCCCGGTGGACAGCGTCACGACCCGGTACGGCAGCTCGAGCCGCTGCAGCACCAGCTCCGCCGAGCGGGTCAGCGCATCCAGCTCGGCGTAGCTCGTCTCCGGCGTCGCCAGGTGCACGAGCTCCACCTTGTCGAACTGGTGCTGGCGGATGAGGCCGCGCACGTCGCGCCCGTACGAGCCGGCCTCGGCGCGGAAGCACGGCGTGTAGGCGCAGTAGCGGCGGGGGAGCGTCTCGCCGTCGAGGACCTCGCCGCGGTGCAGGTTGGTGACCGGGACCTCCGCGGTCGGCACCAGGAAGTACTCGGTTCCTTCGATGTGGAACAGGTCCGCCTCGAACTTCGGGAGCTGCCCGGTGCCGATCAGCGCCTGCCGGTTCACCATGAACGGCACGTACACCTCGCGGTAGCCGCTGCCGCGGTGGAGGTCGAGCATGAACGTGACGAGCGCGCGCTCGAGCGCCGCCCCGGCGCCCCACAGCACCGCGAAGCGCGCGCCGGCGACCTTGGCCGCGCGCTCGAAGTCGAGGATGCCGAGCGCCGGCCCGAGGTCCCAGTGCGCCTGCGGCGAAAACGCGAACGCGGGCGGTTCCCCCCAGGTGCGCTCCACCCGGTTGGCGCTCTCGTCCGGGCCTTCCGGCACGCTCGCATGCGGCAGGTTTGGAATCGTGAGCTCGAGCTCGGCGACCTCGGCGGCCAGCGCCGCGGCCCCCTGTTCGGCGGCGGCGACGCGCGAACCGAGGTCGGCCATGGCGCCGCGCAGCGCCTCCGCCTCGGCCTTGCGCCCGGCCGCGAACAGCCCGCCGACCTCCTTCGAGCCGCGGTTGCGCTCGGCCTTCAGCGCCTCGAGCTCGGCCTGGGCCTCGCGCCAGCGGACGTCCGCCGCCAGCAACCGCTCGAACGGGGCGTCGCTGCGCCGCGCCGCCAGCGCGGCCCGGATGCGGTCGGGTGAGGTGCGCACCAGCTCTCGCGCCAGCATCGATGACCTCCAGACCGTGGATTGTTGGGCTTTCCCGGTGCGGAGTCAACCGCGACGGGGGTCGAAACCGTATACTCGCCGCGATGGTTCCGGGGCGTTTCCTGGCGTGTTTGCCCGCCGTCTCGTTCGCCGCGTTGGCGGCGGTGATGGCGTGCGTCGGCGCCGTGCCGCCGGGCGAGGCCGCGCTGGCGGCGCTCGCGGCCGCCGTCGCGCTCGTCCCCTCGGGATGGCTCGCGCCCGGCGGCTGGCGCCGCCGCGCCGCCGAGGCGGCGATCCTCCCGGCGGCGTTGACCCTCGTCATGGTCGCCGACCCGACGTTGCGGCGCATGGCGCTGCCGCCGCTGCTGGCGTTCGCGGCGCTCGCGGCCGCCGCCGCGGCGCTGCCGCGAACGGCCGGCCGCGATCGCACGATCGTCCCCGTCGCCCTGGCGCTCGCGGTGCGCGCGGCGACCGGCCTCGGGCTCGCAGGCTACCCGGCCTGGTGGGACGCGCTCACTGTCCTCGCGGTTGCGGCTCTCGCCGCGGCCGCGGCGCGCCTGCTCGATCGGCGCGCGGCGCTGCTGCTCGCCCTGCTCGCCGGCGCCGCCCCCCTCGAGCGGGCGCCGGGCGCGCTCCTCGCCGCTGCGGCGCTGGCCGCCGCGCTCGTCGCCGCCCGTGCCCCGCGCGCCGATCTCGGCCGCCCGTTCGCGGCCGGCTGGGGCGCCGCGGCGGCGGCGCTCGCCTTGACGCTCGCGAGCCTCGGCGCCTGGGGAGGGTTCGCGGCCGCGGCGCCGTTCCCCGCGGCGGGGTGGCTCGCGGCGGCCGCCGGCGGCCTCGCCCTTGTCGCGACGCCGCTGTGCCCGCCGGCGCTGGCGGGGGCCGCGTGGCTGGCCGCGGCCTCGCTCCTCGGGCCGCCGCAGCCGCCGCCTCCCGACCGCTCCGGCCTCGAGCTGACGGCGGCGAGCCCGGACGCGCTCCTGCCGGTCTCCGAGGGCGGTCTCTACGTGGTCGAGGTGTCGCTCGCCAACGCCGCCGGCCTTCGCCAGGGCACCGTGGTCGCCACCGTGCGCGGCGTCGGGCGCGACCTCCCCATCCGCGCCGGCGTCGAGACCGCCGAGTGGGCGCACGAGCGCCCCGACGTGCGGCGGACGGTGGCGCACTCGCTGCCGGCGGTCGCGGTGTGGCGGCCGTCCGGGTCCGGGCGCAGCGCGCTGTGGGGGGTCGCGGGGCGGATTGCGGGCAACCTGCCGGCCGGCGTGCAGCCGCGCCTGGACCGCGCCCCGGGGCTGCCGCCCGCGGTGACCATCGCCATCGCCACCGCGGGGACGTCGCGCCCGACGCCGCCGCGCGACTGGCCGCTGCCGGCGTGGATCCTCGCCGCGGCCGCCGCGGTCGCGATCGTGCAGCTCGCGGCCGGGACGTGGCGCGCGCCGGGGGCAGCGGTGCCCTGGGCGCTGCTCACGGCGCTCGCCCTCGCCGCCCGGCTCCCGGTCGCGCCCTTGCGCCTGCTCGCGGAGCGGCACGCGGTCGACCTCGCCCTCGCCGCCCTGCTCGCGGCCTGGCTCCCCGCGGCGCGGGTCTGGCTCGGCCGCCGGCGCGTCTTCCTCGCGTCCGCCGCGCTGCTCGTGCCGCTGGCGCTGGCGACGCCGCACCTCACGCCGCCGCTGTACGGGGACGAGCCGTTCCACCTCGTCGTCCTCGACTCGCTTGCCCGCGACCACGACCTCGACCTCAGCAACAACTACGACCTCGCGCACCACCCGTACAACCGGATCTACATCACCGGAAAGATCTTCCTGCACTCGCCGGTGCTCGCGTTCCTGCTCCTGCCCGGGTACCTCGCCGACGGGCGCGCCGGCGCCCTGGCGCTCCTCGCCCTCGCCGGCGCCGGCCTCGTCGCCGTGCTCGTTCGGCGGGCGCGCGAGCTGGGCGTACGCCGGCGGCGCCTGGCGTTGCTCCCCCTCGGTCTGCTGCTCACCTACCCGCTCGCCACCTTCAGCACCCAGATCTGGGTCGAGATCGTCGGCGCGCTCGCCGCGGCCGGCTGTCTCGTGCTGCTCGCCCGCCCCGTCCCCCGGCGCATCGCCGTGACCGCGGTGACGGCGCTCGGCATCGCCGTGAAGACCCGTTTGGGGTTGATCCTGACGCCGCTGGCGGTGGTGGTGTGGTGGCCCCGGCGGCGGCGCGCCCGCGAGGTCGCGGTCGCGGCGGCGGTCCTCGCGCTCGCCACGGCGGCGGCGCTCGCCGTGGAAGCGCTCTTCCTCGGCTACCCGCTCGGCATGCGGCGCCTCCCCGACCTCCTCCCGCACGACCTGCGGCAGCCGCTCGTCACCCTCGGCGGTCTGGCGTTCGACCCCGCGGGCGGGCTGCTGTTCGCGGCCCCCCTCGCGCTGCTCGCGTTCGCCGGCGTGCCGCGTCTCGTGCGGCGCGGCGGTTGGGGGGAGCGCGCGCTCCTGATCGGCGGGGTGCTCACCCTCGCCGCGCTGCTGCCGTCGCCGGAGTGGTACGGCGGCGGTGCGCCGCCAGCCCGCTACCTGGTCCCGCTGCTGCCGGCGTTCGCGCTCGCCCTCGCGTGCCTGCCGAGAGCGCCGGGGGTCGCCGCCCTGGCCGCGTTCGCGCTGCCGTCGAGCCTGCTCACCTGGTGGGTGTACGTGACCCGGCCGCATCTCACCGTCAACCCCGGCGACGGCGGCTGGTGGCTCGCCGACGCGCTCGCCCGCCGCTTCGGCGCCGACGCCCGCCACCTCGCCCCGTCGTTCCTGCGCCCCGGGCCCGCCACCGTCGTGGTCCCGCTGCTCGTCGCCGTCGCGGCGCTGGCCGTCGTGCTCGCGGCGTGGAGATCCCCCCGCGTCGGCCGCGGCCTCGCCCGCAGCGCGGTGGCGTTCGCCCTCGCGGCGGCGGCCGCGGTCATCGTCGTCCTCACCCAGCGCACCGACCGGGTCGTCGAGCTCGAGGACCCGCAGGTGACGCACGTCGGCGGCTCGTTGCAGCCTCCTCCGGGGACGTACTCCCGCTTCCTCTACCCCAACGGCTGGCGACTGGGCGACGGCGATGCGGTCGAAGCGCCGCTCAACCTCCCCGCCCACGCGAGCGTTCGTCTCGAGGGCCGACTCGAGGGGGCGGCGCAACGCGGCGCCGACTTCGGCGTGAGCTGGGACGGCGGCGCACCGGTGCGGATGCACGTCGCCGCCGCCGCGCCCGGCTCCGTCCCCATCCCCGGCGTCCCCGGCGCCGGCCGCCACCGCCTCCGCATCGCGCTCGCCGCGACCGCCGGCGGCGACGCCGTGCTCGACCGGTTGGTGGTGACGCCGTGAGCGGCGTCGCCGCCTTCATCGTGCTCCACAACCACGCCGGCACGCTGCGGGCGACGGTCGCGGCGCTCGCGGCGCAGACCGCTCGGCCCGACCGCATCGTGGTCGTGGACAACGCCTCGAGCGACAACTCCCTCGCGCTGGCCAAAGAGCTCATCCGCGGGCTCCCCGCGGAGGTCGTCGGCTGGCAGGAGAACCGCGGCTTCGCCGCCGCCGCCAACGAGGCGATCCGCCGCACCTCCGAGCCGTGGGTCCTCGCCCTCAACCCCGACTGCCGCCTGGCGCCCGACTACGTCGAAACGCTCCTCGCGGCGACCGCCCGCCGCGAGCGCGCCGGAGCGGCCACCGGCCTCCTGCTGCGCGCGCACGGCGCGGAGCTGGCGGCGGGGCCGACCGTGGACTCCGCCGGGATCGTCGTGACGGCGGCGGGTCGCCACCTCGACCGCGGCTCCGGCCGCGCCCTGGGCTCCGGCTGGCAGCGCCCCGCGTGGGTGTTCGGCGCCTCCGGCGCGGCGGCGCTCTACCGCCGGACGGCGCTCGAGGATGTGGCGTACCCTGCCGGCGAGGTGTTCGACGAGACGTTCTTCTCGTACCGTGAGGATGCGGACCTGGCCTGGCGGCTGCAGCGCCGCGCCTGGCGCTGCCTGTACTGGCCGGCGGCGCGCGCCTGGCACGCCCGCGGCCTCAAACCCGAGCTCGCCCGCCGCGGCACGGCGGCGATCAACCGCCACTCGGTGCGCAACCGCTTCCTGCTGCGCTGGTCGAACGCCGACTGGCGGTGGCGGCTCGCCTGCTTCCCGTGGTGGCTGCTGCGCGACGCGGCCGTGGTCGCGGCGTGCCTCACGGTGGAGCGCTCGTCGCGGCCCGCGCTCGCCGAAGCCTGGGCGCTGCGCCGGCGCCAGCGCGCGCGCGGCGAGGCCAACGCGTCGCGGGCGCTGGCCTCGGGGTGGGCGCTGACCCGGTGGTTCCTCCCGGGGGGACGCGCGCGGCGGGTGCGCGGGTGATGCGGGTCGCGATCCTCGGCACCCGCGGCATCCCGGCGCGCTACGGCGGCTTCGAGACGTTCGCCGAGGAGCTTGCCGCCCGCCTCGCGGCGCGCGGGCACGAGGTCACCGTCTACACCCGCGCCCAGGCCGGGGTCCCCGGCGTCGCGGCGCACCGCGGCGCGCGCGTCCGCACGCTGCCGGCGCTGCGCGTCAAGGCGCTGGAGACGCTCTCGCACACGCTGCTGTCGTGCCTCGACGCCAGCCGCAGGCGGTTCGACGTGGTGCTGATGTGCAACGCCGCCAACGCGCCGCTGCTCCCCCTGCTGCACGCCCGCCGGCTCCCCGTCGCGCTCAACGTCGACGGCCTCGAGCGCAAGCGCCGCAAGTGGGGACGGCTCGGGCAGGCGTACTACCGCGCCTGCGAGCGCCTGTCGGCGCGCTGGGCGGACGTGGTCGTGACCGACGCCGCCATGATCCAGCGCTACTACCGGCGGGCGTGGCGGCGCGCCTCGGTGATGATCCCGTACGGCGGCGACCTGCCGCGCCCGGCGGGCGACTCGGCGCTGCGCCGGCTCGGGCTCGCCCCGCAGCGGTACGTCCTCTACGTCTCGCGCTTCGAGCCCGAGAACAACCCCGACCGGGTCGTCGCCGCCTACCGCGCCGTTCCCGGCGACGTTCCGCTCGTCCTGGTCGGCGGCGCGCCGTACGCCCGCACCCTCGTCGGGCGCGTCCGCCGGCTGGCCTCCGAGGACCCCAGGGTCGTGCTCGCCGGCCCGGTCTACGGCGAGGAGTACCGCCAGCTCCTGTTTCACGCCGGCGCCTACGTCCACGCCACGGAGGTGGGCGGAACGCACCCGGCGCTCGTAGAAGCGATGGGAGCCGGACGCGTGATCTTCTTCCTCGACAACATGCCGAACCGCGAGGTCGCGGGCGGCGTCGGCGTGCCGTTCGCGTTCGCCGCCGACGGCCTGACCGCGGCGCTCGCCGGGTTTCTCGCCGCCCCCGACCGGTTCGCCGGCCTCGGGGCGGCGGCGCGGGCGCGCGTGGCCGAACGCTACCGCTGGGACGACGTCGCGGCCGCCTACGAGCGGCTGCTGGAGGGTTTGTGCTCCGCGAACCGGCGCGCCTGATCGCGTACCGCCGCCTGCTCCTCGACGTCGCCCTCACGGCCGGCAGCTTCCTGTTTGCGCATCAGCTGCGCTCCGACGTCCTGCCGCGCGTGCTCCCCGGCCTCTTCCCCAGCGGCCTGTACCCGTTCTCCGACTACCTCCCGCTGCTCGCGGTCGTGCTCCCCCTGTGGATGCTCCTGCTCGCCGCCCACCGTTTGACCGCCCCCGGCGAGGTGCTCTCGCTGCGCCGCGAGGCGTTCAAGGAGATGCGCGTCGCGGTGCTCGGGGTGCTCGTGTTGGCGGCGGCCAGCTACCTGCTCCGCCTCGACTTCATCTCCCGCCCGTTCCTCCTCCTCTTCGGCCTCACCAACGGCGTCGTGCTGGCGGCGGCGCGGATCGCCGAGCGGCGCACCGCGCTCGGCCGCAAGCTCGCCGAGGCGCCGGAACGGGTCGTGGTCGTCGTCGGGTGCGGGGACGAGGGGGTGGCGGTGGCGCGCCAGGTTGCGGCGCACCGCGCCTGGGGGCTGCGCCTGCTCGGCCTGGTGGACGCCGACGGTTGCGGCCGCGCCGAGGCCGGCGGCTTCCCGGTGGTGGCCGACCTCGCCTCGCTCTTCGACCTGCTGACCCGCGAGGTCGTGGACGAGGTCGTGCTCGCGGTGCCGACCCGGCAGCTCGGTGAGCTCGAACCGGCGCTGGTGCGCTGCCAGGAGCTCGGAGTCCGGGTGCGGGTCGCGTTGCGCCCGTTCCCCCACCTCCAACCCCACGTCGAGGTCGAGGCGCTCAACGGCATCCCCCTCCTGACGTTCGCCACCTCGCCGATCGCCCCCTTCGCCCTGTTCGTCAAGCGCGTCATCGACGTGGCCGCGTCCGCGGCGGCGCTGCTGCTCCTGTCGCCGCTGTGGCTGTTGCTCGTCGCCGCGGTCCGCCTCACCTCGCGCGGGCCGGTGCTCTACCGGCAGGTGCGCTGCGGCCTGCACGGGCGCCGCTTCACCCTGCTCAAGTTCCGCACCATGGTCGAGAACGCCGACCGCATGCGCGCCGAGGTCGAGCACTTGAACGTCATGGACGGCCCCGTGTTCAAGGCGCCGTCGGACCCCCGCGTCACGCCGGTCGGCCACCTGCTCCGGCGCTCGTCGCTCGACGAGCTGCCGCAGCTGCTCAACGTGCTGGTGGGCGACATGGCGCTGGTCGGGCCGCGCCCCCCGATCCCGGAGGAGGTCGAGCAGTACGAGCCGTGGCAGCGCCGGCGCCTCGCCATGAAGCCCGGCATCACGTGTCTGTGGCAGATCTCCGGCCGCTCCAACCTCGACTTCGCGACCTGGATGGAGCTCGACCTCGCCTACATCGACCACTGGTCGCTGTGGCTCGACACCAAGATCATGGCGCTGACGGTGCCGGCGGTCTTTTCGGGGCGGGGAGCGGCGTGAGCCGGACCACCGCCATGCCGGGGCGCACGTTGTTCGTCATCCCCGGCACCCCCCAGACCATCGCCGTGCCGTGACCGAGCCGCGGCGCCCCGGCCCAGACCGCGGCGCCGAACACGGCCACCCCCACCACCCACACCGCCACCACCCGCCGGATCAGGAGATCGGGCCGGGGGTGCAACGGCGAGCGCGGCGTCCAGCGCCACGCGCCGAACGCGGCGCCCGCCAGCACCGCGCCGCCGCCGAGCAGGGCGTCGCGAGGAACCGCCCAGCCGAGCGCCAGGACCGCGGCCAGCCACACCAACGCCGCGGGCCCGGTGTGCACCGCCACCGTCAGCAGCCGGCGCGACCGCCGCGGACCGCCAGGCTCCGCCCACAGGTGGGAGGCGAGCCGGGCCACCGCCAGCTGGACGACGACCGCCCCGAGCAGCGCGGATGCCGCCTCGAAGACCGGCGCCGGCACGCCCCAGAACAGGGCGAGGCCGGACGCCGGGCCGTCCGCGGCTCCCAAGCGGGCGGCCACGCCGAGACCGAGCACCGCGCTCGCCGCCGCGAGCTGGAAGACGGCGACCTCGGCGAGCCAACCCGGCGGCACCGGCAGCACCACCGGCGCCAGGGCGGCGACGGCCAGAGCCGCGAGGGGCGGCGCCAGCCAGTACAGGAGGAGGGCGGGGTGCGAGCCCGCGAACGCCACGGTCGGCTCGTTGACGATCCCCCACGGGTGAACGCCGAGCGGAACCGCCACGCCGATCCACCCGCCCCCGGCGATCACGGTCCCCACGCCCTGCGCGACGGCGAGCAGCAGCCACGCCAGCGGCCAGACGAGCAGCGCCGCCCCCCAGGAGAGCGCGACGACGCGGGGCGAGAGTGGAGAGAGTCGCATGACCGCTATGATAGGGCCATGGGCAAGTACCTGTTGGCGCTGAGTGTGACGCTCGCCGCCGCGCTCCCGGCGGGCGCCCAGGTCACGAGCGAGTGGCGGACCGCGACCGGCATCCCGGTCGCGGTCGTCGCGGTGGTCGGCGGCGACGTCGAGCACCTCGCGGCGGTGGTGCCGGCGGACGCCGCGCCCCCGGCCGCGATCGCCGGTTTCCCCGTCACGGTGCGGCCGCGCCGCGGCGCGCAGCTGTGGACCGTCACGGTGCCGTCGCTGCTGGCGCCGCAGGCGGTCGGCGAGTTCGCCGCGCGGCTCGCCGCGAGCGGCGCCGCCTCGGTGGTCGCCCTCGGGACCGTCCCCGCGCGTGAGCTCGGGGATGCGTTCGCCGCGCTCGACGCGGTCGCGGCGAGGTCGCTGCCGCGTGCCCGCTGCGTGCTGGCGGACGGCGGCGTGGAGGTGCAGCAGGGCAGCCCCGACCGCGTCGAGCTCGACTTCGCGCTCCCCCAGCCCGACGACCCGCGCACCGATCTCGTGCCGGCGTTCGTGGCCTGGGTGCGGATGCGCCTCGCGGCCGAATTTCCCGACATCAGGGTGGAGAGCGAGCTGCAGGACGACTGCGCCCGCTTGGCCGTGCGCCTGACGGCCGCGAACGAGCACCCGCGCGCGCTCCTGCGGCGCCTCCGCCAGCGCGTCGCGGCGCTCGCGTCCACCCCGGCGACGGTGGAGGAGGTGGGCCGCGCCCTCGCCGCCGGCCAGGCCCGCGAGGCCCAGGCGGCGGTCCGCGGCGGACCGGTCGCGGCCGAGCTGGCGGATCGCCTCGCCCTCGGCGGGCGGGTCGCCGGGACGCTCGTCACGCCCGTGGTCGACGCCGGGACGCTCGCCGAGTTCGCCCGCGAGATCCTCGGCGGCCACGCCGGCTTCGCGACCGTCGTGGAGCAGGAGCGGCGGGCGCGGGACGAGGCGAGGCAGACGCTCGACAACGGAACGCTCGTCCAGGTGCGCTGGATCCCGGGCGAGGTCGGGGTGGTCGCGGTCGCGCTCGGCAACGTCGCCCCGCGCGCAGGCCGCGAGGTCGTGGCGGCCGCGGCCACCGCCGCGGCGCGCAAGGGTTGGGCGACGACGGTGCGCGACCTCGCCGGGGTCCCGGCCGTCGCGGTCGCCGCGCCCGCCGCGGCGCTCACCGACGTGATCGAAACCGTGAGCGACGGCGTGACCTCGGTGCGGCCGGCCGCCCACGACGACCTCGAAGCCGTCGTGATGCGCGCGCTCGGTCTTGCCGACGTCCCCGCGGGGGAGGCGTTCTCGATCGCGCTGGCGCTGCCGGCCGATCTCGAGTTGGGCGGCGAGGCCGCCGGCAAGTTCTTCGGCGGCATCGCCCCGGGCCGGGTGACCGCCGGCGCCGCGCCCGGCGGCCCCGGGTTGAACTGGACCGTCGGCGCCGGCGCCCCTGAGATCGTGGGGGTGGTCGAGCTGCCGCCCACCGCCGCCGGCATGGTCGCGGCGCAGCTGCTGCGCGACCGCCTCGCGCTCGACGCCGGGATGTCGACGATGCTCCTGGCGCCGGCCGGGAGGCTGGCGCTGACCGTCGCGTCCGCGGGCGGTCCCCACGTGCCCGCGCTCGACGCCCGGCTCGCCGCCGTGTGGAAGAAGGCCGCCGCAGCGAAGGCCGCGGCGGGCGAGGTCGCCGCCGCGGCGCGCGAGCTGCTCGCCGTCTTCTACGGCGACGCGGCGGCGGCCAGCGCGCGTGCCGCCGCCGCCGCGTTTCTCCCCTTCGTGCCCACCGAGGCCGACCTCCTCGGCGCCGACCCGGCCGAGGTCGGCAAGGTGATCGCCGCCCTGCCGGCGTGGGAGAAACTGGCCCGCTACGCCCGCGGCCAGGCGCCGCCGATGCCGGCGCCGCGGCCCGACCGGACCACTGTGCGAAAATCCAACCCGCACAGGAGTTGAAGCGCCGGGGGCGCCGGGAGGGGTCATGGTTGAGGGAAGGCCTGCGATCAAGGAGCAGATGGACCTCCTGCTCAAGGGGTGCGTCGACGTTGTGCGCCCGGAGGACCTCGAGGCCCGCCTCCTCGCCTCGCGGCGCGAGAAACGCCCGCTCACGGTCAAGGTCGGCTTCGACCCGTCGGCCCCCGACCTCCACCTCGGCCACGCGGTCGTGATCCGCAAGATGAGGCACTTCCAGCAGCTCGGCCACCGGGTGGTGTTCCTGATCGGGGATTTCACCGGCATGATCGGCGACCCCACCGGCAAGAAGGCGACCCGGCCGCAGCTCACCCGCGAGCAGGTCGCGGCCAACGCCGAGACGTACAAGCGCCAGATCTTCAAACTCCTCGACCCCCAGGCCACGGTCATCGACTTCAACGCGCGCTGGCTCGGCGCGCTCACGAGCGAGGAGTGGATCCGCCTGACCGCGCGGGTGACGCTGGCGCAGATGCTCGAGCGCGACGACTTCGCCAAGCGCCTGGCGGCCGGCGAGGCGATCTCGCTGCACGAGCTGCTCTACCCGGTGGCGCAGGCGTACGACTCGGTGGCGCTCAAGGCCGACGTCGAGCTCGGCGGCACCGACCAGCTCTTCAACCTGCTCGTCGGGCGCGACCTGATGGGCAAGCTCGGCCTGCCGCCGCAGATCGTCATGACGCTGCCGCTGCTCGAGGGCCTCGACGGCGTCGAGAAGATGTCCAAGTCGCTCGGCAACTACATCGCGGTCGAGGACGCGCCGGAGGAGATGTTCGGCAAGCTCATGTCCGTGTCGGACGCCCTGATGTGGCGCTACTGGACGCTGTGCACCGACCTCGCCCCCGCCGAAGTGGAGGCGCTCAAGAAGGCGACCGCCGGCGGCTCCCGCCACCCGATGGACGTGAAGTTCGAGCTCGCCTGCACGATCACGACCGACTTTCACGGCGCCCCCGCCGCCGTCGCCGCCGAGGCGCACTTCCGCACCGTGCACCAGAAGCGCGAGGTCCCCGACGAGGTCGCCGAGATCGCGCTGCCGGCCTCGGGGGAACCGCTCCCGGTCGTCAAGGTCCTGGTGATGGCGGGGCTCGCGCCCAGCAACGCCGAGGCGCGCCGCCTGCTGCAGCAGGGCGGTGTGAAGCTCGCCGGCGAGACGGTGCGCGACCCGTTCGCGACGCTCGACGCCGGCGCCGGATGCTCGCACCTCGCGCAGGTCGGCAAGCGGCGCTTCGCCCGCATCCGGTTCCGCTAGGTTCGAGGTGCAGCCATGACGACGGTACGACGATCGGGGGCGTGGCTCGTTGCGGCTCTGGCGCTGACCGGGGCGGCGGCCACCGCCGTCGCGCAGGAGGCGCCCCAGGAAGGTCCGGCGCCGCGCCTCGTGGTGTTCGAGGCGTTCACGCGCTACACGTGACCGTCGTGCCAGGCCGCCGGTCCGGCGGTCGACGCCCTCGCCCGGCAGTACGAGGGTCGCGCGGTCTTCATCGAGCAGAACGTGGACGCGCCGACCGGCAACCGCATCAGCCGGTTCTGGGCCGCGTTCAACGGCCAAACGGCGTACCTGCCGCTCGTGATCGTGGACTCCGGGCATCGCATCTCGACGGGAGACCTGGGGAACTTCACGACGGTCCTGCAGACGCTCGTCGACGCCGAGCTGGCCCGCCCGCCAAAGGCGGAGATCGAGGCGTATGCGCGCCAGGTCGGGACCCGGATGCGGGTGTACGTGCGGCTGCACAACACCTCCGGCGTCACGCTCTCCGCCGCTGCGAACCAGGCGGCGCTGCACGCGCTCGTGTACGAGGACGCGCACGTGGGCGTGACGGGACGGATCATCCGGGCCGCCCCGTGGTTCGACCTCGTGCCCCCGCTCGCGCCCGACGGCGTCGCCAGCGTCACCCTCGACACCGACGCCCTCTCCGGCGTCGCGTGGACCGCGCTCCACACGGCCGTGGTCGCGGACTACGTCCCGGCCTCGGGACGGGCGTTCGACATGCTGCAGGGCGCGGCCGCGCGGCCAGCCGGCCTGACGCTCGAGCCGTCGGCGCTCGTCGTCGGCGTGGACTCGGGTCAGCCCGCCGACCGCACCGTGCAAGCCACGCTCGCGGGGCCCTACACGCTGAGTTGGACGGCGGTTGCCGACGTGCCGTGGCTCGTCATCACGCCGGACGCGGCGGCGATCGCGACGCGGCCGGCCGTCACCGTGGCTGCCGGCGGGTTGGCCCAGGGCTCGCAGGAGGGGCACGTCACGTTCTCCGCCACCAGCGCGGACGGGATGGCGTTCACCCGGTTCCTCACGGTGACCGCGACCCTCGGGCCGCGGCGGCTGCGCGCCGTCGCCGCGCCGGTGAACCCCGGTTCTCCGATCGACGTGCCGATCGTGATGTCCGCGCTCGGGGACGAGCACGAGGTGAGCTTTTCTCTCGCGTTCGAGCCCGCCATGCTGGGCGCGCCCGTGGTGGCGGCCGGCAGCGCCGCCGCGGCGGCCGCGCTGGTGGTGGACCGTTCCGAGGCCTCGTCCGGCCGCCTCGGAATCACGCTCACCCTCCCCGACGGGCAGACGTTCCCCGCGGGCGACGACGAGCTCGCGGTCGTGACGTTCGCGACCGCCGCGACGGTCCCGCGGGCGACCGCCGCCGTGGCGTTCACCGATCGGCCCGTGGCGCGGACCATCAGCGACCTTCTCGGGACCCCGCTCACGGCCGCGGTCGCGGGCGCCAGGCTGGTTTTCCCGGATGCGAGCGTGGCGCACATCGCCCGCCGCCGCCTCCGGCGCTCCGGAGAATGATGCGGTCTCGGCGCAGGGGTGCGCGGCGGACGCCGGGCGACCCGCGGGGGCGGCGGGAATAGCGCGCGCCGCCGGCCGCTTCCCGAGTGCGGGATGGGGCCCATGTCTCGTCGGCAGGCAGGTCAGCGATGAGGATCGGGGTGCCGCGGGAGATCCGGGCGGGGGAACGCCGCGTCGCGCTGGTCCCGGAATCCGTGCGTAAGCTGGTCAAGGCCGGGATCGCGGTGGCCGTCGAGCGCGGCGCCGGCGAGCGCGCGTTCTTCACCGACGCCGAGTTCGCCGAGGCCGGCGCCGCGTTGGCCGCGGACGCGACGGCGCTGTACGCCGGTGCGGACCTCGTGGTCAAGGTGCAGGCCCCCGCCCTCAACCGGGACCTGGGTACGCACGAGGCCGAGCTCATGCGCGAGGGCGCGATGCTGCTCGGCACCCTGGTGCCGGCGCGGCACCCGGACGTGGTGGAGAAGCTGGCCGCGCGCCGCATCACCGCGTTCGCCGTCAACCTGATCCCGCGCATCACCCGGGCGCAGGCGATGGACACGCTCTCCTCGATGGCCAACATCGCCGGGTACAAGGCGGTGCTGCTCGCGGCCGACCATCTGCCGCGCTACTTCCCGATGCTGATGACCGCGGCCGGCACGGTGTTCCCCGCCAAGGTGTTCGTGATCGGCGCCGGGGTGGCCGGGCTGCAGGCGATCGCCACCGCGCGCCGCCTCGGCGCGGCGGTCGAGGCGACGGACACGCGGCCGGCGGTCAAGGAGCAGGTCGAGAGCCTCGGCGCCAAGTTCGTCGGGGCCGCCGTCGCGGAAGCTCAGGACGCCTCCGGCTACGCCAAGGAGCTGTCGGCCGAGTTCTACCGCAAGCAGGCCGAATTGATCGCCGAACGCTGCGCCGCGTCCGACGTGGTGATCACGACCGCGCTGATCGGGGGGGTGAAGGCGCCGCGCCTGATCACGGCCGCGATGGTCGCGGCGATGAAGCCCGGCTCGGTGATCGTCGACCTCGCGGCGGAGGCGGGCGGCAACTGCGAGCTGACCGTGCCCGGGCAGACCGTCGTGGCGCACGGCGTGACGATCTGCGGGCCGGACAACCCTCCCTCCGATGTGCCGTGGCACGGCAGCACGCTCTACTCGCGCAACCTCACGGCGTTCGTGCTCGCCTTCTGGAAGGACGGGGCGTTCGCCCTCGACCTCGAGGACGAGATCATCAAGGGCTGCCTGGTGACCCACGCAGGCGACGTCCGTGCCGGCAAGGCCGCGCCGAAGCCCCCGGCGGAGGGGACGACCGCATGAGCTCCGACTTCGAGGTCTCGCTGTTCGTCTTCATGCTCGCGACGTTCCTCGGCCTCGAGATCATCCGCCGGGTCTCGCCGTTGCTGCACACGCCGCTGATGTCGCTGACCAACGCGATCTCGGCGATCGCGGTCGTGGGCTCGATCCTGGTCGCCGGAAAGCAGGAGAGCCCGCTCTCCACCGTGCTCGGCGCCGTGGCGGTGACTTGCTCGATGATCAACATCGTCGGCGGGTACCTGATCACGTACCGGATGCTCAAGATGTTCAGGAAGAGCGGGGCGGGCAAGCGATGATCGACAAGGTCATCCCGCTCATCTACCTCGCGGCCGCGGCGTCGTTCATCCTCGCGCTCAAGTGGCTCTCCGCGGTCCACACCGCCCGCCGCGGCGTGATCGTCGGCGTGGTCGGCATGGCGCTCGCGGTCGGCGGGACGCTGCTGCGGCCCGAGATCGTCAGCTACCGCTGGATCGCGATCGCGTTCGTCCTCGGCACGATCATCGGCGTCCCGATGGCGATGATGCCGATGACCGCGGTGCCGCAGCGGACCGCCCTGTCGCACGCCTTCGGCGCGCTCGCGGCCGCGCTCGTCGGCACCGCCGAGTTCTACCTGCGCACGCCGAAGCTCGACGTCTTCACGATGTCGGCGCTGGCGCTCGAGGTGCTGCTCGGGTTCCTGACGTTCACGGCGTCGCTGATGGCGTTCGGCAAGCTGCAGGACATCCTGCCGACCCGTCCGATCACGTACCGCGGCCAGAACGTCGTCAACCTGGCGCTCCTCGCCCTCGCGGTCGCCGCCGGCGTCGCGCTGGTCGCCAGCCCCGCGCGCACTTGGCTGTTCCCCGCGTTCGGCGCGTTCGCGCTCGTCTTCGGCGTCCTGCTGATCATCCCGATCGGGGGCGCCGACATGCCGACCGTGATCTCGCTTCTGAACTCGTACGCCGGGCTCTCCGCCTGCGCGATGGGGTTCGTGCTCGACAACCGCCTGCTGATCGTCGCCGGCGCCCTCGACGGCTCGTCGGGCTTGATCCTCTCGATCATCATGTGCCGCGCCATGAACCGGTCGTTCGCCAACGTGCTGTTCGGCGCGTTCGGCCAGGTCCAGGCCTCGGCGGCGGCGGCCGAAGAGAGGATCGTCCGCAGCGCCACGGCGGAGGAAGCCGCGCCGATCCTCGGGAACGCCGGACTCGTGATCGTGGTCCCCGGCTACGGCATGGCGGTCGCGCAGGCGCAGCACAAGGTGCGCGAGCTGTTCGACGTCCTGACCAAGCTCGGCGTCGTCGTGAAGTTCGCGATCCACCCGGTCGCCGGGCGCATGCCGGGGCACATGAACGTGCTGCTCGCGGAGGCCGACATCCCGTACGACCGCCTGGTCGAGATGGACGAGGTGAACTCCGACTTCGCGCAGGCCGACGTCGCCCTGGTGATCGGGGCCAACGACGTCACCAATCCCGCGGCGCGCCACGACAAGTCGAGCCCGATCTACGGCATGCCGATCCTCGACGTGGACAAGGCGCGCACCGTGATGGTCATCAAGCGTTCCATGAGCCCGGGCTTCGCCGGCATCGACAACGAGCTGTACTACATGGACCGCACCCTGATGGTGTTCGGGGACGCCAAGGCGGTCGTCGGCAACCTCGTCAAGGAGCTCGCCGCGGGCGCCGCGGCCCGTTAGTCCGCGGGCCACGGTCCACCCGCCTCGCCTCACGATCGGCCTGCCGTCGCCTGAGGGTTCGGAGGCCCCCGCCGGGCCAGTCCCGGCGCCGTGGCTTCCAGGGGTTCGCTGGCTCGGTCACAGCGTCCGCTTGGCGGTCATGCCATCCCGCTTCGCTCGGGTCGGTGTGACCTCTTCCCTCCGGGACCTTCACTGCCCGGCCGACATGAATGCTGGGCATACCGAAGGCCGGTCGCCCTGCGGCGGCCGGTCATTCGGTTCCGGGACAGCCGGCTCAGTGTTTCGGCTGCACCAACGGCAACGGGACGCACCGTCGTGCAGCCGTGTTGACCGTGGCGACGCTGGACGCGCCGTTGCGGTCCTTGATTTCCGCTGAAATCGTGTAGCTTCCGGCCTCGGTCGGCGTGAACGTCACGCTCCACGGCGCGGCCGTCCGCGCGGGAAGGACCTGCGTGGTCCCGTCCGGCTTGCGCACCGAAACGGTCAGCGTGTAGGGCGCGCACCCCCGCAGCGTCACCTGGGCGTTGACGTGAACGAGGCGGTCGAGGCACAACCCCGTAACCGCCGTGGGCGACGTGATCCGGATGGTGGGACGCAGACACGTCGCCGCCACGAGCGGAGGCGCAACCGCGCGCGGCAGATCGTCGACGTCGAGCTCGAACGTCCGGCTCGCGGGCCCCGCGCCTTCGGCCACGATGCTGAACGTGATCGCATATCGCCCCGCGGTGGTGAACGTCGCGGTTCCGGCCCACATCGTGTGGGTAAAGCCGCACGGCTCCGTCGGACTGCCCACCGTGAACAGCCCGCTGTTGAGGGCGGCGGGTTGGTACCCGGTGATCGGGGCGGTCGTCGTGAACGAGATCCGCACGTTGTGGATCGGCGCATCGTGGCAGACGAGCGCGATGAACTGGATGTGATCGCCCACCGTGATGCGGTGCGAAGGCCATGGTGCACGCTCGAACCCCGGGCCGCTCCCCGGCAGGACGCGCGCGTCGAAGTCCCTCACTTGCATCGTGCCGGCGCGCGCGACACCGGCAGTCGCGAGCCCCCCGACCAACAGAAGCACGGCAACACTCCCAAACCGTCGTCTCATGTGATCCCCCCCGTCGTTGTGACGTCAGTATATGCCTTGCCAACGGCGGCGGCGAGGGCGCCCAGATGGCGCCGGTCCGCGGGCGGCGCCTCAGCTAGACGCGCGCCGCGCGGTGCGAGTCGGCGGCGAGCAGGCACGCCTCGGCGCACACGTCGCAGCGCACGCCCGGCGGGCAGCTCGCCGTCGTCTTCCGGAACGCGGCGAGGAAGTCGCGCGCCTGCGGCTGGCCGGAGCGCAGGAAGCGCACGAGGCGCACCATCGCGGCGCCGGTCTCCTCCGAGAGGAGGTGCTCGACCTTGCAGGCGTCGAGCTCGGCGGTCGCGGCGCCCACGCCCATCACCTCGCGCAGGAACACGAGCAGCACCTCACGCTTGCTCGCCACCCGCGACACCAGGTTCGAGCCCGCCCGCGTGAGGCGGAGGCGCTGCTCGGCGTCGAGGCGGACGAGTCGGTGCTCCTGCAGCACCCGCAGCTGCAGCGAGGCCGCGGCGCGCGTGACGCCCAGGGTGCGGGCGACGTCGGCGCCGCGCGGCGCGCGGCCGAGCTTCGCCGACGCCGCGATCGCCAGCAGGTAGTGGGCGCCGGAGTGGGTGATCTCGTTGTCCTCGAACGCCCGCCAGACGGACGCGGTCCCCCGTTCGGGGCGACGGCCCGCGGGGGCGGACCTCGGCCGGCGCGCGCCCGCCGCCGTCATTCCCCCTCCAGCAGGGGACGCAGGTAGATCCCCCGGGCGATGTCGTCCTCGAGCGCGAGCAGCGTGCGGTCCACCTCGACCACCAGCGAGGGCTTGCGCTGGCGCAACGTCAGCGTGGCGCCCGCACTGACCCCGAGGTCGGCGAGCTGGTCGAGGCGCTCGCGGTGGCGCGGCGCCATCAGGACCACCCGGCCCCGCTCGCCGGGCGTCAGGTCGATGAGACGGCAGATGAGCGACGGCACGCGGCGGGAGAGCGCCCCGCAGCACGCCCCCGGCGGGATCGGCCGGCCGTGCGGGCACACCGGGGGGTGGCCGAGGAACGAGCACACCGCCTCGGTGACCCCGGGGGAGAGCTCGTGCTCCAGTCGGCACGCCTCGGCTTCGGTCGTCTCCATCGACAGTTCGAGCACCTGGTGGAAGAGTACCTCGGCCAGGCGGTGGCGGCGAACGGCCTCCCTCGCCTGCGCCTTGCCGGCCGGCGTCAGGCGCAGCCGGTCGCCGTCGAGCGCGACCAGGCCCAAATCGACGAGCTCGGCGGCGACCTCGCCCCAGCCTTCGCCGGGGCCCGCGTGGATCGTGCGGGCAAGCTCCGGCAGCGACAGCGAGACGCCCGCCTCCTCGGCCGTCCACAGCTCCTCCAGCACCTCCTCGCGCGCGGCCGCCTCCGGACGCGGCGCCAGCGGGGCGGGCGCGCTCACGCCCGCCTCCCGGGAAGCAGCCGCCGCACCCAGCGCGCCACCGTGGAGTCCTCGACGAACCGGTAGTGGCAGTGCGGGCAGCACAGCGTCCGGCAGTTGCCCGCGAGCGGGCACCCCCTCGGGCACGACTCCTTCCCCTGGAAGCGGCCGCCGCACAGCGGGCACTGCACCGACCGCACCGCCCCGGGCTCTGCCGCCGCGCTCACAATCGCACCGCGAGCGCGCGCAGCACCCAGTTGAGCGCCGCCCCGACGGCGAACGCGAACGGCACGATGAAGGCGACCATCGCGGCCGCGGTCTTGACGCCGCGCTCCTTGACCATGACGAAGAAGTTCGCGATGCAGGGGACGAACAGCGTGATCACGACGAGGGCCACCAGCGACTGGACGCCGTTGAGCTCGCCGTTCTTGCGCATGAGGAAGAAGCCGGCGGCGCCGTAGTCGCGGCGCAGGAAACCGACGAGGAAGGCGTCGGCGGCCTTGGGGGGCAGGCCGAGCGCCCCGACCACCAGCGGACGCGAGAACGCCTCGATGCGGGGGAGCGCGCCCACGGCGTCCAGACCGAAGAGGAGGAGCGTGCCGAGCACGAACAGCGGCACGGCTTCCTTGAGGTACCACTCGGTGCGGGCGGCGGTCTTGATCAGGATGTTGGCGATACCCGGGACCCGGATCGGGGGCACCTCGAGCAGGAAGTCGGAGCCGCGCCCCGGCATCAGCTTCGCCGCGGCCCAGCCGACGCCGAACATCGTCCCGGCCACGACGCCGGCCCAGATGAACGTCCCCGCCGGCGCCATCGAGCCGAGCATCGCGAGGATGACGCCGAGCTGCGCCGAGCAGGGGACGCCGAGGGCGAGCAGGAGCGTCACCAGGGCGCGCTCCTTGCGCGTCGGCAGGATCCGCGTCGTGAGCGTCGCCATCGTGTCGCAGCCGAGGCCGAGGATCATCGGTAGAACCGCCTTGCCGTTGAGGCCCATGAGGCGGAAGACGCGGTTGACCATCACCGCGAGGCGGGGGAGGTAGCCGGAGTCCTCGAGGACGCCGAAGAAGACGAAGAACGTCCCGACGACGGGCAGGACGATGGCGATCGAGTACGTCAGCGCCATCGTCACCACGCCGTACGGTCCGACGATCAGTCCCCGCAGCCACGCCCATGGGACGAGCCAGTTCACCGCGGCGGTCGCGGCCGGGTTGATGACCTTGCCGAACACGATGTTCTCGGTGAAGTTCACGAGCGTGCCGGCGCCGAAGACGCCGACGAACTCGTAGGCGGCGAACAGCACCACGGCGAGGAACGGGATCCCCCACAGGGGGTGCATCGAGAGCGCGCCGAGGCGGTCGCGTAGCGACCCCGAGCGGGCGCGGTCGACGTGGAAGACCTCGCGCAGCAGCTCGGCGACCGCCCGGTGGCGGGCGCGCGCGATCGCGGTGGCGGCGCTGCACCCGAGCATGCGCTCGAGCTCGGCGCGCTGGCTCGCCACCAGCTCGACGTCCGCGGCGCCGAGGTGCTCGGCGGTCCAGCCGGCGAGGGTGCGGTCGCCGGCCAACAGCATCAGCGCCACCCCCCGCCGCGCCTCGCCGAGGGCTGCGGGCAGGACGGAAGCGACCTCGAGCTCGGCGCGCTCGACGGCGGCCGGGTAGGGGGTCTCGAGCCGGGCGCGCGCCGCGCCCGGCAGCCGCCGGCCGATCTCGGCGAGCCCGGCGCCGGTGGTCGCGGTCGCGGGCAGCACCGGGATGCCGAGCCGGTGCTCGAGCTCCGCGGCCTCGACCCGGACGCCGAGGTCGCGCGCCTCGTCCTGCAGGTTGAGGACGAGCACCTGCGCGCGCCCGAGCTCGGCGAGCTGCGCGGTGAGGTAGAGCACGCGCCGGAGGTTCTTCGTGTCCCCGACCTGGACGACGACCGCATCGGGCTCCGCGAGCATGATGTCGCGCGTCACCTGCTCGTCCTCGGATTGCGGCGTCAGCGAGTTCGTCCCCGGCGTGTCGATGATCTCGGGCACGCCGGGGAGGGCGCGCGCCCGGGCGCGGGTGATCTCGACGGTGGTGCCGGGGTAGTTGGAGACGGTGACGTACGTCCGGGTGAGCGCGCCGAAGATCACGCTCTTCCCGACGTTGGGGTTGCCCACCAGCAGCAGCGGCTGCTGCTGCTGGGGACTCTCGGCGAGGTTCGCGGCGCGGCTCATGCTCGGCGGCGGGAGCGCGGACGGCGGCGCCCCGACCGCGGCGATGGTACGGACCGCGGCGAGATCTGTCAAGTATGCTTAACAACAAGGAACGCGACGAAGGCGAGGCCGCGGGGCGGAGGGGCTACTCGCTCTTCTGGCACTCGGCGCACAGCCCCTGGATCTGCAGGCTGTAGAAGCTCGGCCTGAAGCCGTGCTCGAGGCAGACGTCGCGCTGCCGCTCGTCGAGGTCGGAATCGTAGAACTCGATGATGCGGCCGCAGCTGGTGCACACCATGTGGTCGTGGCGCTTGCCCGGGGTGACCCGCTCGTAGACGTAGTGCTCGCGCCCGAGGCGCGACTTGCGCGCCAGGCCGCACTGGACCAGCAGGTCGAGGGTGCGGTAGATCGTCGCGCGCGAGACGCGTTTGCCCTGGTTGCGGAGCTGGAACAGGAGCGAGTCGGCGTCGAGGTGGCCGGTGGACTCGAAGAGCTCATCGAGGAGCATCAGACGCTCCTTGGTCACCTTGAGGTTGTTGTCACGCAGGTACTGGACGAAGAACTTTTCGGCTCGTTTCATCGTGACCTCCGGTTGCGCGTCTCAATTTCACTCAGGGGGTCACGCTAATCGCTTCTGAGTCCGGTGTCAAGTGGGGGGCTCTGAGGGCTTGTCGGTTCGCGTCATGTGGACCACGCCCTCGAGCACGCCGCCCTCGTCGACGATGAGCGTAGGAGCGAAAACCTCGGCCAGCACCCGCCCCGTCCCGTGCACCATCAAGCTCTCCTTGACGCGCACGGTGCCCTTCACCGTCCCGGCGACCACGAGGCGCCCGACCGTGATCTCGCCCTCCACGACCCCGCCTTCGCCGACGAGGAGCTCGTGCTCGCTCGCGACCTTCCCGTTGATCTGGCCGTGCACGCGCAGCAGGTCCGAGAACACCACGTCGCCCTTGATCGCGCACCCCTGGTCCAAGAAGCCGTTGAGCGTTCCCTGGCCTTTTTTCATCGCTTCTCCCCGGCGAGCAGCCGGAAGAGCCGGATGAGCTCGTCCTCACTCGCAAAGCCCAGGCGAATCTCACCGCCGCGACGGCGGCGGTTGATCTCGACGCGGACGCCGAGCGCCAGCGCCAGCCGCTCGGCCGCCGCCGCCGTCTCGGGATCGACGGCTCGCGCCGCCCGCCGCGGCGGCGGCTGCAGCCGCCGCTCGAGCTCGCGCACGCTCCACCCCTCGCGGGCGCAGCGCCGCCCGATCTCCTCCTGGCGCTCGGCCCCGCTCACCCCGGCGAGGGCGCGGGCGTGGCCGGCGGAGAGCTCGCCGGCGTCCACCATCGCCTGCACCGACAGCGGGAGCTGGAGCAGGCGCAGGGCGTTCGCGACCGTGGAGCGGTCCTTCCCCACCTGCGCGGCGATCTCCTCCTGCGCGAGCCCGAGCTCGGCGCGCAGGTGGTGGTACGCGCGTGCTTCTTCGATCGGGGTGAGGTCCTCGCGCTGCAGGTTCTCGATCAGCGCCAAAGCGAGCTGATCGGCGTCCGGGACCGCGTCGCGCAGCACGACGGGGATGCGCTCCAGGCCCGCCAGGCGCGAGGCGCGCCAGCGGCGCTCCCCCGCGATCAGCTCGTAGCCGCCGGCCGGCGAGCGGTTCACGACCACCGGCTGCAGGACCCCGTGCTCGCGGATCGAGGCCGCCAGCTCCTCGAGGCTCGCCGCCGTGAACTGTCTCCTCGGCTGCAGCGGGTTGGGCCGGATGTCGCCGATCGCCACCTCGGTCACCGTGCCGGGACGCAAGCCGGCGCCCTCGGGGATCAGCGCCGCAATGCCCTTACCCAACGCGGACCGCTTCATGCGCCCTCCGCCTTCGCAGCATCTCCTCGGCCAGGGCCAGGTAGGCCTGCGCCCCGCGGCTGCGGATGTCGTACTCCAGGATCGTCCGTCCGAACGACGGCGCTTCCGCCAGACGCACGTTGCGCGGGATGATCGTGGTGAACGCCGCGTCGCCGAAGAACCGCCGCACCTCGTCGACGACCTGGTGCGAGAGGCTGACGCGCTCGTCGTACAGCGTCAGCACCGCGCCGTCGACCTCGAGGCCGGGGTTTCCCGCCGCGCGGACGCGGTCGAGCGTCCGCATCAGCTCGCTCACCCCCTCGAGGGCGAAGTACTCGCACTGGATCGGGATCAGCACCGCGTCGGCGGCGACGAGCGCGTTGAGGGTGAGCAGGCCGAGCGACGGCGGGCAGTCGATCAGGACCCACTGGTGATCGGTCGGCGAGGCGGCGAGCGCCTGGCGCAACCGTTCCCCCCGCTTGGGGTCGGCGAGCAGCTCCACCTCGGCACCGACCAGGTCGCGCCGCGCCGGCAGCAGGTCGAGGCCGGGGAAGCGCGTGGCCACCGCCGCATCGCGCAGCGGCCGCAGCCCCTCCAGCACCTCGTACGAGGTCGGGCCCTCGCCGTCCCACCCCAGCCCCGAGGAGCAGTTGGACTGGGGGTCGAGGTCGAGCGCCAGGACCGTCTGCTCGCAGGCGGCCAGCGCCGCCCCGAGGTTCATGACGGTCGTCGTCTTGCCGACCCCGCCCTTCTGGTTCGCGATTGCCACAACCCTTTGATTCTTCAAGAGTTCTCCAAAATGTTTCACGTGGAACATCGGCGCCAGACCGCGAGGACGCCGTGCGCCGGATCCGACAGCGGCAAGGGTAACACACGGCCTTCCGGCACTTCGGCGGCCAGCGTGGCGGCGTTCGCGGCGCTCGTCCACCACAGGACGCAGCCGCCTGCCGTGACCAGGCGGGGCGCCTGCGGCAGCCACGCCTCGGCCGCGAGGCCGCGGACCGTCGCCACGTCGTAGCCGCCGCCGGCGTGGTCGGCGGCGCGCTCGCGGCGGACCTCCGCCGCCAGGCCGAGCTCGCGCACCGCTTCCTTCAGGAACGCCCACCGGCGCTCGCGCGGCTCCAGCAGCACGCCGCGCGCCCCGGGCCGGGCCAGCAGCAGCGGCACCGCCGGAAACCCGTTCCCGCTTCCGATGTCGATGAGGACGTCCGTCTCGCCGAGGTACGGCAGCGCGGCCAGCGCGTCGCGCACCAGGCCGGCGAGCAGCCGCTTCGGGTCGGCGCCGCCGAACAGGTCGACCGCTCCGCCCCACTGCCCGAGGAGCTCGAGGTAGCGCGCCAGACGGTCCGCGAGGTCCGGAGCCAGCCCGTGGGCGGCGAGCCGCGCCGCCCAGCTTGCCCGGCTCAGCCCCCGCCGCGCCTTCACTTCGGCTGCGCCGACGCCGCCGACGCCGTCATCATCCGCTCCGTGAGGAGCTGCTGCCCGATCGTGAACAGGTTGTTGACCAGCCAGTACAGCACCAGTCCCGCCGGGAAGCTCATGAACATGAAGCCGAAGATGAACGGCATGAGCATGAACATCCGCCGCTGCGCGGGATCGCCCGTCTGCGGCGCCATCCGCTGTTGCAGCACCATCGAGGCGGTCATCAGGATCGGGGTGATGTAGGTCGGGTCCTTGGCGGCCAGGTCGTGGATCCAGAACACGAACGGCGCCTGCCGCAGCTCGATCGCGTAGGCGAACAGCGAGTAGAGCGCCCACAGGATCGGCAGCTGCACCAGCATCGGCAGGCAGCCGCCCATCGGGTTGACGCCCTCCTCCTTGTACATCTGCATCACTTCCTGGTTCATCCGGGTGCGGACGTTGGGGTCCTTCTTCGCCCGATCCTTGTAGCGCTCCTGGATCGCCTTCATCTTCGGCTGCAGTGCCTGCATCCGCTTCATCGACACGACGCTCTTGTGGTTGAGCGGGAAGAGCAGGATGCGGATCGCGGCGGTCAGCACGATGATCGCGACGCCCCAGTTCCCCACCCAGCCGTAGATCCAGCGCAGCGCCGCCAGGAAACCCACCGAGAGGAACCCGAAGATGCCGAACGAGAGGGTCTCGACGAGGCCGCGGCCGTACCCGACCAGGACCGTGTGCTCCTTGGCGCCGGCGTACAACGTCCCGGCCACCGTGCCGCCCGCGCCCACGACCGCGACCTCGGGAAGCGCCGTCGCCCCCGTGCCGGAGCGCGAGATCCGCACCTCGGCGACCTGGTCGGTCGGCAACAGCGCGAGGAGGAAGTACTGGTCCTCGACGCCCGCGAAATCGATCGCGCCGCGCAGCGAGCGCACGCCGTCCAGCTTCGCCGCGAGCACCCGGTCGATCTTGCCGTCCACCCGCACCACCGCGCTCTCGGCGCCGAACCGCCCCTGCTGGTCGACCTTGAGGGCCTTCTCGATCCCGGTCGCGATCACCACCCCGGCCCGCGCCGGGGCGCCGCCCGCGCGCACCTCGACCTCGACCGCGTACTTTCCCTTGCCGGCCGAGACCTTCTTCTCCACCCAGTTCCCGGCGCCGTCGCTCCAGCGCATCTGGACCGCGCCGCCGACCTGCGCCACTTTGTACAGCGCCTCATTCCAGGGTCCGGGAGCGGCGACCGCCAGCGGCGGCGTGGCGCCGGCCCGCACCAGGTCGAGCGGCCCCCCGGCGTCGTCGCGGTACCCCTCGACCACCAGCGACGAGATCACCCCGCCCGCCGGGTTGAGCGTGGCGCGCCAGCCGTCGCCCGCGAGCTCGACCGGCGTCTTGTCCTCGCCGGCCTCCGCCGCCACCACGGGACCCGCCGGAACCTGCGGCGTCGCGGCTTCAGGGGATGCGGGCGCCGCGGCGCCCGCCGGCGTTCCCACTTCCCCCGCCGCCGCCGTGGCGGCCGGGGCCGGGCCGTTCGCGGTGCTCGGCGGCTTGGGCGCAAACAGCGAGAACCAGATGATCACCACGATGCCGGAGAGAACCGCCGCCAGCAGCACGCGCTTTTCCATCGCCTAGCCCCTTTCGCGCGGCGGCACCGGATCGTAGCCGCCGGGGTTCCACGGGTGGCAGCGGCCCAGCCTGCGCACCCCGAGCCAGAGGCCGTGCCTCAGCCCGTGCACACCGATCGCCTCTCGCATGTACTCGGAACACGTGGGGGCGAACCGACACGCCGGCGGCAGCAGCGGCGAGACCCACCGCTTGTACCCAGCCAGCGCGGCCATCATGACACCGGCGGCCGCGGAGCGGTTCTTGCCCTCTTCACGCACCGCTCGAAGTCCTCCGCCAGAGCGTTCCACGCCACCTCGGCGCACGCGCGCCGGACGTTCACCACGATCTCGCCGCCCCATCCTTCGAGCAGCGCCTCGCGCGACCGGGCGAGTTCCCGGATGCGGCGGCGGGCCCGGTTGCGCACGACCGCCCCGCCGATCTTGCGGGTCGCCGTGATGCCGAGACGGCGCATCTCGCCATCCCCCGCGAGCGCGAAGATGACGAGATACCTTCCGACGACCTTGGCCCCACCGGCGTAAACGCGCTTGAAGTCCGAGCGGCGCAGCAGCTTGTCCAGAACGCCCCCGGCCGGCTCAGGGAGTCAGGCGCTTCCGCCCCTTCCGGCGGCGCGCCGCGAGCACGCGCCGTCCCCCGGGCGTGCTCATCCTCGCCCGAAATCCGTGGGTCTTCTTCCGGCGCCGGTTGTTCGGCTGGAATGTCCGCTTCATGGTCTCACCCCTTGCCACCCCCGGCGCCATGCGACGGGGAACCCATAGTTTACCCTGCCCGGCAGCCGCGGTCAACCCGAGAAGAATGACCTGGGTCGTGGATCGTGGGTCGGGCGCGGAGCCGGCCGCGCGGCCTGTCGCGCCCGCCGGGAACGGAAAGCGCGCCGCGTGATATCCTTCTGGGGTCCGTCTGAGCCCCATCGATGCCAACGTCCGACCTCTGGCCCGCCGTCAAGGACCTCCTCCGCAGCCGACTTGCGGCGGAGGAGTTCGAGCTCTGGATCGAACCGCTCACGGCCCGCAGCGGCGGCGGCCGCCTCACGGTCGTGCCCCCGTCGCGCGTCTACGCCGACTACGTCCGTGATCATTATCTCAATCTATTAGAAGAACTTGCCGTTCAGGCCGCGGGTTTCGCCGTGACCGTCGCGTTCGAGCTGAAGGGCGATGCCGCCACGCCCGCCGCGCCCGCCCAGGGCGGCACGCCGCTCAACCCGCGCTACACCTTCGCCACCTTCGTCCCCGGCCCGTCGAACCAGTTCGCCCGCGCCGCCGCCCAGTCCGTCGCCGAGAACCCGGGCCGCGCCTACAACCCGCTCTTTCTCTACGGCGGCTCCGGGCTCGGCAAAACCCACCTGCTGCACGCGATCGGCAACGAGATCCTGGCCCGCACGCCGCGCGCCCGCATCCGCTACGTCCCCACCGAGCACTTCGTCAACGAGCTGATCAACTCGATCCGCCTGCAGCGCATGGCCGCGTTCCGCGAGGCTTACCGCTCGATCCACGTCCTCCTGCTCGACGACGTTCACATCCTCGCCGGCAAGGAGCGCACGCAGGAGGAGTTCTTCCACACCTTCAACACCCTGCACGAAGCCGGGCGCCAGATCGTCCTCACCTCCGACACCCCCCCGGCCCTGATCCAGGGCCTCGAGGACCGGCTGCGCACGCGTTTCGTCTGGGGCCTCGTCGCCGACATCCAGCCCCCCGACCTCGAGACGAAGTGCGCCATCATCCGCGAGAAGGCGCACGGCGAGGGGTTCGACCTCCCCGACGACGTCGTCCTGTTCATCGCCCGCCGCGTCCGCGAGAACGTCCGCGAGCTCGAGGGGTATTTGAACCGCGTCATCGTCTACTGCACGCTCACCAGCCAGCCGGCGAACCTCGAGACCGCCCGCAACGCGCTTTCCCCGCTTCTTCCACAGGAACGCCACGTCGCCCCCCCCGACATCATCCGCTTCGTCGCCCACCACTACGGCGTCAAGGTCGCCGACCTCAAGGGGCGCGACAACCGCCGCTCCGTGGCGTTCCCGCGTCAAGTCGCGATGTACCTCATTCGCGAGATCTTGTCCCTCTCCTACCCGGAGATCGGCAAGCTCTTCGCCAAGCACCACTCCACCGTGATGTACTCGGTCGAGACCATCACCGAGGAGCGCCGCACCAACCCTTCCCTCGACGCGACCCTCACGACGTTCGCGGAACACTTCCGCTGAGCTGCGGAAAACTCGGGCCTCGGGCGCGATCGACCGCCGCGTCCGCCCGCAACCGCGCGTTTCTCCACACCCGCTTTCCACACGCGCCGAGCGTCCAACTCGTGCCGCAGCAGACGGCTGCCTCGCCGGTCGCGGTTCTCCACACGCTCGACGGCTACTACGAACCTCTGTACAATGTCTTCGTTTACTAGAAGCAGTCGGGAGACCGCGCCCATGGACGTGACGCTCAACCGCACCGTTCTGCTCGACGAACTCCAACTCATCCAGGGGGTCGTCGAGCGCCGCACCACGATTCCGATCCTCTCGAACATCCTGCTCAGCGCCGAGGGGGACCGGTTGCACCTGTCCGCGACCGACCTGGACGTCACCGTCTACACCCAGTGCTCCGCGGTGGTGCGGCGGGAAGGGCGCACGACGGTTCAGGGAAAGGTATTCTTCGACCTCGTTCGCTCGCTGCCGACCGACACGCTCGACCTCAGCTTCGAGGAGTCCCGGGTGGAGGTCCGTTCCGGCACCTTCAGTTCGCAGCTGGCGAGCCTCGATCCCGCCGACTTTCCGACGCTTCCGGAGGCCCCCGAAGGGCAAGGGTTCGCGGTGGACCTGCCGACGCTGCGCCGCCTGATCGACCGGTCGGTCTTCGCGGTGTCGAGCGAGGAAGGGCACTTCCAGTACAACGCGGCGCTCCTCCTGGTGTCGGCGAAGGCGCTGGAGATGGTCGCCACCGACGGGCACCGCCTGGCGTGGGCGAAAGCGGCGCACACGGCCGGCACCCCGCCGTTCGAACAGCAGTTGCTGCCGCGCAAGGTCCTCAACCAGTTGCGCCACCTCTCCGCGAACGCGGACACGCCGCTGTACATCGCGAGGGGGGAAAACCACCTCGCCTTCCGGCTCGGCGACCGGGTGCTGCTGTCGCGCGTGCTCGAGGCGCGCTTTCCGCAGTACGAGCGCGTGCTCGTGCGCGACAACCCGCACCGCGCCCGCGTCCAGCGCCAGGACCTCATGGCCGCGCTGCGCCGCGTCGCGCTGCTCGCGAGCGAGCGCACCCACGGCGTGCAGATGCAGTTCGACCACGACTCGATCGCCCTCGCGTCGGTCGGGTTCGACCTCGGCCAGGCGGCCGAGATGGTCCCCTGCACGTTCTCGGCGCCGCCCCTGAAGGTGTTCGTCAACGCGAGCTACATCCTCGACTTCCTCGGCGCCGTGGACGCCGCCGAGGTCGAGTTCCAGCTGCGGGACGCGGACGGTCCGGTGGTGA
>SCRJ01000165.1 GCA_004298115.1 Acidobacteriota bacterium
CATCGCCTTGTCCGCCTTCTCCTTGGAGATCGGGATGGCGTTGGCTTCCGGGCCGCTGCCGGTGCGGGCGGAGATGAAGCCGCCCGCCTGCACGATCTTGTCGAGCGCGCTGCGGTCGACCACGAGGTCCTTGATCACCGGGAACGCGAGCGAGCGGAACGGTTCGGCCACGATCGTGTCGCCGTCCTTGAACTGCCGCATGAACAGCTGGCAGGTCGTGGTCAGCTTCTGCGGCCCGTGGGCGATGCCGGAGATCATGAAGCCGCACGAGCCGCAGATCCCCTCGCGGCAGTCGTGGTCGAACGCGATCGGCCGCTCGCCTTTCTTGATCAAGCGCTGGTTCAGGATGTCGAGCAGCTCGAGGAACGAACAATCCTCGGCCACGTCGTCCATCGGGTACGCCGCCAGCCGTCCCTTGTCCGCCGGGTTTTCCTGCCGCCAGATCTTCAACGTCAGCTTCATTTGTAGCTCCGCTGTGCCAGGTGCACGTTCTCGAACGCCAGGGATTCCTTGTGCAGCTCGGGGCTCTTCCCCTCGCCCTTGAACTCCCACGCCGCCACGTACGCGTACTGCTCGTCGTTGCGCTGCGCCTCGCCGTCGGGGGTCTGGTGCTCCTCGCGGAAGTGGGCGCCGCACGACTCGTCGCGCATCAGGGCGTCGTACGCCAAAAGCTCGCCCAGCTCGAGGAAGTCGGCCACCCGCCCCGCCTTCTCCAGTTCCTGGTTGAAATCGGCGCCGGAGCCGGGCACGCGAACGTCCTTCCAGAACTGCTCGCGGATCTCGGGGATCTTCGCGAGGGCGGTCTTCAAACCCGCCTCGTTGCGCCCCATGCCGACGTACTCCCACATCACCTTGCCGAGGTCGCGGTGGAACTCGTCCACCGTACGGGTACCGTTGATCGCGAGCAGCCTCGACGTCCGCTCCTCGACCGCACGCTCCGCCTCCTTGAAGGCGGGGTGGTCGGCCTTCGGGCGCGAGCCCGGTTTCACCTTCGTCAGGTAGTCGGCGACGGTGTAGGGGATGACGAAGTAGCCGTCCGACAGCCCCTGCATCAGCGCGCTGGCGCCGAGGCGGTTGGCGCCGTGGTCGGAGAAGTTGGCCTCGCCGAGCACGTGCAGGCCGGGCAGGTTGCTCATCAGGTTGTAGTCGACCCAGAGCCCGCCCATCGTGTAGTGCATGGCGGGGTAGATGCGCATCGGCCACTTCCAGGGGTCCTCGCCGGTGATGCGCTCGTACATCTCGAACAGGTTACCGTAGCGCGCCTCGATCACGCCCTTGCCGAGGCGGCCGATCGACTCGCTGAAGTCGAGGTAGACGCCGCGCCCGCCCGGGCCCACGCCGCGGCCCTCGTCGCACACCTGCTTGGCCGCGCGCGAGGAGATGTCGCGCGGAGCGAGGTTGCCGTAGCTCGGGTACTTGCGCTCCAGATAGTAGTCGCGGTCGCCCTCGGGGATCTCCCACGGCTTGCGCGTGTCGCCGGCCTTCTTCGGCACCCACACGCGGCCGTCGTTGCGCAGCGACTCGCTCATCAGGGTGAGCTTGCTCTGGTGCTCGCCCGCGACCGGGATGCAGGTGGGGTGGATCTGGGTGTAGCACGGGTTGGCGAAGAACGCGCCCTTGCGGTGCGCGCGCCAGATCGCCGTGCCGTTGCACCCCTTGGCGTTGGTGGACAGGTAGAACACGTTGCCGTAGCCGCCGGTCGCGAGCAACACCGTGTCGGCCGCGTGCGAGCTGATCGTCCCCGTGACCATGTCGCGCACCACGATCCCCTTGGCGTGGCCGTCGATCACGACCAGCTCGAGCATCTCGTGGCGCGGGTACATCTTCACGGAGCCGAGCGCGACCTCGCGCGAGAGCGCGGCGTAGGCGCCGAGGAGGAGCTGCTGTCCGGTCTGGCCGCGGGCGTAGAACGTGCGCGACACCTGCGCCCCGCCGAAGGAACGGTTCGCCAGGTAGCCGCTGTACTCGCGGGCGAACGGCACGCCGAGGGCCACGCACTGGTCGATGATCGCGTTGCTGACCTCGGCGAGGCGATAGACGTTCGCCTCGCGGGAGCGGAAGTCGCCGCCCTTGACCGTGTCGTAGAACAGGCGGAAGACGCTGTCGCCGTCGTTCTGGTAGTTCTTCGCCGCGTTGATGCCGCCCTGCGCCGCGATGCTGTGGGCGCGGCGGGCGCTGTCCTGGTAGCAGAACGCCTCGACCTCGTACCCGAGCTGCCCGAGGCTGGCCGCGGCGGCGCCGCCGGCGAGCCCGGTCCCGACCACGATGATGCGGTACTTGCGTTTGTTGGACGGGTTCACCAGCTTCATGTCGAAGCGGTGCTTCTCCCACTTCTTTTCGATGGGACCCGATGGGATCTTGGCGTCGAGTGTCATGGTGCCCTCTCCCTAGCGGATGATGCCCAGCAGGACCGCGACGGGCACGGAGACGAACCCGACGGCGATGATCACCGCCAGTCCCGTAGCCACGATCTTCCGCAGGCGGTTGTACTTCGGGTGGTTGACGCCGAGCGTCTGGAGCATGCTCCACGCCCCGTGCCAGAGGTGATACGCCAGCACGAGCATGGCCGCGATATACACCCCCGAGATCAGCGGCACCTGGAAGCCCTGCACGACGTTGGCATAGACGTCCGTCGCGCTGCGCCCCGGGCCCACCTTCAGGAAGGTGAACATCAAGAGGTGGTAGACCAGGTAGAGGAGGATCAGCGGGCCGCTGATGATCATCGTGCGCGCGGCGTACGAGGTCTCGATGTTCTTCTTGACCACGTAGCCCACCGGCCGCGCCCGCCAATCCGCCAGGGTCACCTGCAGCGCTGCGAGCAGGTGCAGCAGGATCGCGACGATCATGACCGCACGCACGCCCAGGAGGATCTCCTCCCCGCCGTTGTGCAGGAAGTGAGCGTACGTGTTGATCTTCTCGGGTCCGAAGAAGATCTGGAGGTTCCCGACCATGTGTCCCACCAGCCAGAGGAACATCATGACGCCGGTCACGGCCATGACGATCTTCTTCCCAACTGTCGTCCGGTAGAAGGCCAACCAACCTTGCATTCGAGGCTCCTATGCGTGGAGGTCCGTTGCGGGCCAACGCCAAGGCTCGGATCAACAAGCCGCCCGCAGTATAGTCGCGACGCGCGCCCATGCAAGGCCCGGTCGGACCGAGGGAGCAGAGCACGTTCCTCAAATCGAGATCCGTAATTCAGGTCATGTATCGAGAACAAGACTCGGAGTTGCGACGGCGCCCGCCGCGACGCCGCGGCCGGCCGGGGACCCGCTCGGCGAACGCCACGGCCGGGAAGACCCGCGCATCACGCCTGCGGCGGCGCGCAGGACAGACCGAGGAATGAGGCGCACGCGGCGACGATCCGGCCGGTCGCGCGGCCGTCGCCGTACGGGTTGATGGCGCGGGCCATCGCGTCGTACGCGGCGCGGTCGGTGAGCAGGCGTGTCGTCTCCGCGACGATGGCGCGCCGGTCGGTGCCGACGAGCTTGACGGTCCCCGCGGTCACCGCTTCCGGGCGCTCCGTCGTGTCGCGCATCACGAGCACCGGCTTGCCCAGGCTCGGCGCCTCCTCCTGCACGCCGCCCGAGTCCGAGAGGATCACGGTGGCGCGGCTCATCAAGGCGACGAACGGCAGGTAGGAGAGCGGCTCGATGAGGTGAACGTTGCCGGCCCCGCCCGAGCGCAGGATCGCGTCCACCGGCCGGCGCACGTTGGGGTTGAGGTGGACGGGATAGACGAACGCCGTGGCGGGAAAACGGGCGGCCAGCTCGGCGATGGCCTGGCAGATCGCCTCGAAGCCCGGGCCGAAGTTCTCCCGCCGGTGGCCGGTGATGAGGACGAGCGGCCCGGCGCCGTCGACGACCCGCTCCGGCAGACCGGGGATCGCCGGCCTCGCTCTCGCAACGATGTCGAGCGCGAGGAAGAGCGCGTCGATCACGGTGTTCCCGGTGACGACGATGCGGTCGTCGGGGACCCCCTCCTGCAGCAGGTTGGCGCGGTTGCCCGCGGTGGGCGCGAAGTGCAGCCGCGCGAGCCGGGTCGTCAGGACGCGGTTGGCCTCCTCGGGCCACGGCGACTCGAGGTTGCCGGTGCGCAGCCCGGCCTCGACGTGGCCGACCGGACAATGGCGGTAAAAGGACGCGAGCGCCGCAGACAGCGTCGTCGTGGTGTCGCCCTGGACGAGGACGAGGTCGGGCTTCGCATCCCCCAGGTGCCGGTCGATCGCCTCGACGGCGCGGGCGGTGAGCCCGGCGAGCGTCTGCTCCGGGACCATCAGGTCGAGGTCGGCATCCGGCACGATTGCGAACGCCCCGAGCACCTGGTCGAGCATCTCCCGGTGCTGGGCGGTGACGCAGACGCGGCAGGCGAACCGCGGGTCCGCGCGCAGCGCGAGCACGACCGGCGCCAACTTGATCGCCTCGGGCCGCGTCCCGAAGATGACGGAGACGGTCCTCATGGCCGCGGGGCGCCGCAGCGGACCTCGCGGTCGACCTCGGCGAGGTCGGCCTCGACCATCATTGTGACGAGCTCCGCGAAACCGACGCGCGGCTTCCACCCGAGGACCGTCCTGGCCTTCCCGGGATCGCCCAGCAGGTGCTCGACCTCGGTGGGGCGGAAGTAGCGGCGGTCCACCTCGACCAGCACGCGGCCGTCGGCGCCGACGCCCTGCTCGGCCTGCCCCTCGCCGCGCCAGGCGACCTCGATGCCGGCGCAGGCGAACGCGAGCCGGCAGAACTCCCGCACCGAGTGCGTCTCGCCGGTCGCGACGACGTAGTCGTCGGCCTCTTTAGCCTGCAGCATCAGCCACATCGCCGCGACGAAGTCGCCGGCGAAGCCCCAGTCGCGCTTGGCGTCGAGGTTCCCGAGGTAGAGCTTGTCCTGCAGGCCGTGCTTGATGCGCGCCACCGCGCGGCTGATCTTGCGCGTCACGAACGTCTCGCCCCGGCGCGGCGACTCGTGGTTGAACAGGATCCCGTTGACGGCGAAGATGCCGTACGCCTCGCGGTAGTTGCGGGTGATGTAGAAGGCGTACGCCTTGGCCGCGGCGTACGGGCTGCGCGGGTAGAACGGGGTGGTCTCCCGCTGTGGGATCTCCTGCGCCTTGCCGAACAGCTCGGAGGAGGACGCCTGGTAGAAGCGCGACTCCAGGCCGAGCTCGCGCATCGCCTCGAGCAGGCGCACCGCGCCGACGCCGGTGACCTCGGCGGTGTACTCCGGCACGTCGAACGAGACCTTGACGTGCGACTGCGCGCCGAGGTTGTAGATCTCGTCCGGACGCACGACCTTGAGCAGCTTGTTGAGCGACGACGCGTCGTTGAGGTCGCCGTAGACGAGGTGCAGACGCACGTCCGGCTCGTGCGGGTCCTGGTAGATGTGGTCGATGCGGCCGGTGTTGAACGTGGAGCTGCGCCGCACCATCCCCCACACCTCGTACCCCTTGCCGAGCAGCAGCTCGGCGAGGTAGGAACCGTCCTGTCCCGTGATCCCGGTGACGAGGGCGCGTTTGCCGTTCTTGGAGGGCCAGGTCGTCATCTCGTGTCGCTCCCGGTTGCCCGCGCGTGGCTTTCGCGGAGATGGTCGTGGTTGGCGATGAACCACCGGTAGGTCGCCTCGATCCCCTCGCGCAGCTCGATGCGGTGGCGCCAGCCCAGGGCGTGGAGCCGCGAGACGTCCAGGAGCTTGCGCGGGGTGCCGTCGGGCTTGGACGCGTCGAAGACCAGACGGGCCCCCGGGTGCACGACGTCGCGAACCATCTCCGCCAGCTCCCGGATCGAGAGGTCGACGCCGGTGCCGACGTTGATGTGGAGGTCGCCGTCGTAGCGCTCCATCAGGAACAGGCACGCGTCGGCGAGGTCGTCCACGTGCAGGAACTCCCGCCGCGGGGCGCCCGTGCCCCAGATCATCACGTCCTCGCGCCCCTCGACCTTCGCGTCGTGGAACTTGCGCATCAGCGCCGGCAGCACGTGCGAGCTCGCCAGGTCGAAGTTGTCCCCGGGGCCGTAGAGGTTGGTCGGCATCGCCGAGATGAAGTCGCACCCGTACTGCCGCCGGTACGCCTGGCAGAGCTTGATCCCCGCGATCTTGGCGACCGCGTACGGCTCGTTCGTGGGCTCCAGAGGCCCGGCCAGCAGGGACTCCTCCCGCATCGGCTGCGGGCACGCCCGCGGGTAGATGCACGAGCTGCCGAGGTACAGGAGCTTGGCGACCCCCTCGCGGTACGCCGCGTGCACCACGGTGGCGTGGATCATCAGGTTGTCGTAGATGAACTCGGCGGGCCGCGTCGAATTCGCGAGGATGCCGCCGACGGTGCCGGCGACGAGCACGACGTACTCCGGCCGGTTGGCCGCGAACCAGCGGTCCACCGCGGCCTGGTCGCGCAGGTCGAGCTCGGCGCGAGCGGCGGTCAAGATGGTCGTGAACCCGCCCGCCTGCAGGCGCCGCACGACCGCCGAGCCCACGAGGCCCGCGTGGCCCGCGACGTAGATGCGTGTGCTCCTGCCGATCTGCTCCATCAACGGTCTCCGATCGCCGGCAGGCTGTCCGGCGGGTGTTTCGAGAGCGTATCACGCCTGGAACGGTGGCCCGCCCGCGCCACGCGCGCCGCGCTCAACCGGAGCGAATGTGCCGGGCATCGACCTCGACGTGGCGCGGGCCGCCCACCATGGCGAGCAGCAGGCGGACGCGGTCTTTCGCCGGAAGATAGCGGGTGACGATGCCCTCGACGCCGCGGAGCGGCCCGCTGACGACGCGCGCTCTCGTCCCCGCGGCGGGGGGTTTTCGCGCATCGCCGATCACCAGGTAGCCGCGATCCCCCTCCCGCTCGCGCAGCGCCGCCAGGAAGTCGTCCTCGACCGCGGCCAGGTTCTCGCCGAAGCGGACCACCCCGTTCGCCCCCGGGCAGTAGTGGACCAGCGCGTACCGCTCGGCGGCGACGCAGCGGGCGAACACGTACGCGGGGAACAGCGGAACCGGTCCGTGCGGCGCCCGCGCGTGCGGCCGCGGCTCCAACACCCTGGGGCAATAGGCGGTGACCCCTCTGGCCGTCAGCGCCTGCGTCACGGCGCTCTCCTGCTTCGGCTTGGTCCGCACCAGCAGCCAGACCAACCTCGGGTCATCGGGCGTGATCAGCATGCGGCCGCGCCGTCCGTCCCCGAACCGCCCATCACGCGAGCGTCTTGTGGCGGCCGTTGCAGCGCGGCGGGGTGGCCGTGTGCTTGCAGCCGCAGAAGGCGACCGTCTGTTTCTCGGTGATCTCCACCTGCATGGGGCTGAAGCCGGTCCCCTTGTGCGAGCCATCGCAGAACGGCTGCTTCGCCGACCGGCCGCACCGACACCAGTAGTACGTGCCCGGCTCGACTTCGAGAACGAACGGGTGCCTGGCCGCAATCACGGGCTCGTCGCTCATGTGCACCTCCGCACGACAATGGTCTCACACGTGCAGCTCGACCATGTCGCGGTCGCGCAGCTCGAAGTCCCGCGCCACGCGCTGGCCCTCGAGCTTGCCGCCCCAGACGCGCGCGAACTGCAGCTTCTCCGCCACCTCGCGGTGGACCCGCTCGGCGAAGTCCGCCACCGTGTACCCGAAGGGCAGCACGAACGGCTCCGACCTGTCCGCCGGCTTGCCGGGCGGCTTGGAGTACACGCGCACGAGTTGCAGCCGGCGCCACACCAGAACCTTGAGCGCGTCGAGGCCGGCCCGCGTCACCACCGAGATCTGCGCCATCGGGTATTCCGGGCCGTACAGCTCGGCAAGCACCGCCAGGTCCCCCTCGCGAGCGCGGTCGGTCTTGGTGACGACCATGACGGTGGCGATCGGCGTGTCGCGCGGGTCGGAGTCCTCGGGGAGCTCGCCCACCAGCGGCACCCGGGCCGCCGCCAGCCTCTGGCGCACCACCTCCACGTCCTCGGGGAGATCGGCCGAGGTCGGGTCCACGAGGAGGAGGGCCGCGTCGGCGCCGCGCACCAACCCCGGCAGCCACAGATCCATGTGCTCGGTCGCGACCGGCGGGAGGTCGACGAGTTGGATGTGCACGTCCTCGAACCCCAGCATTCCCGGCTGCGGACGCGTGGTCGTGAACGGATACTCGGCGACGGCCGGCTCGGCGTGGGTCAGCGCCGCCAACAACGACGACTTGCCGCAGTTGGGCGGGCCGAGCAGCACGATCTGGGCCGCACCTTCGGGCTCGACCTTGAACGAGTGCCCGTGCTTGGCGGTGCGGACTTCCTCCTCCTGGCGCAGGCGCGCCAGCCGCCGCTTGAGGTCCGCCTGCATCTTCTCCGTCCCCTTGTGCTTGGGGATGATCGCCAGCATCTCCTCGAGCGCGGCGCGTCGCTCGTCGGGGGCGTGGGCGGCCTTGAACCTCGCTTCCGCGGCCCGGTACTGGGGTGTCAGGTTCGCCGGCATGCGAAGCCATTGTAAGCGTGGTCCGTGGTCCGTGGTCCGTGGTCCGTGGTCCGTGGTCCGTGGTCCGTGGTCCGTGGTCCGTGGTCCGTGGTCCGTGGTCCGTGGTCCGTGGTCCGGGGTTCGGGGTCCGGCGAGGAAGGTCTCCGGTACCGGGTCGCATTTCAGGGCCGCCGCGGCGGACGACCGCGGGGGTCGCGGCGGCGGCCTCGCACGCTAGACTGCACGCAATGCACGATGCGCCTCAGCGCCGCGCGGTGGCGCCCTACGTTGCCGGGGCGCTCGCACTCGCCTATCCCGCGGCGGTGGCGGCCGGCCCGTGGGCGCTGGCGGGCGTGACGATCGCCGCCGCCGTCTCCGGGTGCGCGCTCGTGCTCGTCCGGCGACGCTCGGCCCGCCTGCGGGCCGTCCTCGCGGCCATCGCCGTCTGGCTCGCCGTCGGCCTGGCCGGCGCGCTCCTCCTGCAACCTCACGCCGGCGGCGGTTTCGCCTGGGTGCTGCTCGTGCTCTACGTCATCCCGTTGCCGCTCATCCCCTGGCTGTACGCGCGGACGTTCACGCGGTCCGAAGGCGCCCAGCCGCAGGACGCGCCACGGTCACCGATCCCGGCGCGACCCCGGGGGCGCGGAGGCGAGGGGTGACCGTCCTCGTCGTCATCGTCGTTCTCGCCGGTGCCGCGGCGTGGTGGGGCGCCCGCCACGCCCGGACGGCCACCGACTACTTCGCCGCCGGGGGTCAGGCGGGCGCCTGGCTGGTCGGGGTGGCGGGTACCGCGGCGGCGGTGTCGGCGTTCACGTTCGTCGGCGGGCCCGGCTTGTTCGGGATGGTCGGCGTCGGCGCGCTGTGGATCACGTTCTCCGCCCCCCTCACCGGCGCGTTGCAGTGCTGGGCGGTGGGCGAACCCGTCGTCGCGCTCGCTCGGGGCCGGGGCATCCTCACGCCGCAGGAGCTGATCGGCGCGAGGTTCGGGCGCGCCGCGCGCGGGATCGGCGCCGCGCTCGTCGTGGTCGGCTGCGTCGCCAACCTCGCGGTGCAGGCGCGGGCCGCCGCGGTGCTCGGCGAGGACTTCCTCAGGGTCCCGGGGGCGCTGGCCGCGGGCGTCGCGCTGCTCGCCACCACCGCGTACACCGCGCTCGGAGGGATGCGCGCGGGCCTTCTCGCGGACGCCGTCCAGGGCGCGACCATGGCCGCCCTCGCGCTGCTGCTCGCGGGCGCGGCGCTCGCCGCCGCCGGCGGCCCCGCCGCGGCCGTCGCGACGCTGCGCCACGCGAGCCCGGCGCTGCTCGGCAGTTTCGGGACCGCTCCCCCCGCACGCGCTCTGGGATGGTACCTCCTGTTCTGCCTCGGGGTGTGCGCCCAGCCGCACTACATCCAGAAGTTCTTCTTCCTGCGCTCGCGCGAGCAGCTGCGCGCGCTCCCGGGCGTGCTCACGCTCGCGCTCGCGGTCACGCTCACGGTGTGGCTGGGCGTCGGCCTCGCGGGCTCGGCGCTCGCGGCCCGCGGCACGCTCGCGCTCGCACGGCCCGACGACCTCGCGCCGCGGACGATGGCGCTGCTGGGACCGTGGGCGGAGCTGGCGGCCGGGGTCGCCGTGCTGGCGGCGCTGATGTCCACCGCCGCCTCGTTCCTCAACCTGGCGACGGCGGCCGTGACCCGCGACCTCCCCGCGACGCTCGGCCGGCCGGTGGGGGGCCTTCCGGCCGCGCGGGTGACGACGGTCGTGGTGGCGCTCGCGGCCGCCGGCCTGGGCACGGCCAGCGGGCGGACCGTGGCGATGCTCGGGATCGCGGGCTGGGGGTTCTTCACCGCCGCGTTCCTGCCCGTGTTCACCATCGGCCTCGCCTGGAGGGGGGCCCGACCGCGCGCCGCCGCCGTCGCCATGCTCGCCGGGGCCGCCGCCGATCTCGCGCTCGAGCTCGTTCGCTCGCGACTGCCGGCCGGCCTCGAGCCCGGCCTCGCCGGCGCCGCGCTGGGGACGCTCGTCCTCGTTGCCATGTCCTGGTCGGCGGTTCGCCAACGCCGGGAAGGCGGCTCCTCCTCCCCTGCGCTCCCCTGCCGCGAGAGGACCACATGACACCCAAGCCCGAGCGCCCAGACGTTGACCCGGCGTGGCTCGTGGCGCGGCTGCAGCGGGTGCGCGCCGCGGCGCGGCCGACGACGCTCACCGCGGTCGAGCGCGCCCGCGACCCGTTCCGCTTGCTCGTGGCGTGCGTGATCTCGCTGCGCACCAAGGACGCCGTGACCGCCGCGGCGAGCGCCCGCCTATTCGCCGTCGCCGCGACTCCCGGAGCGATCGAGGAGCTCGAGGAGGCCCGGATCGCGGAGTTGATCTTCCCCGCCGGCTTCTACAACACCAAGGCGAGGCAGATCCGCGAGATCGCGCGGCGCGTCGACGCCGACCACGGCGGTCGCGTGCCGGACGACCGCGACGCGCTGCTCGCCCTGCCCGGCGTCGGCCGCAAGACCGCCAACCTCGTCCTCGGGCTCGGTTTCGGGATCCCGGCGATCTGCGTCGATACGCACGTGCACCGGATCTCGAACCGCCTCGGCCTGGTGCGGACGCGGACGCCGGAGCAGACCGAGTATGCCCTGGAGGAAGTCCTGCCGAAGCGCTACTGGATCGACATCAACGACCTGCTGGTGACGTTCGGGCAACAGGTCTGCCAGCCGGTCTCCCCGTGGTGCTCGCGCTGCCCGCTCGCCGCCCGCTGCCCGCGCATCGGCGTCACGCGAAGCCGGTAGGCCGGGCGCCGAAGACACAGCCCTCCGCCCCACGCGAGGCGGGACGGAGGGCCTGACTCCGGGCGGAGCGACACGCCCGACGGGCTACCAGATCCGGCACCGCTCGGCGCGGACCATCGGGTCGCCCGGCTTGCAGCCGAACGCCACCGCGAACGCCGGCATGTTCGACGGGGCGGCGATCGCCCGGAACTGCATCGCCGGGTGAGGATCCACCTTGACCTGCATCTGCTCGAACTGCGGCCGCGCCGCGCCCGACCAGACGCGGGCGAAGGCGAGGAAGAAGCGCTGGTCGGCCGTGAGGCCGCCGATCACCGGGGGCTTCTCCCCGCCCAGGCTCCTCTCGTACGCCATGTGGGCGATGGTGAGGCCGCCGAGGTCGGCGATGCTCTCGCCGAGGACGAGCTTGCCGTTCTCGTGCAGGCCGGGTTGCACCTCGTACGCGTCGAACTGCTTCTCGACGCACGCCGCGCGCGCCGCGTAGTTCTTCGCGTCCTGCGGCGTCCACCACTCCTTGAGGTTCCCGTGCGCGTCGAACTTGCGCCCCTGGTCGTCGAAGCCGTGCGTCATCTCGTGGCCGATCACGGCGCCGATCGCTCCGTAGTTGACCGCCGGGTCGGCCTTGGGGTCGAAGAACGGCGGCTGCAGGATCCCCGCCGGGAACACGATCTCGTTGCGCGACGGACTGTAGTAGGCGTTGACCGTGGGCGGCGTCATGTACCACTCGGTGCGGTCCACCGGCTTGCCGATCTTGTCGATCATACGGCGGAACTCGTACTGGTCGCCGCGCTGCACGTTGGCGAGGTACGAATCGGTGCCCACCCGGTAGCTCGAGTAGTCGCGCCACTTGTCGGGGTAGCCGATCTTGGGCGTGAAGGCGTCGAGCTTGGCGACCGCCGCCTGCTTCGTCGCCGGGCTCATCCAGTCGAGCGTCTCGATGTCGGCGCGCAGCGCGGCGATGAGGTTCTTGACCAGCTCGTCGGCCTGCTTCTTGGCCTCGGGCGGGAAGTACTTCTCGACCCAGAGGCGGCCGAGCGCGAAGCCGAGCTGGTCGTCGGTGGCGCCGACGCAGCGCTTCCAGCGCTCCTGGATCTTCTCGGTGCCCTGCAGCACCTTGCCGCGGAAGTCGAACGACTCGTCGACGAACGGCGAGGAGAGCTCGGGCGCCGCCCAGCTCACGAGGTGCCAGCGCAAGTAGGTCTTCCACTGGTCGAGCGGGAGCTTGGCGAGCAACGCGCCGACCCCGCGGACGAACTCCGGCTGGGCGACGTTCAGGCTGGCGATCGCCGGGGTCTCCTGGGCGCGGAAGTACGACGGCCAGTCGAAGTCGGGCGCGAGCTTGGCGAGTTCGGCGGTGGCGAGGCGGTGGTAGGTGTTGTCCGGGTTGCGCAGCTCGACGCGCGCCATCGAGATCCTGGCGAGGTCGGTCTCGAGCGCGAGCACCGTGGCGGCCTCGGCCTTCGCCTGGGCCGCGCCGTCGCCCAGCAGCTCGAACATGCGCGCCACGTGCTGGGCGTACTTCTCGCGGATCTGCTTGGAGCGGGCGTCGTCGTTGAGATAGTAGTCGCGGTCGGGCAAGCCGAGGCCGCCCTGGCGCAGCGAGGCGATGACCTCGTCGCTGTTCTTGCGGTCCTGCTCCGAGCCGAAGCCGAAGAGCACCCGGACGCCGCCGGCCTGCAGGCGGGCCACCTCGGCCTGGAACTCGGCCGGCGTCTTGATCGCGGCGATGCGCGCCAGCTCCGGCTCGATCGGCTTCGCTCCGGCGGCCTCGACCGCCTTCTCGTCCATGCAGGTGTTCCAGAAGTCGGCGAGCTTGCGCTCGTCCGAGCCGGCGACGAGGTCCTTGCGCGCGGCCAGGGCCTCGAGGATGCCGTGCAGCTTGTCGCGGTTCTCCTCGGCGAGCACGTTGAACGTGCCCCAGCGCGGGTACTCCGGCGGGACCGGGTGCGCCTTGATCCAGCCGCCGTCGGCGTACTGGAAGAAGTTGACGCACGCCTTGGCGCCGGTGTCCATGTCCGCCGGGTTGATGCCGTGGACCTGTTGCGCCGCCAGCGGCAGGGCGACGGCCGCGGCGACGGCGGCGATGGCAAGGTGGAAGGGACGGGTCATGCAGGCCTCCAATCGACCCGCGATTCTACGCCCGGCGGCCGCCGGAGGTTGCCGCTCGAGCGGCGCCGCCGGGCGGACGATCAAGGCAAGAATGAGGAAGGGCGGAGCCGAGCCCCGCCCTCCCCTTCCTTCTTGCTTCTCCGGACCCCGAACCCCGGTCCCCGGTCTTTTCGGACCACGGACCACGGACCACGGTCCGCGGTCGTTACATCGTCTTCAACATCTCCTCCGCTTCCTTGCAGGTCTTGCCGACGCCGGTCACCGACTTGGCGAACGCGGCCTTCTCCTCGTCGGTGAGCTCGAGCTCGATGATCTTCTCGATGCCGTTGCGGCCGACGATGCAGGGCACGCCCACGAACAGCCCCTTGACGCCGTACTCGCCGTCGAGCTTGGCGCACACCGGGATGATCTTGCGCTTGTCGAAGATCACCGCCTCGGCCATCTCGAGCGCGGCCCACGCCGGCGAGACGAACGCCGAGCCGAAGCCGAGCAGCCCGACGACCTCGCCGCCGGCCTTCCGGGTGCGGGCCTCGATCTTGGCGAGCGTGTCCGCGTCGAGGAACTTGGTCACCGGGATGCCGGCGATCTGGCAGGAGCTGCGCACCGGCACCATGTCGTCGCCGTGGCCGCCGAGCACGATCGCGTTGACGTTCTCGACCGAGACCTTCGCCGCCTCGGCGACGAAGTAGCAGTAGCGCCCGGAGTCGAGGACGCCGGCCATGCCGAACAGCTTGTTCTTCGGCGGGGCCAGGCGCTTGTCGAGGGTGAAGACGATGGCGTCGAGCGGGTTGGCGATCGAGATGATCATCGCCTCGGGGCAGTACTGCTTGATCCCCTTGGCCACCTCGAGGGTGACCTTGAGGTTGATGGCGAGGAGCTCTTCCCGGCTGGGGAACGTGCCGTCGGGACGCGCCTTGCGCGGCACGCCGGCGGTGTTGATGACCAGCTCCGCCCCGGCCAGCGCCGAGTAGTCCTTGGATCCCACGACCTTGATGTCGTGGCGGATGGTCGGCAGCCCCTCGGCGATGTCGAGGGCCTTGCCGATCGACACCGACTGCTTCTTGACCACCTCCTGCCTCTCCGGCGGGTCGGCCGAGTTGGGCATCGGGGCCGGGTCCGTCATCCCCACCTCGCGCGCCAGTCCGCGCTGCGCGATCTCCTGGGCCAGCACCCCGCCGATGAAACCACCGCCGATCAAACCGATCTTCTTCAGCATGTTGTTCCTCCCTTCCTGGGCTGTCCGCCCTTACCTGCCGCCGCTGCGCGGCCCGGGGGGGACACCCGGTCCGGTCCGTCCCCCGCCTGCCGCGTCCCCACGTCCACCTTCGATCTCCGCTCCCGCCCCTAGGCCTTGCCGAGATCGGCCGGGAGCTTGGCCGCCTGCTCCGCCACGTCGCGGGCGCTCGCGTGCAGCCGCGCCCGCTCCTCGGCGGTGAGCTTCAACTCGAACACCCCCTCCATGCCGTTGGCGCCGAGTCTTGCCGGGACGCCGACGAACACGTCCTTCAGGCCGAACTCTCCCTGCAGGTACACCGAGCAAGGCAGGATCCTCTTGCGGTCCCTGACCATGGATTCGACCATCTCGTAGACGCCGGCGGCCGGCGCGTAGTACGCGGACCCGGTCTTGAGGAGCTGGACGATCTCGCCGCCGCCCTTGGCGGTGCGCTGCACGATCGCGTCGATGCGCTCGGCCGGCAGCAGCTCCGGCAACGGCACGCCGCTCACCGTGGTGTAGCGCGGCACCGGCACCATGCTGTCGCCGTGGCCGCCGAGCACGAGGGCGAACACGCTCTCGCTCGAAACGCCGAGCTCCATCGCGATGAACGCCCGCATCCGCGCGGCGTCGAGGACGCCGGCCATCCCGATCACGCGCTCCCGCGGGAACCCCGACGCCCGGCGCGCGACCTCGCACATCACGTCGAGCGGGTTCGTCACCATGACGATGATCGAGTCGCGCGACTTGCGCACCGCGCGCGACACGCAATCCGCGACGATCGCGGCGTTGGCGTCCCGCAGGTCGTCGCGGCTCATGCCGGGCTTGCGCGCCAGGCCCGCGGTCATGACGATGACGTCGGAACCCGCGGTGGCGTCGTAGCCGTTCGTCCCGACGAGCATCCCGTCGTGATGCACGACCGGCGCCGCCTGGACCAGGTCGAGCGCCTTCCCCTGCGGTACTCCGTCCACGACATCCACGAGGACGATGTCACCCAGGTGTCCCTCGGCGAGCCGTTGCGCGGCGGTGGCGCCGACGTTGCCGGCGCCGATTACCGTGATCTTCGGCTTCCGCATCGCGAGCTCCTTTTGTCAGATTTCCCGGCCGGTGCCAACGTTTCTGACACGGCGATTACAGTAGCACCGGCCCCACGCCTCCACAACCGCCGCCGGTCCGCCGGCCCCGCGCGAAATGGACGTGCCCGCCGGACGGCACGCCGCGGCGGTTTCCGGGGCCGCCGTCGGGCTCCGCCCGTGACGTCCATGCGCTTGAAATGGACAAGAAATGGGTGTATAAGAGGGCGGTTGCTGCTTTCGATAAGAAAGTGGGACTCCGGTCCCACTTTTTTTTCGGAAGCGAAGGGGACGATGGCGCGATTTTCCGATGATCTCCTGGCACGGCTGGGACGCCTCGCCGCAAGCGAGGGGGTCGAGCTGTTGGCCGTCGAGGTGGGCGGCACCGCCCGCAAGCCGGTCGTCCGCCTGATCCTCGACCGTGAGGATGGCGGCGTGACGCTCGCCGACTGCGAGTCGGTGTCGCGCCAGGCCAGCGTGCTCCTCGATGCGTACGACCCATTTCCCGGCGCGTTCGCGCTCGAGGTGTCATCCCCTGGAATTGACCGCAAACTATATAACGAAAAGGATTTCGCTCGATTCGAGGGATGCGCGGTGCGGGTGAAGATGGGCCCGACGTGGCCGGCGCCCCGGGTCATCGACGGGGTCTTGGAGGGGCGCGCCGACGGAGTGATCCGCCTGCGTGACCGGTCCGGGGCGAGCCGCGAGCTGCCGGAGAGCCAGGCGTTCGAGACCCGCCTCGCCCCGAACCTCGAAGAGAGTTTCACACGAGCGAAACACCGGGGAAGGACGTAGGCGATGAAGATGGAACTCGGCACCCTGATCCGTCAGGTCTCCCACGAGCGGGAGATCGAACCGGAGCGCCTGGTCGCGGCCCTCGAGGACGCGATCTCGCAAGCCGTGAGAAAGCACTATCGCGAGCGCGGCGTCCGTACCCACATCGACCTGGAAACCGGCGAGATGTCGTCGTACCGGGTGCGGACGGTGGTGGCCACGCCGGAAGAGGTCACCGACCCGACCGCGGAGGTCCTCCTCGAAGAGGCGCGCGAGATCGACCCCGCCGTCGAAGTCGGCGGTGAGATCGTCCTCGGCGAGCTGGACACCGCCTCCCTCGGCCGCATCGCCGCGCAGGCGGCCCGCCAGATGCTGTTCCAACGTGTGCGCGAGGCCGAGCGCGACAACATCTACAACGACTACATCGGGAAACAGGGCGAGCTCGTCAACGGGATCGTCAAGCGCTTCGAGCGCGGGGACATCGTGATCGAGCTCGGGCGCACCGAGGGCGTGGTCACCCGCCAACACCAGGTGCGGCACGAGCGCTACAGCCAGGGCGACCGCATCCGGGCGGTGATCGTGGACGTCACCAAGGACGCCAACAAGCCCCAGGTCGTCCTCTCCCGGACCGCGCCCCAACTCCTGATCAAGCTGCTCGAGATGGAGGTGCCGGAGATCTACGACGGCACCGTCATCGTCAAGGGGTGCGTCCGCGAACCCGGCGAGCGCGCCAAGGTCGCCGTCACCTCGCGCGACCGCGACGTGGACCCGGTCGGCGCTTGCGTCGGCATGAAGGGGTCGCGCGTGCAGGCGATCATGCGCGAGCTCAAGGGCGAGAAGGTCGACATCATTCCGTACAACCCGGACATCGTCACGTTCGCCCAGAGCGCGCTCGCCCCCGCGAAGATCAACCGGGTGGCGCTGCGCGAGCAATCGACGAGGATCCCGATCACCGACACCGACGGGAACCCCGCCCAGGACGAGCGCGGCGAACCCCTGGTGCACGAGAGGAACGAGACGGTGCTCGACGTGATCGTGTCCGACGAGCAGCTCTCCCTCGCGATCGGCAAGCGCGGCCAGAACGTGCGCCTCGCCTCCCGCCTGCTCGGGTGCCGCATCGAGATCAAGAGCGAGGAAGCCGTCAAGGACGAGGTCGCGGCTGCGCTGGCGGCCATGTTGCGGCAGGTCGAGGGGGTCACGGACGAGGTCGCGGCGGACGCGGAGACGTCTGCGGCGATCGACTACGACACCCACCTGCCTCTCGAGGAGCTTTCCGGGATCACCGACAAGATGCGCGAGCGACTGCTCGAGCACGGGTTCTCACACGCCGGCGCCCTCGCCGCCGCCGACCCCGAGAAGCTGATGGAAATCCCAGGAATCGGGCCTCATTCCGCTGCCAAGTTGATTGCAACGGCGAAGACGGCGCTCGCGGCGCAAACTCCCGCGGGCGCCGAGGAGTAGAGCATGCCGCAGGTGTTCCGTGTCGGCGATTTGGCCCAGCAGATGGGCGTTTCGGTCGAGGAGCTGATCTTCAAGCTGCGCTCCATCGGCGTGGACGTCACCACTGCAGAGAACACCCTCGATCTGTCGACGGTGCGCGACATCATTACCGGGCAGACGCTGGTCCGGCGTCCGCGCGAGGTGATCGTGCGACAGGCGGTCGCGGCCGCGGAGGAGCAGCGCAAGGCGCCGGCTCCCGCCACGGTCGATCGCCTGAAGCGCCGGCGGCCCGGTCGCCGGGGCGTCGGTCTCGACGAGGAGCTCCCCGACGAGGTTCCGAACCTTGCCGCCATGGCGGTGCCGGCGTCGGTGAAGCCCGCCGCACGCGCGGCGGACGAGCCGGAGGCCGTCGCCACCGAGGAGGCCGAGCCGGCCGTGGAGGTCGAGCCCGCGGAGGTGGCCGTCGCGATCGAGGCGGCCGCGGAGCCGGTCCCCGAGCCCGCCGCGCCGCCGCCGGAGGAGGCCCCGGCCAAGCCGGCCAAGCCGGCGAGAGCGACCAAGTCCGCCAAGGCGGCGAAGGCCGAAGCGGCCGAAACCCCGGCGCCGCCGGTCGCCCCCGCAGCCGCCGCGGAGGTTGCTCCTCCCGCGGCCGAGCCGGCCGCCGCGCCCGCGAAGGCGAAGGCGACGACGGTGCGCGAGACCGCCAGGCCGGCGAAGAAGGGCGCCAAGGCGCCCCTGGAGTCCCAGCTCCGCGAGCTTTCCGACGACGAGGTGCGGCAACGCATCCTGGCGGCCAAGCAGGCCGCGGCCGCCAAACCGGCCGAGAAGGCCGCAGCGCCGGGCCGCGGGAAGGGCTCGCGCAAGGCCAAGGCGGCCGCGGACGCCGACGAGATCCGCGACCTGCTCGCCAAGTTCGAGGAGTCCAAGGTGCGGGCCGCCGCCGAAGGCACGGCCGCCCCGCGGCCTCCGGTCGCGGGCGGAGGGCGCGGTCGGCCCACGATGCACCGCCCCCGGCGCGAGCGCGGGGAGGCCCCGACCGAGGCGCGGGTCGTCACCGTGTCGTTCCGCGACGGCCTGAAGCCCGAGGGCCCGGTCTACCTCTCGGAAGCGGTCACGGTCAGGGAACTGGCCGAGAAGCTCAACGTCCTGGTCAAGGACCTCATGGCGTACCTGATCTTCAAGAAGATCCTGGTCACGGCCAACCAGGCCCTGCCCCAGGAGCTCGCGGAACAGATCTGCGAGGAACTGGGCATCGAAGCGATGGTCGTCAGTTTCGAAGAGGAGATCGACCTGCAACAGGAAGAAGCGGCCGACTCCGACGTGAAGCCCGAACCTCGCCCGCCCGTCGTGACCGTCATGGGCCACGTGGACCACGGCAAGACGTCGCTGCTCGACGCCATCCGCTCGACGCGCGTGGCGGCGGGCGAAGCCGGCGGCATCACCCAGCACATCGGCGCCTCGCGCATCGTGCACAAGGACAAGCCGATCGTGTTCATCGACACGCCCGGCCACGCCGCGTTCACGCAGATGCGCGCCCGCGGCGCCAAGGTCACCGACATCGTGGTGCTGGTCGTGGCGGCCGACGACGGCGTCATGCCGCAGACCGTCGAGGCGATCAACCATGCGCACGCCGCGCACGTCCCCCTGATCGTGGCGATCAACAAGATCGACAAGGCCAACGCCAACCCGGAGCGCGTCAAGCAGGAGCTCGCCCAGCACGGCGTGCTGCTCGAGGGCTGGGGCGGCGAGACCCCGGTGGCGCAGGTCTCCGCGACCAAGGGCCAGGGGATCGACGAGCTCCTCGAGGTGATCCTTCTCGTCGCCGAGATGGCCGACATCAAGGCCGTGCGCGAGGGGCCGGCTCGGGGCACCGTCCTCGAGGCGCGCAAGGAGCGCGGACGCGGCGTCGTGGCGACCGTTCTCGTGCAGCAGGGCACGCTCTCGCAGGGCGACAGCTTCTTCGCCGGCTCGACCTACGGCCGCGTGCGCGCGATGCTGGACACCACCCGCAAGCCGGTGCGCTCGGCGAGGCCGTCCGACGCGGTCGAGATCATGGGCCTCGAGGACATCCCCGAGGCCGGCGACACGTTCCAGGTGGTCGAAGACGAGTCGCGGGCGCGCGACGTCGCCGGCCACCGTCAGGCCAAGCAGCGCGAGGACCAGATGGCCAGCAACCGCAAGGTCACCCTCGAGGGTCTGATGGACAAGATCAAGGCCGACGAGGTCAAGGCGCTCAACCTCGTGCTCAAGGCCGACATGCAGGGGTCGGTCGAGGTGCTGCGCGACACGCTTGCCAAGCTCTCCACCGAGGAGGTCGCGATCAACATCATCCACGCGTCGGCGGGCGCGATCACCGCCAACGACATCCTGCTCGCCTCGGCGTCCCAGGCGATCGTCATCGGTTTCAACGTTCGCCCAGAGCGTTCGGCCAAGGAGCTGGCGGAGCGCGAGAAGGTCGACGTCCGGCTCTACTCGGTCATCTACCACCTCACCGACGAGCTGCAGAAGGCGATGCTCGGGATGCTCAAGCCGACGTTCAAGGAGGAGGAGCTCGGCCGGGCCGAGGTCCGCGAGGTGTTCAAGGTCTCCAAGGTGGGCACGATCGCGGGTTGCATGGTGCTCGAGGGGACCATCCTGCGGACCGCGAAGGCTCGCCTGTTGCGCGACAACGTCGTGATCTGGGAGGGCAACCTCGCGTCGCTCAGGCGGTTCAAGGACGACGCCGCCGAGGTCAAGAACGGCTTCGAGTGCGGCATCGGCCTCGAGAAGTACCACGACATCAAGCTGGGCGACGTCATCGAGGCCTACCGCACGGTGGAAGTGGCGCGCGAGGCTTGATGGGAGGCTGGGAACCGGGGCCCGGGTTCCGGGGTCCGATGGAGACCGGGCGATGAGCGAGAAGTCGCCGCTGTTCGTCGCCGTCGCGCAGGTGGAGCTCCACCTGCCCGGCGCCCGGTCGCTGAAGGACAAGCGCCAGGACGTGCGGTCGCTCGTCGAGCGGATGCGGCACCGCCTGGCGGTGCTGGTGGTCGAGAGCGACCACCAGGAGTTGCATCAGCGCGCGGGCCTCGCGATCTGCGCGCTCGCGACCGACGCCGAGGCGGCGCGGGGCACGGTCGTCCGCGCTCTGGATCTGGTGCACGAGCTCTTCCCGGGCGTCGTTCTCGACGAACACGTTGACGTGGTCCAGGTGCGGTAGGAGGTGAATCGTGCGTGACGCCCTCGTGCGCCGCGAACGGCTGGCGCATGCGATGCGGGAGGTCCTCTCGGAGCTCCTGCTCACCGAAGTCAAGGATCCGCGCCTGGGCGGCGTCGTGATCTCCGCGGTCGAGCTGTCCGGGGACTTGAAGCTCGCCCGCGCCTTCTTCTCGGTCTTCGGCGACGACGAGCGGGTGCGCCAGGTCTCCGACGGTCTGGTGCAGGCGCGGGGCTTCCTCCGCCACGAAAGCGCGAAGCGGCTGCGGATGCACAACCCGCCGGACCTCGAGTTCAAGCGCGACCTGGGCTTCGAGCGCGCCGACCGCATCGCGCGGGTGCTCGACGAGATACATGGGGCTCGGGGCTCGGGGCTCGGGGCCCGGGAAGACAACGTCGACGCAGGACACGGGGACCGGGGGCCGGGGTCCGGGGTCGGGGACGACGAAGACGGCGACGGGGAAAACGGCGATGCGTGAGGCGACCCGCGACGTCGGCGCGGCGCTCGCGCGCCTGCAGCGCGCCTCCCGCGTCCTCGTCACCTCGCACGCCGCGCCGGACGGAGACGCGCTGGGCTCCGAGCTCGGGTTCGCCGAGCTCGCCCGGGCGCTGGGGATCGCGGCCACCATCGTGAACCGCGACCCGCACCCCGCCTCGCTCGCCTTCCTCCCCGGCCTGGAGACGATCCGAGTGGCCGACCTTCCCGCGGGGTTCGAGCACGATTTCGACCTCGGGGTCCTGCTCGAGTGCCCCGACCTCGACCGGCCCGGGTTCGCGGGTTTCGGTTCGCTTCCCCTCCTCAACCTCGACCACCACCTCGAGAACGCACTGTACGGCGAGGTCAACGTCGTGGACGAGGACGCCCCCGCCGTGGGCGAGATGGTGCTGGCGATGGCCGAGACGGCCGGCATCGCGGTGACGGCGAGCATGGCGACCAACCTGTACGCGGCGCTCGTCACCGACACCGGGGACTTCCGCTACTCCAACGCCACGCCGAGGGCGTTCACCGCCGCCGCACGGCTGGTGACGGCGGGCGCGAAGCCGGACGCGATCGCCGAGGCGCTCTGGGAGCACAACCCGGCCCGGGTCGTGCGCCTGACCGCCGAGGTGCTTGCCACGCTCGAGCTGCTGGCGGGCGGGCGCCTCGCGGTCATCGCCTGCGACCGCGCGATGCTGGCGCGAGCGGGTGCCCGTCCGGAAGACACGGAGAACCTCGTCAACATCCCGCGCGCCATCGACGGCGTGCGCGTCGCGGTCTTCCTCAAGGCCCTCGCCGACGGCGCGGTGCGGGTGTCGTTGCGCTCGCGCGGCGACGTCGACGTCCAGTCGGTCGCCCGCACGTTCGGCGGCGGCGGCCACCGCAACGCGGCCGGCTGCACCCTCAAGGGCGGCCTCGCCGACGCGCGGCGCGCGCTGCTCGCCGCCGTTCTTCCCGTCGTGGAGTCGTCATGAGCCCTTCTCGCAGCGGGTTTCTCCTCGTGGACAAGCCGGCCGGGCCGACCTCCCACGACGTCGTGCAGGCCGCGCGCCGGGCGCTCAAGGAGCGTCGCATCGGGCACACGGGCACGCTCGACCCGGCCGCCACCGGCCTGCTGTTGTTGTGCATCGGCAAGGCCACGCGGCTGCAGCAGTACCTCCTCGCCTGGGAGAAGACCTACCACGGCGAGATCCGCCTCGGCTGGGGCACGACGACGTATGACGCCGAGGGCGAGCCGCTCGCCGCAGCCAGGCCGGTCCCCGAGCTCTCAGAGAGCGTGATCGCCGAACTCGCGGCGCGCTTCTCCGGCGAGATCGAGCAGCTCCCTCCGCCCTACTCCGCCAAGAAGACCGGTGGGCGCAAGTTCTACGAGCTGGCGCGCGCCGGAGAGGAAGTTCCCCTGCAGCCCAAACGGGTGACGGTGCAGAGCATGGCGCTGACCATCGGGCAGCCGGACCGGATCGGTTTCGCGGTGACGTGCTCCTCCGGCACCTACCTGCGCTCCCTGGCGCACGACATCGGCGAGACCCTCGGCTGCGGCGGCCATCTCGCCTCCCTGCGGCGCGTCCGCATCGGGCCCTGGCTCGTCGAGGACGCGGTCAGCGCCGAGACCCTCGCCAACCGCCCGGACGACGTCCCGGCCGGGGCGTTCATCTCGCTGGCGTCCGCGATTCTGCCGTTCCCGGAGGTGACCCTCAACCCGACGGCGATGGACCACTTCGTGCACGGTCAGGAAGTCGCGGTCCGCGAAGCGGATGGCAACTACGTCCCGGGTTCGCCGGTGGCCGTGCGCGACCGTTCCGGCGACCTCGTGGGGGTGGGCGTCACCCTCGCGTTCCTTCCCCGCGCCCGGACGGTCAACGTGGCCCCGCGCATGGTGCTTGCGGACGTTGAGGCCCCGGCCGAGACGTGATATAGTGACAAGCCTCCTCGCCACCGGGGGTGAAGTGGAGATGTGGAGCAGACGATGAGCGAACGCGAATACGTTTCGAGCAAGGAGCAGATCATCTCGGATTTCCGCCGTCACGACCTCGACAGCGGCTCGCCCGAGGTGCAGGTTGCTCTCATCACAAAGCGCATCGAGTACCTCACCGAGCATTTCAAGGTGCACGCGAAGGATCACCACTCCCGCCGCGGCCTTCTGATGCTGGTGGGACAGAGGCGGCGCCTGCTGGAGTACCTCCGGCGGAAGGATCTCGCCCGCTATCGGGCGCTGATCGAGCGGCTGGGTTTGCGCCGCTAGGGCCAGTCCGCCGCACAGCCAAAGGAGCATCATGGTCGTCACTGAGAGAGTTGAAATCGAAGGCAGAGCACTGGAACTCGAAGTCGGGAAGGTCGCCAAGCAGGCCGACGGGGCCTGCTTGGTGCGTTTCGGCGAGACGTTCGTGCTCGTCACGGCGTGCTTCCGCAAGGACACCAGGGAGGGCGTGGACTTCCTCCCGCTCACCGTGGACTATCGCGAGAGCACCTACGCCGGCGGCCGCATCCCCGGCGGTTTCTTCAAGCGCGAGGGTCGCCCGACCGAGAAGGAGATCCTGACCTCGCGGTTGATCGACCGGCCGTTCCGGCCCCTGTTCCCGAAGGGCTACACCCACGAGACCCAGATCATCGGGTTCGTGCTCTCGGCGGACGGGGTCAACGACCCCGACGTGCTGGCGATCAACGGCGCGTCGGCGGCGCTCATGGTCTCCGGCTGCCCGTTCGACACGCCGGTGGGCGCCGTCCGGGTGGGGCTGGTCGAGGGCCGGCTCGTCGTCAACCCGACGCACCAGCAGCGCGCGGACGCGGCGCTGGAGATCGTGGTCGCCGGCACCGAGAACGCGGTCGTGATGGTGGAGGCCGGAGCGCGCGGCGTGTCGGAGGCGCAGATCCTCGACGCCATCGACCTCGCCCACAGCGAGATCAAGAGAATCATCGCCGCCCAGCGCCGCCTCAAGGATCAGGTCGGCAAGGCCAAGCCCGTCTGGGTGCCCCCGGTGGCGCCCTGGCCGGAGGAGTTCGCAGCCGGGATCCGGCAGCGTTTCGCCGGCCCGCTCGACGAGGCGTTGCGCGTGCGCGGCAAGTTCGAACAGGTCGACGCCGTCGACCGGGTCGAGGCCGACGCCGTCGCCTCCGTCCCCGAGGCCGAGAGGCCCGAAAAGGGGCCCTGGGTCAAGGCCATCTTCCACGACATGGTCAAGGGGCAGTTCCGCAGCGCCATCCTCGCCAAGGGTGAGCGCCTCGACGGCAGGGCGTTCGACGAGGTCCGCAAGGTCACCTGCGAGGTCGGCATGCTGCCCCGGACGCACGGCTCCGCTCTCTTCACCAGGGGCGAGACCCAGGCGCTCGTGACGTGCACACTCGGCACGTCCGACGACATGCAGGTGATCGAGGCGCTCGAGGGCGAGAGCCACCAGCGCTTCCTGTTGCACTACAACTTCCCGCCGTTCTCGGTGGGCGAGGTCAAGTTCATGCGCGGCCCCGGCCGGCGCGAGATCGGCCACGGCAACCTGGCCCGTCGCGCCCTCGGACCCGTCATGCCGGACAAGAACGCGTTCCCTTACACCCTGCGGGTGGTCTCCGACATCCTGGAATCCAACGGCTCCTCGTCGATGGCCACCGTGTGCGGCGGCACCCTCTCGCTCATGGACGCCGGCGTGCCGATCGCGGCGCCGGTGGCCGGCGTGGCGATGGGTCTGGTGTCCGACGGCACGAGCCACGCGGTCCTGACCGACATCGCGGGACAGGAAGACCACTACGGCGACATGGACTTCAAGGTCGCCGGAACGCGCGACGGCATCAACGCTCTGCAGATGGACATCAAGATCGGCGGGCTGCCGCGAGAGGTCATGGAGCGCGCCCTCGAGCAGGCTCACCGCGGCCGCCTCCACCTCCTCGACATCATGGAGGCCACGATCGCCAAGCCGCGGCCTGACATCTCCAGCTACGCGCCGCGAATCATCACGATCACGATCAACCCCGACAACATCCGCGACGTCATCGGACCCGGCGGCAAGACGATCCGTGCCATTCAGGACGAGACGGGCGCGAAGATCAACATCGAGGACGACGGCCGCGTCGAGATCGCCACGGCCGACGAGGCGGCTGCGAACCGTGCCGTGCAGATCATCGAGGGCCTCACCCGCCAGCCGCAGATCGGCGAGATCTTCGAAGGCACCGTCAAGCGCGTCGAGCCGTACGGCGCGTTCGTCGAGATCCTGCCCAACCGGGACGGCCTGCTGCACGTCTCCGAGCTGGCGTGGGAGCGCACCCGTGAGGTCACCGACGTGATCAAGCTGGGCGACAAGATCAAGGTCAAGATCATCGGCATCGACGGCAACGACCGCATCAAGCTCTCGCACCGCGCCCTGCTGCCGCCGCCCGAGGGGTACACCCCCGAGTCGGGCGAGGGCGAGGGCGAGCATCGCCGCCCCCGCAGCGATCGTCCCGGCGGTCGCGACCGCGGGCCGCGCCGCGAAGGTCGCCGTTGAGCTGATTGACCCACCGATTCCGAAACCGGAGGCCGCCGCGAGGCGGCCTCCTTCGTTTCGGGCCGGTCCCGGCCGGCCGTCAACGCTGGCAGCGCGGGCAGTAGAACGCCGACCGCCCGGCGAGGACGCGGCGGACGATCGCGCCCCCGCACCCCGCGCACGGCTGGCCCTCCCGCCCGTACACGGCGAGCTCGACGGCGAAGTAGCCGCCGTCCCCCGCGGCGTTGACGAAACCGCCATCCCGCAGCGTCGTGCCGCCGGCCTCCAGCGCCGAGGCGAGCACCTGCCGGATCGCGGCGGCGAGCGCCGCCAGCCGCCGCGGCGCGATCGCGTCCGCGCGGCGCAGCGGGGAGATCCCCGCCAGCGCAAGCGCCTCGTTGGCGTAGATGTTGCCGAGCCCTGCGAGCACGTGCTGGTCGAGCAGCACCGAGCGGATCGGCGAGTGCGACCGGCGGGCGGCGGCGAGCGCCGCTTCGGCGTCGCCGTGCAGGGGGTCGGGCCCCAGGCGCGCGAGGGACGGGTGCGCCGCCAGCGCCGCGGGCTCCAGCACCGCCGCCACGCCGAACCGCCGCGGGTCGCTGAAACGAACCTCCAACCCGCCTTCCAACCCGAGGACGAGGTGCGTGTGGGGGGCCCGCGGCTCCCGCGGCCTTGCCAGCACGAGCCGGCCCGACATCCCGAGGTGAAACAACGCCGCGACCCGTTCTCCATGTGCAACCAAGTACTTGCCGCGGCGCTCCAGGGTCTCGAACCGTCGCCCCTCGACGCGGGCCCGCCAGTCGGCGGGCTCGATCCCTTCCCGCAGGCGCACCGGCCGGGCGTCCACCGTCACCACCCGCCGGCCCACGAGGTGGGGCTCGAGCGAGCGGCGTACGGTCTCGACCTCGGGCAGCTCCGGCATGGCCGCAGACCATAGCATGCGCGCCGGGCTGCCACCCCTCCCGGCGCCCGGGCAGCCCTGGCGCTGGCGGCGTCGCGCCTGGCCCGCCGCGGCAGGCGCGCGCCCCTCCGATCCGGAGCGTGCACGCGTAGTATTTGATTCATAACGATTTACATACGGACGCCGGAACGGCAGCCCCGCCCTAAACAACCGCCGGGCTGGACGCGTATCACTGGGTGAGCCTGCTTCCTCCTTTCTCCTCCTTCACACCCGGCGCCGTGAACTCCACGGCGCCGCGGTGCGTTCGGGCCCGGTCCGGGGTGGCGCCGGCGAAAGGATCGGGTATCCTTCGGTCGGCCCGAGGACGAGGACACGGCCCGGCGAGGAGACACGGCATGGAGCTCAAGGAAGCCCTCACCACTGCGATCGACTACGAACACAAGGTGCACGACCACTACGCCAAGGGCGCCGGGGAGATCCTCGACCCCCAGGGGAAGAAGGTCTTCGCAACCCTCGCCAAAGAGGAGCTTGGGCATGTCGCCTACCTGGAGAGCCGCCTCGCGGAGTGGCTCTCGACCGGCACCGTGTCCACGCCGGAGCTCCCCACCGTGCTGCCCGACGTCGACTGGGTGCGGGCCGCCAGGGCCAAGGTCGCGCGCGAGCCGGAGCGCACCATCGCCGTGAAGGGGGAGCTCGAGCTGCTCAAAATCGCCCTCGACCTCGAACGGCAGACGAGCGGCTTCTACGGCCAGCTCGTGGACACCCTCCCGGGGGAGCACCGGGGACTGTTCGCGCGCTTCCTCGAGATCGAAAACGCGCACCTCGCCATCGTCCAGGCCGAGATCGACGCGATCGCGGGGCATGGGAGCTGGTTCGACGTGATGGAGTTCCGCCTCGAAGCTGGGTGACGTTGAGGGGTCAGCAACTTCCTCGCTAAGGTGCGCCGCCGGCGCCGGGCCTCTGGCTGCGTTGCACTCGGCGGATCGGATGCTCACGTAGCCTCCGGCTACGCTCCGCTCCTCCCGCCTCGTGCGCCTTGCCAGGGGCCGGGCATCACACTTTGTTTAGTGCTCGGCAGCGCTGGTTCGCCGGCATAGCGATACGGGTACCCCCTGGTCCGGCCGCAGGCGGCAAAGTGTGATCACCGGCCCCTACCACCGGCGGCGGCGCGGCTACACGCCCCAAGGGGCGGCGCCCTGCCTGTCGCTGAGATTTTCGTCTTCGAGGGAGTCTGTGGAGGCGGCGCACCGGCTCGGACCACGGACCACTGACCACGGACCACGACCCACGGTCCCAGCGGCGGCGCGTTACGAGCGGTCCCTGTGGTTGCCCTCGCGGCGCTCCACGCGCTTGAGCAGCAGGTAGCTGGCCGCCCCAATCAGGACCATCGCCGCCGCGAACGCGGGGTACGCGAACCGCCAGTTCTCCGGCCCGGTCATCATGCTCCACTCCGACATCCCGCCGATCCCCGCCAACAGCGACAGCGGCATGAAGATCGTGGTGATCAGGGTGAGCCGGCGGACGCTCTTGTTCGTCCGGTTGGCGACGCGCGCCATCCGGTTGTTGATGAGCGAGAGGTACATCTCCGTCAGGTTGGCCAGGAGGTCCCTGTTCATCTCCGTGAACTCGAAGAACTTGGCCAGGTGGTCGTAGATGTCGCGGAAGTGGTAGATCGCCTCCTCCGAGACGAACGGCGAGTCCCGACGGCAGATCTTCACCAGGATCTCGCGCTCGTGGAACAGGCTCTTGCGCAGGGAGAGCAGCGCACGGCGTAGTTTCACGAGGCCCTCCAACCGGAAACCCGTGACGTCGCGGAGGATCCCCTCCTCGGCCGCCTCGATGTCGTCCTCGAGCGGCTCGATTGTCTCCACCTTGCCGTCGACCGTGACGTCGAGAATGACGTGGAGCAGAAAGTCCGGCCCCCGTTCCACCGTGGCGAGGCCGCGGGCGGCGATCGCCTCCGTTCTCTCGAACGTCGTTCGCTCGCCTCCTCCCAGGCCGCTGACGCTCACGAGGAAACCTTTCCCGAGGAAGAGGTCCACCTCCTCCACGCCGAGCTGGCGGTCCCGGTAGGAGTACCGATTGAAGAGGATGAACGTGAAGCCCGGGTAGTCTTCGACCTTGGGCACCTGGTTCGAGTCGAAGCAGTCCTCCACGGCCAGCGGGTGGATCCCGAGCGACCCGGCGACCGCATCGAGCTCCTCCCGCGCCGGGTCGAACAGGTCCGCCCAGATGTACCCGCCGCCGCGCGCAGCCAGCGCCTCCTCGAGCGATCCGACCCGCCGCATCCCCTTCCCCGCCTCCACGTGAAAGTATCTGCACTCCGACATGTGTGCCCCCTCGGCGCGGGATCTCCCGATCGCAACGGCCGAACACCCGCGCCGCGATGATTCTGGCAGATCCGGGACGAAGACGGGGCTCGGGGTTCGGGGGCCGGGGCTCGGGCACAGAAAGACGTGGGCCGTGGTCCAAGCCGGCCGCGCCTCACATCAGAAGTGGCATTGGGCTCACGCCGTACCCGGCCGCGTCGGCCGCAGGCCGCGCGGCCTCTCGCCCTCCCTCGAATCGGGATAGGGGGCGGCGACAGATCGTCGCCGCTCCCCTCCCACACCACCGGACATGCGGGTCCGCATCCGGCGGTTCGGACGGTTGAGGTCAGGGCGTCAGGCGAGG
>SCRJ01000166.1 GCA_004298115.1 Acidobacteriota bacterium
GATCGAGCCGCTGACCGCCCCGGTTGCTGCGGGCGTCGTCGGGTTCGACGGCGGCGACGTCGTCGAAGCCCTCGCGCGCGGCGTCGTCCCGCGCGGCACGGACGTCGACGATCCGTCGGGGTGGGCTTCGGCGGCGCTCGCCTTCGCGATGCCGGCCGCGCCCGCAGCCGAGGTCTGGGTCCGGATCACGCCCGCCGGCGGTCCCCTCCCGCTCGTATCGCCCGGCGCCTCCCGGCGGGCCGGCGGGGAGCTCGCCGCCGGGGTGGCGGCGTGGACGCACGCGCTCGACCGTACCGAGATCGAGGGCCCCCCGGGCCTCGTCGAGTTCGTCCATGCCATGAAGTCGAACCTGGCGTACATCCTGGCCAGCCGCGATGGGCCGGCGCTGCGGCCGGGAACGCGCTCGTACGCCCGCTCGTGGATCCGCGACGGCGCGATGATGGCGGCCGCCCTGCTCCGGCTCGGCCACGCCGACGCCGTGCGCGACTACCTCAGGTGGTACGCGCCGTTCCAGTTCGGCAACGGCCGCGTGCCGTGCTGCGTCGACCGGCGCGGCGCGGACCCGGTCGCGGAGAACGACTCGAACGGCGAGTTCATCTTCCTCGCCGCCGAGTACCTGCGCTTCACCGGCGATGCGGCCACCGTGGCGGCAGCCTGGCCGCACCTGGCGGCGGCGGCGGCGTACATCGACGAGCTCCGGCAGGAGTCCCGCACCGACGCGTACCGCGCGCCCGCGACGCTCGCGTTCTTTGGGCTGCTGCCGGCGTCGATCTCGCACGAGGGGTACTCGGCCAAACCGATGCACTCGTACTGGGACGACTTCTGGGCGCTCCGCGGGCTCGAGGACGGCGTGTGGCTCGCTCGCAGGCTCGGCCACCCGGACGACGCCGCGCGCTGGTCGGCGATCGCGGGCGAGTTCCGCCGCGACCTGCTGGCGTCGATCGCCCGCGTCCGAGACGCCGGGAGGCTCGCGTACGTGCCCGGGTGCGCCGAGCTCGGCGACTTCGACCCGACGTCGACGACCGTCGCGTTCTGGCCGGCGGGCGCCGGCGCCGACTTGCCGCGTGCGGCGCTCGAGGCGACCTACGAGCGCTACTGGCGCGAGGTCCGGGGCCGCTTCGACGGCACCTCGCCGTGGCAGGCGTACACGCCCTACGAGTGGCGCAACGTCGGCGTGCTCGTCCGCCTCGGCTGGCGCGACCGTGCCGCGCGGCTGGCGGGGTGGTTGATGGCCGACCGGATGCCGGCCGCTTGGAACCAGTGGCCGGAGATCGTCTGGCGCGACCGCGGCAAGGCCAGGTTCCTCGGCGATCTTCCGCACGCCTGGGTCGGCTCCGACTTCATCCGTTCGTTCCTCGACATGCTCGCGTACGAGCGCGACGGCGACGGGGCCCTCGTGCTCGGCGCCGGCGCGCCGCCGGCGTGGCTCGAGGGCGAAGGGATCAGGATCCGGCGGCTTCGCACCTCGCACGGGGAGCTGTCGTTCGCGATGCGCCGGGACGGCGACGCGTTGCGCGTCCGCGTCGAGGCCGGGATCGCGGTCCCGGCGGGCGGCATCGTCGTGCAGCCGCCGTTGCCGTGGGCGAACGCGGCGGTGACGGTCAACGGATCGCCGGGCCGGATCTCGGCCGCCGGCGCGGTCGTGGTGCGCTCGCTGCCCGCCGACGTGGTGATCGTGCCGGGCGGGACCGGGGAACGCACGCGGTGATCCCGGCGCGGTTCGAGACGCACCCGGGGGACGCCGCCGGGTTGCCGTACGCCGTGTACCTCCCGCGCGGCTACGACGCGGCCGCGGCGTGGCCGCTGATCCTCATCCTCCACGGCGCCGGGGAGTGCGGCTCCGACGGCGCCAGGCAGCTGTCGCAGGGGCTGCCGCCGGTGCTGCTGGCCGATCCGGACCGCTGGAGGGCGATCGCGGTGTGCCCGCAAAAACCGTCGGCGCTCACCGAGTGGGAGGAGCACGAAGGCGCCGTTCTCGCCGCCGTGGCGCGCGTGCGCCGCCGCTACCGCGTCGACCCGTCGCGGCTCGTCGTGACCGGCCTCTCCCAGGGCGGCCACGGCGCGCTGGCGATCGCGGCCCGGCACCCCGGGACGTGGGCCGCGCTCGTCCCGGTGTGCGGCTACGCGGCCGCCCGCCACCCGGGGCCGGCGGCGTTTCCCGGCACCGCCCGGCAGCTCGCACGGCGCCTGGCCGGCACGCCGGTGTGGGCGTTCCACGGCGAGGCCGACGACGTCGTCCCGGCGGCCGAGACCCGCGCCGTGGTCGACGCGCTGCGCGAGGCCGGCGCACGGCCGCGGGCGGTGTTCTACCCCGGTGTGGGGCACGCCTGTTGGGACCTGGCGTACCGGGAGCCCGAGCTGGCCGGTTGGGTCCTGGGCCAACGCCGCCCGGCGCCGGCGTGAGGGCGGTTCAGCCCGCGGGCGCGGCGAGAGCGGCCCCGCCGGTCCTGATCACCTCGGCGTAGAACCGGGCGCTCGCCTTCGGCGTGCGCCGCTGCGTCGCGAAGTCCACGCGCACGATCCCGAAGCGCTTCGAGGTCCCCTGGTTCCACTCGAGGTTGTCGAGCAGCGACCAGACGAAGTAGCCGCGCAGGTCCACGCCGGACCGAACCGCCGCGTTCGCCGCGAGCAGGTGATCGCGCAGGTAGGCGGTCCGCAGCGGGTCGGAGACGGTACCGTCCGCCGCGGCGCGGTCCGCGAACGCGGCGCCGTTCTCGGTGATGTAGATCGGCACCTCGCCATAGCGCTCGGTCACCCATGCGAGCGCGTCGAAAAGCCCCTGCGGATAGACCTCCCAATCCATCTCGGTGTACACCGAATCGGGTGAGGTCACCTTGCCGGCCAACAGCGGCCAGGCGGCGGGGTCGGGCTGCATCACGCCGCGGGTGTAGTAGTTGACCCCGAGGAAGTCGATTCTCTGCCTGATGGCGGCGAGGTCGGCGGCCGGGAACGACGGCCACGCCTCGCCGAAGACCTCGGCGAGCTCGTCCGGGTACCCCCCGAGGAAGACCGGGTCGAGGAACTGCCGGTTCATGTACGCGTCGGAGCGGGCCGCTGCGGCGAGGTCCGCGGGGGCAGAGGACGCCGCCGCCTTCGGCTCGAGGTTGACGACCAGCCCGATCTCGTGCCGCCCCGCCGCGCGGTACGCCTGCAGCGCCGCCGCGTGCGCCCGCAGCAGGTTGTGCGACGCGATCGGCGCCTCGAACGCGCTGGCGTGGCCGGGGGCGAGGGTGCCGTGGAGGTAGCCGCCGTCCGCGACGACCCACGGTTCGTTGAGCGTCGCCCACCATGCGACGCGGTCGTCAAGGGCGCGGAACATGACCTCGGCGTAGTCGGCGAACCACCCCGCGATGTCGCGGTTGAGCCACCCGCCGCGGTCGTCGAGCGCCGCGGGAAGGTCCCAGTGGAAGAGCGTGACGAACGGCGCGATTCCCGCCTCGCGCAGCCCATCGACGAGGCGCCGGTAGAAATCGAGTCCCTTCGGGTTGACGCGCCCGGTGCCCTCCGGCAGCACCCGGCTCCACGACACGCTGAACCGGTACGCCGTCAGGCCCAGCTCGCGCATCAGGGCCACGTCGTCGCGCCAGCGGCGGTAGTGATCGCACGCCACGTCGCCGGTCTCGCCGGTCAGCACCCTCCCCGGCGAGTGGGTGAACCTGTGCCAGTTCGAGGGGCCGGCGCCGTCGGCCAGCGGCGAGCCTTCGACCTGGTAGGCCGAGGTCGCCGCGCCCCACGCGAACCGCTTGGGGAAGGCCGGGAGGCCGGGCGGAGGTGCGGCGACACGCATGCGATCCTCGCGGTGCCGTGCCGGCGGCGGCACGGCCCGCGACCGCACGATAGCACGCGCTCCCGCCCGCGATCGCGCCGGCCCGCGATTGACTTCGCGGCCGCCGCTGAGGTGTAATGTAACCGTTTACAGTACCTTTCGATCCGGCCGCGCCGATCGTCGCAACGGGGAGGATGCCGCGCCATGACCACCACGAACCGGACCGGGCGCCGCGGCGACGCGGACCGTCCCGCCGGCCTTGCCCAGACCCGCTACGGCGCGTTCTCGGACGACGGCTCGGAGTACCGGATCACGGATCCCAGGACGCCGCGGCCGTGGGTCAACGTGATCGCCAACCCGCGCCTGGGCCTGGTCGTGAGCCAGTCCGGCAGCGGCTTCACGTGGATCGACAACGCGCAGCTGGCGGTGGTCACCCGCTGGCAGCAGGACCTGACCCAGGATTCGTCCGGCAAGTTCCTCTACCTGCGGGATGCCGATTCGGGTGCCGTGTGGTCGCTTTCCCCCGCGCCGGTGTGGGCGCCGTACCAGCGTTTCGAATGCCGGCACGGTCTCGGCTACACGACCTTCGTGAGCGAGGCCGCCGGCATCGCCGCGCGGTGGACCCTCTTCGTTCCCGTCGCGGACACCGTCGAGCTCTGGCGCGTCGAGCTCTCCAACCGCACGGACCGGCCGCGGAACCTCGAGATCTGCGCCTATCTGGAGTGGAACTGCGGCGTCGCGCCCTCGCCCCGTCGGGAGTTCACCAAGCTCTTCCTCGAAAACGAGTTCGACCCGTCCCGCCGGGCGGTCTTCGCGCGCAACCACATGTGGGAGGTGCCGTCGCAACGGTACGGCCACTGGAACACCGACTTCCCCTACGTCGCCGCGCTCGCCTGCACGGACGAGGTGCACTCGGCCCAGGGCGACAGGACCGCGTTCTCGGGACGCTACGGCGACCTGCGCTCGCCGCAGGCGCTGGGCGAGGAGACGTGGACGCCCCAGTTCGGACGCCACGGCGACCCGATCGCGGCGCTGCGGTCGCGAATCGCCCTCGCGCCCGGGGCCAATCACGTCCTCGGCTACGCGCTCGCGGTCGCGTCCGGCCGGCGCGAGGCCGAGGCGCTGCTCGAACGGACGGCGCGGACTGCGGCCATCGAGCGTTCTCTCGAGGACGCGCGGGACGCGTGGCGAGCCCGGCTCGCGGCCCACCGCGTGCGCACCCCCGATGCCACCGTGGACCTCCTCGCCAACGACTGGTTGCGCTATCAGGCGATCGCGAGCCGGCTGTGGGGCCGCTGCGGCTACTACCAGCAGAGCGGCGCCTACGGCTTCCGCGACCAGCTGCAGGACTCCCAGGTGTGGCTGACGATCGAGCCGGCCCGGTGCCGCGAGCAGATCCACCTGCACGCGGCGCACCAGTTCGCGGACGGCTCGGTGTACCACTGGTGGCACCCGCTGTCCGAGCAGGGTCACGTCACGACGATGAGCGACGACCTGTTGTGGCTCCCGTTCGTGACCGCGAGCTACCTGCGCGAGACGGGCGCCCTCGACGTCCTCGCCGACCCGGCGCCGTACCTCGACGACCCGGAGGCGCGGCCGCTCTCCGATCACGTCCTGCGCGCGTTCCGGCGCGTCTTCGCGCGCACCAGCGCCCGCGGTCTCCCACACATCGGCGCGGGCGACTGGAACGACGGCCTCTCCGCCGTGGGCCTTGCGGGGCGCGGCGAGTCGGTGTGGCTGGCGCACTTCCTGGCTGGCCTGCTCGCCGAGTGGGCCGGGATCTGGGGGCGCGCCGGCAGGGACGACCTCGCCTCCGAGTTCGCCGCTCGCCGCGAGGCGCTGGTGACGGCGGTCAACGCGCACGCCTGGGACGGCGAGTGGTACCTGCGCGCCACGCTCGACGACGGCTCGCTCCTGGGCAGCGCCACGAACCGCGTCGCCAGGATCTTCCTCAACGCGCAGACCTGGGCCGTGCTCGCCGACGTGGCGCCCCCGGAGCGGGCGGCGCGCTGCATGGCGGCCGTGCGCGAGCACCTCGTCACCGAGGCCGGACCGTTGCTCCTGGCGCCGGCGTTCGACGCGCCGATCCCCGCCATCGGGTACATCACCCGGTACGCTCCGGGGCTGCGGGAGAACGGCGGCGTCTACACGCACGCCGCGACCTGGGCGATTGCCGCGGCGTGCAAGGTGCGCGACGCCGAACTCGTCGGCCGGTTGCTCACCGCGATCAACCCTACCGGCAAGGACCCCGACCGCTACTGGGCCGAGCCCTACGTCCTCCCGGGCAACGTGGACGGCCCCGCCTCCCCCCACCACGGCCGCGGCGGCTGGACGTGGTACACGGGCTCGGCGGCGTGGCTGCACCGCATCGTCGCGGAGTGGGTGCTCGGGGTTCGGCCGGAGTGGGAGGGGCTGCGGATCGACCCCTGCCTGCCCCCGGGCTGGGATCGCGCGGAGATGACCCGCCCGTTCCGCGGCCACCGGTACCGCGTCGTCATCGAGCGGTCCGACGACCCGCACGCTCCTGCGGGCGCGCGGGTCACGCTCGACGGCGCGGCGCTCGCCGGCAACCTCGTTCCCTCCCCCTCGGGACCCGCGGCGCTCCACGATGTCCACGTCCGCTACCGCTAGGGCGGCGGCAGGGGGAGCGTATTCCCGCCGGCAGGACGTACCATAGGCCCATGAGCGACGAGCCCAGGAACGCCGAGTCGTTTGGCCCCAACGTCTGGCTGATCGACGAGATGTTCCGCGAGTTCAAGGAGCATCCCGAGTCGGTGAGCGAGAGCTGGCGCGAGTTCTTCTCCGACTACCGCCCCGCGGTCGGCCGCGCTGCGCCGCCGCCTGCGGCACCCCCCGCGCCGGCGCCCGGCCGCCCCGGACCCGGCCCCGTCCCCACCGCGGCCCCGATCGTCGGGCCGGCCCGGCGCCTGGTCGAGAACATGCAGGCGAGCCTCGCCGTCCCGACGGCCACGTCGGTGCGCGTGATCCCCGTGCGCCTGCTCGAGGAGAACCGTTGGCTGATGAACCAGCACCTCGCCGAGCTCGCCGGCGGCAAGGTGAGCTACACGCACCTGCTGGCGTGGGCCCTGGTCCGGGCGCTCGACGAGATGCCGGGGATGCGCTCGATCTTCGTCGAGGTCGAGGGTGCGCCGCACCGCCTCACGGCCGGACACGTGAACTTCGGCGTCGCCGTCGACGTCGAGCGCCGCGACGGCAGCCGCAGCCTCGTCGTACCGAGCATCAAGCACGCCGAGACTCTCGAGTTCGCGACGTTCTTCGCGGCCTACAACGAGCTGATCCGGCGCGCCCAGACCGGCCAGCTCGTGCCCGAGGACTTCGCCGACACCACCGTCTCCCTCACCAACCCGGGGATGCTGGGCACGACGCAGTCGGTGCCCCGCCTGATGGCCGGTCAGAGTCTGATCGTCGCGGCCGGCGCCATCGGGTACCCGGCCGAGTTCCAGCTCGCCGACCCCGCCGCGCTCGCCCGCCTCGGCGTGAGCAAGGTGTGCACGCTGACCTGCACGTACGACCACCGGGTCATCCAGGGCGCCGAGAGCGCCGACTTCCTCGGCCGCGTCGCGGCGCTGCTCGCCGGCGAGGGCGGCTTCTACGATCAGGTCTTCACCTCCCTGGCCGTCCCCCACGAGCCGGTCCGCCTCGTGCCGGACAGCAACCCCTACTTTTCCGGCGACGGCGTCGAAGCGCTGGTACGCAAGCAGGCCGGGGTGCTCGGCCTCGCCAATATGTACCGCGTGCGCGGCCACCTCGTGGCGCACATCAACCCGCTCTCGACCGAGATCCCGACCCACCCCGAGCTCGAGCTCGAGACCCACGGCCTCACCCTGTGGGACCTCGACCGCGAGTTCTACAGCGGCGGCGTCGGCGGCCGCGAGCGTGCGAGCCTGCGCGAGATCGTCCGCATCCTGCGCGAAGCGTATTGCGGCACGCTCGGGGTCGAGTACATGTTCATCCAGGAGCCGGATCAGAAGGCCTGGATCCAGACGCGGGTCGAGGGTGCCAACCCGGCCGCGTGGCTCGACGCGCCGGCCAAGCGCCGCGCCCTCGCGATGCTCAACGCCGCCGAGGCGTTCGAGCGCTTCCTGCACACCAAGTACATCGGCCACAAGCGCTTCTCGCTCGAAGGGCTGGAGGCGCTCATCCCGATGCTGGACCGCGTGCTCGCCGGCGCCGTGCACGCCGGCATCGCCGAGGTCGTGCTCGGGATGGCCCACCGCGGCCGCCTCAACGTCCTCGCCAACATCATCGGCAAGAGCTACGAGAAGATCTTCCGCGAGTTCGAGGGGAACATCGACCCGCTCTCCCGCGAGGGGACCGGCGACGTCAAGTACCACCTCGGCGCCACCGGCACCTACACCGGTCCCGACGGCGGCCAGCTGCGGATCACGATGGCGTCCAACCCGAGCCACCTCGAGGCCGTGGACCCCGTCGTCGAGGGGATGGCGCGGGCGCTGCAGGACGTTCGCGCCGACGCCGCCCACGAGCAGGTCCTCCCGGTGCTCGTCCACGGCGACGCCGCGTTCGCCGGGCAGGGCGTGGTGGCCGAGACCCTCAACATGAGCGCGCTCTCCGGCTACCGCACCGGCGGCACGGTGCACATCGTCGTCAACAACGGGATCGGGTTCACCACCTCGCCGGCCGATGCCCGCTCGTCCGTGTACGCCACCGACGTGGCGAAGATGGTCCAGGCGCCGGTCTTCCACGTCAACGGCGAGGATCCCGAAGCGTGCGTCCACGTCATGGACCTGGCGCTCGCGTTCCGCCGTGACTTCAAGAAGGACGTGGTCGTGGACGTCGTCGGCTACCGCCGGTGGGGGCACAACGAGGCCGACGAGCCCGCGTACACGCAGCCGATCATGTACGCCAAGATCCGCGACCGGAGGTCCGTGCGCAAGCTCTACACCGAGCGGCTGGTCAACCGCGGCGACCTCACCCTCGCCGAGGCCGAGGCGGCCCTCAAGGATTTCCAGGACCGCCTCGAGGCGGCGTTCGCCGCCACCCATGAGAGCGCTCCACCCGCCGGCGGCCAGGCGCCGCCTCCCGCGGTCGCCGCCGCGCCCGAGCCGCCGCCTCCGCCGGTGCCGCTCCCCGCGCTGCGGGAGATCGCCCAGCGCGCCACCGCCGTCCCCGACGGGTTCCGGGTCCACCCCAAGCTCGCGCGCCAGCTCGAGCAACGCCGCCGCATGCTCGACGAGGGCGGCGTCGACTGGGGAACCGCCGAGATGCTGGCGTTCGGCTCGCTGCTGCAGGAGGGCGTTCCCGTCCGGCTCTCGGGCCAGGACTCCCGGCGCGGCACGTTCTCCCAACGGCACGCTGTGCTCGTGGACCAGAGTTCCGGCGCGGAGTACACGCCGCTGCAGCACCTCGACCCGGGGCAGGCCCCGTTCCTCGTCTACGACTCGCTGCTCTCCGAGTACGCGGCGCTCGGATTCGAGTACGGCTACTCGGTGATGCGTCCCGATGCGCTCGTGCTCTGGGAGGCGCAGTTCGGCGACTTTGCCGACGGCGCCCAGATCATCATCGACGGCTTCATCGCCGCCGCCGAGGAGAAGTGGGGGCAGCGCAGCAAGCTCGTGCTCCTGCTCCCGCACGGCGCGGAGGGCCAGGGCCCCGAGCACTCGAGCGCCCGCCTCGAACGCTTCCTGCAGCTCGCCGCCGGCGACCACCTTCGGGTGGCGGCGCCGAGCACGGCGGCGCAGTACTTCCACCTGCTGCGCGCCCAGGCGCACGCGGGACGTGCGGCCCCCCTCGTCGTGATGACGCCCAAGAGCCTTTTGCGCGCCGACGCGGCGAAGAGCGAGGCGGGCGATTTCTCCGGCGCGTTCGATCCGGTGCTCGCCGACCCGGAGTCGCCCGAGGCCCCCGAGCGGGCGCTGCTGTGCAGCGGCAAGGTGGCGTTCGACCTGATGGCGCACCGCCACACGCAAGGGGGCGCGGCGGCGGCCGTGATCAGGGTCGAGCGCCTGGCGCCGTTCCCGTCCCAGGAGGTCCGCGCGCGGCTCGCCGCGCTGCCGACGGTGCGGGAGCTGCGCTGGGTCCAGGAGGAGCCGGCGAACATGGGCGCGTGGGGTTTCGTCGCGCCGCGCCTGGCCGCGCTCGCGCCCGGCCTGCCGCTCGCCTACGTGGGCCGCCCGGAGAGCTCGAGCCCCGCCACCGGCTCGCACCGCGTCTTCCTGGCGGAGCAGGAGCGCCTCGTCCAGGACGCGTTCGCCCCGTAGGGCGCACCGGCCGGCCGCCGCCCGCCCGAAAGGCCGCCCGAAACCGGCGGCCCTGTGCGAAACTTCGGTGTCGACGCTGGAGGGTTGCCATGGATCGAGCCGGTGGCTTCCGGTTGTACACCGTCATCTTCTTCCTGTTCGCGGCGGTCGGCATCGGGTACCTGTGCGTCCGCGTGCTCACGCCGTTCCTCGCCGCCATCGCCTGGGCGATCATCCTCGCCGTGGCGTTCCAGACCCCGTGGACCTACCTCGAGCGCCGGATGCCCGAGCGCCGCACCCTGGCGGCCGCGCTGTTGACGCTCGCGATCGCCGTCCTCGTCCTGCTGCCGGCCGGGCTGTTCGCCGGCATTCTGGCGAGCCAGACGATCGACGTCGCGAACCGGGTGTCGGGCAAGCTCTCGGATCTCCACGTCACGTCGTTCTCGGACGTCGTGGCGCTGCCCAAGGTCGCGGATGCCCTCGACGGCATCCGCAGCCGGGTGGGGATCTCGAAGCCCGACTTCGAGAAGCTGGCGGCCGGGTTCGTCGCCAAGGCGTCCACGGCCGCGGCCAGGGTCAGCGGCAAGCTCGTGCTCGGGGTGTTCGACGCGGTCCTCACCTTCGTGCTGGTCATCTTCCTCCTGTTCTTCCTCTTCAGGGACGGCCGCACGATGGCCGCGGCGGCGTTCGACATGCTGCCCACCGACCCCGGCGGGCGCCGCCGCCTGAGCGGCTCGCTGCAGGCGATGCTGGCGGCGATCTTCCGCGGCTCGCTGCTGTGCGCCGTCGTCCAGGGGGCGTCCGGCGCCCTCGGCTGGTGGATCGCCGGCCTGCCGTCCCCCGCCCTCGCGGGTGCCGCGATGGGCGTGCTGTCGTTGCTGCCGGTGGGCGGCACCGCGATCGCGTGGCTGCCGGGGGCGATCTACCTCTGGAGCGCGGGACGCGTCGGGTCGGCCGTGTTCCTCTTCGTCTGGGGTCTGGTGGTGACGTCGTTCCTCGCCGACAACGTCCTGCGGCCGCTGCTCATCAGCGGGTCGGAGGAGCTCTCCACGCTGGTGGTGTTCCTCGGCGTGTTCGGCGGTATCGCGGCGTTCGGCCTGCTCGGGATCTTCATCGGTCCGGTGGCGCTGGCGCTCGCCGTGACGCTGGTCGGGGTGATCCGCCAGGCCGCGGAGGCGGAGGCTCCGGTCGAGTCATCCTGAGCGGTTGGCGCCCGTCGCGGAACCGGGCCGGTTCGGGGGTCTTCACCCGGGTCCGCGTCAGTCGAGGCTCAGGCGGTAGACCGGCGAGGGGTCATCACCGTCGGCGAGCCGGCAGACGCCGCCGCCGCGCAGCCGCAGCCGCCTCTCGACCTCGAGCCGGCACTTGAGGTTGGTGCCGCGATCCCCCTCCAGCCGGCCGACGAACACCATCACGACCGGCCCGCCCGGCACCGGCGCGATCCCGATGTGCGGCCCGGCGCCGGGAGCGGGCGCCAGCCCACCGGGGGGGCGTTCGGGGCGCTCGACTTCCAGGACGCCGGTGAGCGTCTCTCCGGTCTTCGGATCGATGCCGCGAACCGTGGCCGACTCCTCCTTGACCGCGACTGTCACCGGGATCGCCCGACCGTCGGAGATTGCGGTGAGCGTGCCCGCACGCGTGACCACGCAGCCGGAAAACACCAGCGGAAGCGCGCAACCGGGGACGACAAGGCGCCACGACATCGCTCGACCCTCCCAGAACCGGGGCTCTCGCCGAGCATGGTAGCACCCGCGTCGCCACCCGTCCCATGGGCATTCGCGCGGGCCGGCTCGGGCCGCGGCGGCCAACCCGAGCCCGTCGAGGCCCCCGACGGGCGTCCGCCTCTGCGCGACACTCTTGACAAGGGGGAGCGTCGACACGACCCTGAAACAACGGGCCGCGCGGCTCCGGTTCGCAACGCTCGACGTCCCGGCCGTCGGGACGACGCAAGGGGGCTTGGCGAATGGCGGGCGTGACGCTGCGAGGGGTGGAGAAGCGTTTCGACAAGACCGTGGTCATCAAGAACCTCGACCTCGAGGTCCATGAGCACGAGTTCATGGTGCTCGTGGGCCCGTCGGGCTGCGGCAAGACCACGGTCCTGCGGATGATCGCGGGTCTCGAGGAGATCTCCGGCGGGACGATCACGATCGGCGACCGGGTCGTGAACGATCTGCCCCCCAAGGACCGCGACATCGCGATGGTGTTCCAGAGCTACGCCCTGTACCCCCACATGACGGTGCGGGAGAACCTCGAGTTCGGCCTGAAGATCCGCAGGACGCCGCGGGCCCAGATCGACAGGCTCGTCGACCACGCCGCCCAGCTGCTCGGCATCGCTCCCCTCCTCGAGCGGACGCCGCGGGAGCTGTCCGGAGGTCAACGCCAGCGGGTGGCGGTCGGGCGGGCGATCGTGCGGCAGCCGGCGGTGTTCCTCTTCGACGAACCGCTCTCGAACCTGGACGCCAAGCAGCGGGTCCAGATGCGGGCCGAGATCGCCAAGCTCCAGCAGCGCCTGCAGACCACGACGATCTACGTGACCCACGACCAGGTCGAGGCGATGACCATGGGGCAGCGGGTGGCGGTGTTCAAGGACGGCGAGCTCAAACAGGTGGGGACCCCGATGGAGCTGTACGACCGGCCGGCCACCGTCTTCGTGGCCGGCTTCATCGGCACGCCGCCGATGAACTTCATCGCCGCGTCGATCACGGACGGCGGCGCCACGCTCACCGCGCCTACGTTCACGCTCCCCGTGCCGGCGACGCTGCGCCCGGTGACCGACGCGGCCCCGGGCCGGCGCGTGGTGGTGGGTGTGCGACCCGAGAACATCCTGGACGCGAACCGCGAGGGACGCGGCGAGACGGCCGCGGTCGAGGCCGAGGTCGAGATCGCGGAGCCGCTGGGCAGCGAGGTCATCGTTCACGCCCGAGCGGGCGACGACATGCTGGTCGCGAAGCTCGACCCCCACCGTCACCCCGCCCCGGGCGAGACGATCAGCCTCGTGATCGAGCTCGAGGCCCTGCACCTGTTCGACGCCGAGACCCAGCAGCGTCTCGACCGAGCGCCTCAGGACCGCGCGCCGGCGGTCGTTCCCGCGGGGAACTCCGCCGTGTAGGCCTTCTCCGACTCCGTGCCGCCGTTGTGACAGGCGCCGCAGCGCCCCAGGTTCGGCAGCTTGAGCGTGACGTCCTTGGCCTTCTCCTCGTGGCACGGGATGCACATCGTGTGCATGGCGTCCTTGTAGGACGGGGCCCACTTGGACGCGAACGTCTTCACGACCGGGTTGGCCGCCATCATGTCCTTGTCGTGGCACTCCGAGCACTTCTTCGTGGGCGTGACCCGGATCGGCTCGCCCTTGCCGTGACACTTGGCGCACGAGTCGTTGCCGGCGAGCGCGCTCACGTGGGCGTCGTGGTTGAAGACCGACGTGGGGAGGAACAGGTTCTCGTGGCACACCACACAGGGGGTCCCCACATCCCCCTTCTGGTGCAGGTGGTGGCAGAGGGCGCAGCTCTTGCGCCCTCCCGCTTCGTCCTGGTGCTTCTTGTGGTCGAAGTAGACGTACCGCGGCCCGGGACCGATCCGCAGGATGTTCGCGCCTACCGCCCGGACGGCGCGGGTGTCGACGACCGGCTCCGCCTTGGGCGCGGCGGTGAGGCCGACGGCGAGCGCGAGCACGAAGAGGAACGAGTACACCTTGGCGGACTTTCGCCAGCCCTCGCCCAACCACACCTGGGCGAACGGGGCGAACGCCGGCAGCGCGGTCGCGCGGGCCTTGCGCTCGGCTTCCACCGCTTCGAGGCCGTGTGGGTCCACCGGGAAGCGCTCCTGGATGAAGAAGAACACCAGCACGCACGCGGCGACGATGCCGAGGCTGATGGCGAACTCCGTCCACTCCGGGAAGTAGAAGCGCCGCGTCGCCCACACCTGACTCAGGCCCGAGGCGTTGATCCGGTCGAGCACGAACCCCGCCACCGAACAGCAGGCGAGAAACCACATGCCCCGAAACGAGCGGCGGACCGCCGGGAACGCGAAGCCGACCATGGGGATCACGGTGGAGAGCAGCATTTCGAGGATGAAGAGGTTGGCGAGCCAGGTGCCGTCGAACACCGTCGCCAGCTTGCCCTGGAGCAGAAGGTCCGCCGACTTCATGACGAAATAGCAGGCCAGGGCGATGCTCGCCAGGCGCGCGAGGCCGGCGAGCATCTCCATCTCGGGCTCCCGCCGGTACAGCCAGCTGGTGACCGTGGATTCCACCATCACCATGACGATCCCGAGGCAGATGGCGGAGACGAAGAAGAGTTCGGGCAAGAGGTGGCTGTACCACAGCGGATGGACCCGAAACGGCATGATGAGGAGCATCGTCCCCAGGGAGGACTGGTGGAGCGTCGAGAGCATGATCCCCAGGATCATGATCGGCAGCGCCAGCTTGACGAAGAAGCGGTACGTCTTCTGAAATGGGGTGCGCTCGAGGATCGTCGGCGTCACTTCGAGGGCGAGCACCGTGAGGTAGAGCATGACGCACCACGCCACCTCGAAGAGCGCCGAGCGGACGTTCCAGTAGATCGTGGCGTGCCAGATGTTCCAGGGCAGGCCGAGATCGAAGAGGAGCCCCACCGCCACGGCGCCGTATCCGAGGAACGCCGTGAGGATGGCGGGCCGGGCGGCGGCGTGGTAGCGCTCGCGGTGGAAGATGTGCACGACCGCAGCCATGACGAACCCGCCCGCCGCCAAGGCCACGCCGCCCATCACGTCGAAGCCGATCCACAAGCCCCACGGCGTGCTGTCCGACAGGGCCGTGGAGACGCCCAGACCCAGCGAGAAACGCACGATCGCCACGGCGGCCGCCAGGCCCGCGAGGATCCACATCACGCCCTTGAAGAGGAACAGGCGCCTATTCTCCATGGTGATCCTCCCCCGCGGCGACGGCGGCGGCCTTCTCGTCCATGAGCTTGCGGCGGCGCTCGATGACCCAGTAGAGGGAACCCATGAGAACCCCCATGCCCAGGAACTCGAACGGAACCGCCTTCAACGTCCCCCACGTGAGGGGCGGGAGCGGCGCTGCGGAGAGCTGGCGTCCGTCGCCAAAGGCGAGAAAATCGAGCGAGATGTCGGAAACGTACAGGACCGAGGTGCCGCCGACCTGGTTCTCGCCCCAGATCCGCTGAACGTACTTCGACGGCTCGGCCCGCAGGCGCCTTCCGGCCTCGGCCAGCATCTCGCCTCTCGTGCCGAAGATCGTCGCTTGCGTGGGGCAGGACGCCACGCAGGCGGGCTTGTCGATCTTGCCCGATTTGAGGGATGGGTAGCAGAGGATGCACTTGCGCACCGACGGGTTGGGCGAGTCCCACTCGTAGTGGGGGACGCCGTACGGGCAGGCCATCATGCAGTACCGGCAGCCCAGGCAGATCGCCTTGTCGTAGATCACCGGCCCTTCGGGGGTCTTCTGCATCGCCCCCACCGGACACACGGACACGCAGGCAGGTTCCAGGCAGTGCCGGCACTGCTTGCGCACGAAGTGGTTGTCGGGCTCGCGGATGACCGTGGTCCAGCGGTCCGCCGACAGGCCGTCGGGCGTCGAGCCGGGCCGCGGCGGGGCGTCATTCGCCGGCAGGTCGTTGACCTTCTTGCAGGCGACGACGCACTGCTCGCAGCCGATGCACTTGGTCACGTCGGTCAGAATGGCGGGGTTCTCGATCATACCGGCTCACCTGCCTTCCCGAGGGCCGCGCGCACCTTCTCGCCGCCGCCGGGGACGAAGTGCCACCCCAGCTCCCAGACGATGCGCGTCGAGGCGAAGAGCAACGCGTGGGCGAGCTTGGAGAACGGGATGAGGACCAGGATCAGCTCCGCGCTCAGGAGGTGGCCGAGGTAGATCACCGTGAACGGCAGCGGGCTGGCTTCGGGGTGCGCGACGAGGTACCCGGTCAGGAACGCGGTGATGCAGAGGGCGAGCAGCAGGTAGTCCTGCGGCCCGCTCAGGAAGCGCGCCGCCCGCTCCAACAGCCGGTAGAGCAGGAGCACCCCGAGGCCGGCCAACGCGGCAAGCGTGAGGGCGTCGGCGGCGGCCGCCGGCAGGGTCGGCCAGCCGATCCCGATCCCCTGCTCGATCAGCGCCACGTGGCCGGCGAGGAAGAGCGGCACCAGCAGCATGCCGGCGTGGAAGACCGCCGAGGCGATCGTGAAGGGGATGCGCGTCCCCCGCAGAGCGTTCACCGGCACGATCCACCCCAGGCTCTTCTTGAACATCCAGCGCCACGGAACCCTCTGGTCTCCGGCCATCCGGTGGGCGCGGGCGAGCTCGCCGATCGCGAGCACCCACTGCCGCACCGCCCCGACGACGAGCACGCTGAAGGCGAGGTAGAGGAACGGCCCCCGGGCCCATGCCACCCACGTGTTCATCGCCCCTCCCCTTCGCCAAGAACGATCGCCTTGTAGAGGAGATCGTGCAGCCCCACCACCTGGACGCCCTCCAGGCCGTGGTCCTCGCAGACCTCGCGCAGCTGTTTCTTGCAGTTCGCGCACGGGGCCACGACGTACGTCGCCCCGGTGCGGCGGATCTGCTCCGCCTTCAGCTTGCCGG
>SCRJ01000167.1 GCA_004298115.1 Acidobacteriota bacterium
GAAGTGGCGCTCGGCTACTCCCCGGAGTTCGCCATGGAGGAGGCGCAGCGCTGCCTGCAGTGCGCCAACCCGCCGTGCGTCAAGGGGTGCCCGGTCGGGATCGACATCCCGGCGTTCGTGCAGCTCATTCGCGAAGGCGACTTCGCGGGCTCGCTCGCCAAGATCAAGGAGACGAACACCCTGCCTGCGATCTGCGGCCGCGTCTGCCCGCAGGAGGAGCAGTGCGAGGTCGTCTGCGTGATGACCAAGAAGTACAAGCCGGTCGCGATCGGACGCCTGGAGCGCTTCGTCGCCGACTGGGAGCTCTCGCACGGCCTCTCGTCCACGCCGCAGCTCGCGGCGCCGACGGGGCACAAGGTCGCGGTGGTCGGCTCCGGCCCTGCCGGTCTGGCGTGCGCCGCCGAGCTCGCCCGTTTCGGTCACGACGTCACGATCTTCGAGGCGCTCCACAAGCCCGGCGGCGTGCTCGTGTACGGCATCCCGCAGTTCCGCCTCCCCAAGGAGATCGTGACGTTCGAGATCGACAACCTCTCCCGGATGGGCGTCGAGATGCGCACCGACTTCGTGATCGGCAAGACCGCCACCGTGCACGAGCTCTTCGCCGAGCACGGCTTCGACGCGGTCTTCCTCGGCACCGGCGCGGGTCTGCCGTACTTCCTCGGGATCCCGGGCGAGAACTACATCGGCGTGCTCTCCGCCAACGAGTTCCTCACGCGCGTGAACCTGATGAAGGCCTACGATTTTCCGCGCACGGACACGCCCGTGCGCACCGGCCGCCGCGTCGCGGTCGTCGGATCGGGCAACGTGGCGATGGATTGCCTGCGCACCGCCAAGCGCCTGGGCGCCGACGAGGTCGTCTGCGTCTACCGGCGCACCCGCAACGAGTCGCCGGCGCGCCGCGAGGAGCTCGAGCACGCGGAGGAGGAGGCGATCGACTTCCGCTGGCTCTCCGCCCCGGTCGCGATCCTCGGCAACAGCGAGGGGTTCGTCACCGGCGTGCGCATCCAGCGCATGGAGCTCGGCGAGCCCGACGCCTCGGGCCGCCGCCGGCCGGTGCCGATCGAGGGATCGGAGTACGAGATCGCGATCGACACGATCGTGATCGCGATCGGCCAGGGGCCCAACCCGCTCGCCACGCGCTCGACGCCCGGGCTCGAGCTGAACCGCCACGGCAACATCGTCGCGGACAAGGAAACGATGGCGACCTCGATCCCCGGGGTGTTCGCCGGCGGCGACATCGTCACCGGCGCCGCCACCGTGATCCTGGCGATGGGCGCCGGCAAGCAGGCGGCGCTCGGCATCCACGCCTGGCTCGACCGGCTCGCGAAGGGCGAGGTCGTCAAGCCCACCCTGGTTTCCGCCGGGGCCTGAGGCGCGGCACGGCCCGTTCCGCGGGCGTCGTCCGACGTCGCCCGCGACCGTGGTGCGTCGACAATCTCGCGGCTCCGCCTGATTGCTGCGCCCCGAGGCCGGCGGGGCTCGTCCTCACCGCGCGCCCGACATGCTTGCCCAAAGCCCGCCCAGACAGTAACATCGGGGTGCAAGGCAGGAACTCGGCCGTGCGTGGGGGTGGCGGTTGCCGCTGGAAGACCACAAGATCGCGTGCTTCATCGACTTCGAGAACCTCGCGCTGGGCGTGCGCGACACCAACTACAAGACGTTCGACGTCCAGCTCGTGCTCGCGCGGTTGCTGGAGAAGGGGAAGATCGTCGCGCGCCGGGCCTACGCCGACTGGGAGCGCTACGGCGCCTACAAGCGGCCGTTCCACGAGGCCGGCATCGAGCTGATCGACGTCCCCCTGCGCGGCTACTCGGGCAAGAACTCCGCCGACATCCGCATGGTCGTCGACGCCCTCGACATGTGCTACGCCAAGGGGCACGTCACGACGTTCGCGCTCTGCTCCGGCGACTCCGACTTCTCGCCGCTCGTCGGCAAGCTGCGCGAGAACGACAAGTACGTCATCGGCCTCGGCGTGAAGAACTCCACCTCCGAGCTGCTGGTGTCGAGCTGCGACGAGTTCGTCTTCTACGAGGACCTCATCCGCTCGGTGCAGGAGGCGCCGCCGCTCGTGGGCTTGCCGAAGAAGCAGAAGGAATGCTTTGCGCTCCTCGCCGACTCGATGAAGGCGCTGATGCGCGAGGGCAAGGAAGTGCTCTGGGGCTCGATGATCAAGCAGACGATGCAGCGCAAGCGCCCGGAGTTCAACGAGGAGTACTTCGGGTACTCGACGTTCTCCGCGCTGCTCGAGGACGCCCAGAAGCACCAAGTCGTCAAGCTGCGCCGCGATCAGCGCTCGGGGACGTACGTCGTCACCGGGTTCGACGCCGGCAGCGGCGAGACGGCGCCGGAGCCCGCGCACGCCGAGCCCGCCGCCGAAGCCAAGCCCGCCGAGAAGGCCCGCCGCCCGCGCCGTCGCTCCCGCAAGACCGCGAAGCCCGCGAGCGAAGCCCCTCCTGCGCCGGACGCCGCCTGACCGTTCGCTCCTGTGGTCGCTTCCGCGGTCCTGACGGCGAGGACCATGCCGCCGGCGGGCGACGTCATCCCGACGCACGAAGACGCGGGCCGTCGTCTTGGTCGTCGTTCCCGCGAACGCGGGATCAGCAGAAGAAGGTCCGAGCCGGGCGCACCGCGCGCGCCGCGTGCCGGTAGAATCGCCGCGTGAAGCACGCAGCCTTTCCTCGCCCGGCGGACTCCGGCGCGCCGATCGAGCTCGAGTTGGAGCTCGGCGGCCTCACGCTCGCCGGCACCTCGGTGGCGGCCCGTGCGACGGCGTTCGCGGTACCCGAGCTCGGCGTGGCGCTCGACGTCGGCCGCATGAGCCCGCGGCTCGCGGCGCAGCCCGTCGTGTTGCTCTCGCACGGCCACCTCGACCACCTCGCCGGGATCCTCGCGTACCTCAACGTGCGGGCCCGCTTCTTTGCGGGCGTCCCGCCGCGGGTCGCGGCGCCGCGCGCGGTCGCCGAACCGCTGCTCGCGGCCCTCGCCGTGATGCCGGGGATGGAAGCGGTGCGCAAGCGCCTCCGCCTCGAGGACACGGTGCTGGGCGTGGATCCGGGCGAGACCGTGGCCGTTCCCGGCGGTGGGGCGACGGCCTTCGCCGTCGATCACGGGGTGCCGTCCCTGGGATGGGCCTTGCGGCGGCGTGGCGAGCGACGCGCGTATCTGGCCTACGCGGGAGACGGCACGACGGAGCCGTTCGCGGCCGACCCCAGCCTTCTCGACGCGGCCGCGGCGGTGGTCGAGTGCACGTTCGTCGAGAAGAACCGGCGCATCGCGGCGCGCCTCGCGCGCCACGCGCACATCCTCGACTGGGTCGAGCTGGCGCCGGCGCTGCGCTGCGACCGGCTCGTCCTCGCGCACCTGCCGCCGCTGCCCGCCGCCGAGCTGGCGGCGTTGACCGCGCCGCTCGCCGCCGCGTTTGCCGGCCAGCTCGTGCTCTGGGTCGCGCCCTGAGGTCGGACATCGCGACCGGCGTCCCCGCCGTCATGCCCGCACACGCGGGCATCCAGGTCCAGGGGTTCCCCAGGCGCAGGTCTGGGTTCCCGCGTTCGCGGGAACGACGGCGAGATCAGGCGACGACGGCCAGATTTCAGAGCCCCACGGTCAGGCCGACGTACGCGTTGCGGGTGGCGGCGGGGATGAACAGTGGGGAGCCGTCGTCCCCGATGTAGCCGAAGGCCGTGTAGGCCCGGCCGAGCAGGTTGTTGAGGCGGACGTCGAGGTCGAGTCGGCTCGCCCCGAGCGCTCTCACGAGCGCCTTCGGCAGCGGCGCGCGCAGCGACGCGTCGAGGACGGTGAACGCCGGGTTGACGAGGGGCACGTAGCCCGGCGCCTGGCGCAGCTGCGGGTTGCGGCGGTTGTCCTGGGTGTTGTCGAGGTAGAAGCGGCCGACGTAGCGACCGGTGACCGCGAGCTGCGCGGCCCCGAGTCGGAGGCGGGTCGTGAGCGAGGCGATGACGTCGGGGTAGCCGCCGAGGACGTTGCCGTCGTAGACGTTGACGCTGCCGTCGCCGTTGTAGTCGTGGTAGGCGACGAACGTGTTGTGCGAGAGCGTGAGGGTGCCGTCGAAGCCGAGGATGGAGAGCGGGTCGGCGGTGGCGTCGAGCTCGATCCCCTGGTGCCGCGAGCGCGCCCCGTTGCCGTAGACCGGAACGCCGGAGGAGTCGAGGCGCCCGGCGTAGACGATCTCGTTGCTGAAGTTCATCAGGAAGGCGTTGGCGCGCACCCGCCAGTACTGGCGCCGGAGCGACACGCCGGCCTCCCAGTCCCAGACGTCCTCCGGGCGGAGCGAGACGCGCTCGCCGTAGAAGTCCTCGGGGTCGTAGATCGTCCGGAACGCCGGCTCGTGCATCCCGCGCGCGACGTTGACGTAGGCATCGGTCCCCGTTGCCAGCCGGTAGACGGCGCCCAGGCGCGGCATGAGGAAGTCGAAGGTGTCGGTGAAGGCAACGCCCTTGAGCACGTCGTGCGAGAGCTCGTAGCGCTGCTGCGCCCCCTCCAGGCCGCCGCTCAGGGTGAGGCGCCCGCTCGCCTTCCACGAGACGTCGGCCGCGAGCGCGGCGCTGCGCTTGCCGACCTGATAGTCGTAGTAGCGGTGGTCGGGGGCCACGCCCAGCGGGTAGAACTGAGCCCACGTGACCGCGCCGAAGTGGTGGCCGCGGTGGAGGCGCAACTCGCCCTTGAGGGTGAGCGTCCACGCGCCGTCGGTCGTCGTGAGGGTGGGCACCCATCCCGCGTCCCACTCGTCCACCTGGCGGCGCCGGACGAGGTCGGTGTTGGTGACGCCCGTGCCGTCGGGGAGGACGACGTCCGGCAGGTCGTACTCGGCCAGCGCCCGGTCGGTCTTGTACTCGTCGTAGTAGCCGGACCCCGTGAAGAGGAAGAACGTTTCGGAGAGCTGCGTGCGCTCCGAGACGGCGAGGTCGTGGACGAGCTGGAAATGCGGCTGGGTGAAGTTGTCCTGCTCGCCCGGGTAGGTGAGGGGGTTGAAGCGGCGGTCGCGGTCCGCGCTGCCGGTGAGGCCGCCGTCGAGGACGCTCTTGGGCACGCCGTCGTACGCGAGGTGGGTCTGCTCCGGGCCGCCGAACAGGATCAGGCGCACGCGCGAACGGTCGCCGAAGTGGGAGAGACAGAAGTAGTAGTTCCACATGTCCACCCACGACTGGTCGCGGTAGCCGTCGGTGGTGATCTTGGAGTAGCGGGCCGTGACGGCCCAGGCGCCGTCGATCAGGCCGGAGTCCCAGCGGGTCTCGAGGCGCTGGGTGTTGTAGGACCCGAACCCGGTCGTGATCGTGAACGCGGGCGTCAGCGAGGGCGCGGCGGTCGTGATGTCGACCGCGCCGCCGATGCCGGAGAGGCCGAACACCCCGCGCTGCACCTGGATGTCGCCGGCCGTGCCGAGAAAGTCGGCGAGGTCGATGAAGTACAGCTCGCCGTCCTCGGCGTCGTTGAGCGGGGCGCCGTTGAGCGTCATCCGGGTCTGCGCCTGGTTGAAGCCGCGGATCCAGTAGTACGAGTAGCCGATCCCGTTGCCGCTGTCGTTGTAGGCGAAGAATCCCGGCACGGTCTGCGAGAGCATGATGGCGGGGTCCTGGCCCCAGTAGCTCGCGGCCACCTTGTCCTGAGGGATGTTGGTGAAGCTCGCGGGATCGGTCCCTTCACGCGCGCGGGCGGCGGTGACCTCGATCCGGTCGGCGAGGGAGATCACAGGCTCGAGCCGGATCGCGAGCGGCCGCGCCGGCGTCGCGGCCAGGCTCAGGCGCGCGACGCGGTAGCCGGGGTGCGACACGGCCAACTCCAGCGGCCCGGCGGCCGCCTCCAGGGTGAACGCGCCGGCGGCGTCGGTGACGGCCGCGGCGTGGGTCGCGAGCAGCTCGACGCGGGCCTGCGCCACCGGCTTGCCGGTTGCGGCGTCGCGGACGGTCCCGACCAGCGTCGCCCGGTCGGCGCCGCGGGGAACCGGCGTCGAGGTCGCGGCCGCGAGGGCGGTCGCCAGAACGAAGAACGGCGCCAGCACGATCGGCTTCATCATCATCTCCTCCTCCCGGAAGCGCGGCGGTCGGGGAGGGGTGACGATCGTGGTGCTGACGCCATCGGTTCCGTTCCCTACGCCGGCATGACCCGGATCAGGTTCCAGGGGTGTGATCTCAGCCCCGCCGCTGGCGGGGCACCCCCACGGTGCATCGGTTGTGCGGCTCAAAGATCAGTGCAGCCGACGACAATGTCGCGCACGCAGCCCGATCCGTCAAGGGGCGGCGGTGCGGCGCGGGCGCCCCGGGCCGCGCGCGGCGGCAGGCGGCGGCTACGAGCCCTTTTCGCGACGCTCCCGCTGTTGCGTCAGGTTCATCACGCGCAGCGCGACGTTCCCGCCGGGCGTAGAGCGGTAGACGAGACGGACCTCGTCGCCCGGCTTCGGCTCGGCCCCGATCTCGGCGTCGCCGATGGCGAAGGTCGACGGCGGCACCGCGGGCTGCGTCTCGTCGCGCACCGTGATGGTCTTGGCGGCGCGATCCACGCTCACGACCGGTCCCTGGAGCACGGGGGCGGGCGGGGCGCACGCCGGCGTCGAGGCGAGGACCGCGAACGCGAACGCGGCGGCGACGGCGAGGCTGCTCCTAGTGAGGTTCATGGGTCACCTTCTTTGCCCGGAGCTCCTTGGCTGCCCCCTTGAACATGCCGATCGCCACGATCGCCGTCATCGCGGTCACGGCGGTCATGATCACCCACGAGGCCGCGCCGCTCCAGCCCATCTGTTTCAGGATCACCGAGACCATCGCGCAGACGACGGTCGCGCCGAACATGAGCCGGATGCCGTAGCCGCGGATGTACTTGGTCGCGATCGTGCCGATCATGGCACCCGGGGCCGCCCCGGCGAGCATGATGAGCACGGCGAGCAACTCGATGCGCCCCTTGATCCCGTAGGTGAACGCGCCGTAGAAGCCGGCCAGCATGATGGTGAAGAGGTCGGTCCCGACGGCGACGTAGGTCGGACAGCCGATGAGATAGACCAGGGCGGGCATCATGAGCAGACCGCCCCCGATACCCAGGAACCCGGCCAGGATGCCGACCATGAAACCCACCGTGGCGGGCAGCCAGAGGGAGCACTCCACGCCCGCCATCGGCAGCTTCACCATCGGGGGGATCTTGATCTTGTGCAGGGTCTCGTGCCACGTGATGGCCGACTTGGAATCGTCCTCGCCGACCTTGTCCATCTGCTTCCGCTTGGCGAAATCGTAGAAGACCAACAGGCCGATGAGGGCGAGGAAGACGACGTAGACCCATCGGATCACCACGCCGGCGAGGCCGAACCTCTCGAGCAGCATGACGACCCGGGCGCCGATCTCGATCCCGACGACGTCGAAGGAGAGCATGATCAGACCGAGCTTCACGTCCACGTTTCCGAACTTGGCGTGCCGCCGCGTCGAGATGATGGATTTCCCCGCCATGTGGCAGAGATCCGTGCCGACGGCGAACGGCATCGGGAAACCGAAGATGTTCAGCGCGGGCGTCACCATCCACGCGCCTCCCATCCCGAAGAAGCCGCCCAGTACGCCCACGGCCACACCGAGCAGGACGAGAAGGAGGGGATTGATGGCGACGCCGGAGATCGGCAGGGTAATCGTCAGGAAGTCCATGGCGGGCCCCTATTCCTTCACGTCGCGCTTGCTCAGGTCCAGGCCGATCAGCGCGACCAGCTTGTCCATGAGGTACCCCAGCGTCACGCCCATGACGATGGTGAGCAGGATCGCTTCGAGCGTGAACAGGAGGCGGTTGGTGTTGTAGAGGTTGGCGAAGTACAGGTTGAAGCCGGACAGCCCCCTGGTGTCGGCCACGTGGACGAGCTTCTCCTGCTTCTCGCCGGCCGCCGCCGCCAGCGCCGGGAACAGGCCGCCCGCGGCCAGTGCCAGCGCCGCCGTTCGAAACCGCCCTCTCACTCTCATCGCCCCTCCCCTGCGTACGCCCGTTCGCTGTTGCGTCCGACGTGTTGGGATTACGGCAACCCGGTGAGCCGCTCGGAGTATTGTGCTTGTTCCTCCTTTCGCGAGTGTATGCGAAAATCAAGGCGATGATCAAGACCGGTCGTTCGGGGGTAAACGCGCTCTCAACAGGGCGCGGCCGCTCGGGTCCGGTCCCGGCGCCGCTCCCGCCGACCGGCCCCCGGGCCGGTGCTAAGATCCCGCGAGATCGGTGGCGGGCGACAGAACGGCGTGGTTCCCCGGCGACGGGACGGTACCAGGAGACCTCGGGGACCGCCGCGGCGCCCGGCCGGCGCGCGCGAGGTCGGGGAGGGGACGTGTCGCGGAGCACGGCGAGGTCGCGGGGGCGGGACGAGCGGCCGGCGTCACGGGCCCGGATGGCGGCCGCATGACCCCCGGGGACGGAGCGGACCGCGGCCCGGGGGCCGCCGTGCGCCGGCTCCCCCCGCGCCCCGGTCGCCGCGCCGCCCGGGGCCGCGGCGCATCGTCGTGGGCTGCGCCCGGGCGGCGCGGAAGGGCCGGCGCCGCGCCGCAGCCCAGCCGGCTGCTGCAGCGGACCATGCTGGCGCTCCTGCTCACGCCCCCGGCGTGCCTCGTGTTGTTCGCCCTCGCCGTGGTCTTCTGGGGACCCCACCGTTCGGCCGCCTTCTTCATCCCTTTGGTCACCGCGCTGGTCCTCTCCACGGTGCTGGGTTGGCCCCTCGCCGCGAGGCTGAGGCGCCAACTCACGGCGCTCGCCAGGCAGCGCGACGCCTTCTACGAAGAGCTGCTGCGCCTGTCGAAGGCCGCCAGCCTCGGGGAAGTCGCCTCCAGCATCGCCCACGATCTCAACAACCCCCTCGCGATCATGCGGGAGGAAGCGGGCTGGATCCAGGACCTGATGAAGGGCGGCGACCTGCAGGGAGCGTACACCCAGGTCGAGATCACCAACGCCCTGCAGCAGATCGACATCCAGATCGAGCGTTCGCGGGAGATCACGCAGCGCCTGCTCCAGTGGGGACGCGATTCCGCGCCCCAGACCCAGTCGGTCGACGTCAACCTCCTCCTCAACAAGACGCTGTACCTGCTCGAGAGCGAGCTGCAGACCGCCGGCGTCCACGTGGTCAAGGAACTCGCGCCCGGCCTGGCGCCGGTACGGGGCGGGGCCCCGGAACTGCGGCAGGTGTTCTTGAACCTGATGAAGAACGCACTGGACGCCATGAAGGACCGCGGCGGTACCATGACGCTCGTGACCCGCGCCGACCCCGACGGGGTGAGGATCGAGATCAAGGACACGGGCGAGGGCGTCCCGGCCGCCGCCCTGGAGCACATCTTCGAGCCGTTCTACACCACCAAGCCCGCGAGCGAGGGCACCGGCCTCGGCCTTCCCATCAGCCGCTGGATCGTGGAGAAGCTGGGGGGGCGCGTCGAGGTGGAGAGCCGCGAGGGGGCGGGAGCGTCGTTCCAGGTGACGCTCCCGACCCAGCAGGCCTCCGACGTGGATACGGCGGCGCGTCGCCCGGATGGCGTCGTGGGAGCCGCCGACCGGTCGCTCGGCGGCTAGCGGCGCTGCGCCAGGGAGGAGTCAGACAGGCCATGAAGCGCACGACGAGAAGGAACGCCGCAGGTACTCCGCGACCGGCCGTTGCACGGAGGCGCACATGACCAGGCCCATCCGCCTACTCATCGTGGATGACGAGAAGCGGCTCGTGGAAACGCTGTCCAAGCGCCTCACCGCCAGAGGGCTCTACGTGGAGGGCGTCCACTCCGGCGCCGAAGCGCTGGCCCTGATGCAGGCCAAGCCCTTCGATGTCGCGCTGCTGGACGTCCGCATGCCGGTCATGGACGGCATCACGCTGCTGCGCGAGGCCAAGAAGCTGCAGCCGCTCCTCCAGGTCATCATGCTCTCCGGCAACGCATCCATCAACGCGGCGGTCGAGGGGATGCGCCTCGGCGCCCTCGAGTACCTGCTCAAGCCGGCCAACCTCGAGGACGTCCTCGCGAAGATCGAAGAGGCGTTCAAGAAGAAGCGCCTCGAGGAGGAACGGCTGGCGGCGCAGCGGGCTCCGGGCGAGTAGCGGCTGGCGACGATGCTGAGGTTCTTCCGACGCCTGCTGCGCATCGACCGGTGGAAGCCGCTCGAGGCCCGCACCGACGCCACCGCCGCGCTCCATCTCAAGTACCTCACCTTCAAGGACCTCATCGCGTCCAACGACGAGATCCTGGAGGTGATCGCCGAGGTGGAGAAGAAGCTGGAGGGCGGCACCACGTTCGGGATGGCCTTTGTCCGTTCCAGCGCCGTCACCGCCGCCGCCCACGCCTACCGCATGATCCAGAAGCTCGACTCGCTCTCGCAACGCCGGTACCCCGAGCTGTACGCTCGCTTTTCCGACATCCAGCATTCGGTGGAGCGCATCCTGGCCAGAGAGCCGGTGCGGGAGCGCGGCGCCTACGTGCTGCCGCTGGCCTCCGTGAGCCTGGCCCAGCTGGATCGGGTGGGCGGCAAGAGCGCCAACCTCGGGGAGTTGAAGAATCGGGCCGGGCTGCCGGTGCCCGAGGGCTTCGCCGTCACGACCGGCGCGTGCGTGGATTTCTTCGCGGCGAACCAGCTCCAGGACGAGATCCGCGCCCTGCTGTTGGGCCTCGACGTCGAGGACCTGGAGGCCGCCGCCGCGACCGCCGATGCGATCCGCCAGGCGATCCTGGCCGCGGTCCTGCCGCCCGCGATCGAGGTGGCCATCCTCGCCGGCTACCAGCGGCTGTCCGCTTCGTTGGGCTCGGAGCCGCGCGTCGCGCTGCGGTCGAGCGCCGTCGGCGAGGACGGCGAGCTGTCGTTCGCCGGGCAGTACGTGACCGTCTTGAACGTCCCGCGACGCGAGATCCTCGCCGCGTACAAGGAGGTCATCGCGGGCCTGTACACCCCCAGGGCGATCTGCTACCGGGCCATCAAGGGCATCCCCGACGAAGACGTTCCGATGGGAGTCTCCTGCCTGGCCATGGTCGACGCCGTCGCCAGCGGTGTGGCGTGTTCGGTGGACCCGAACCGGCCGGACGCCAGGCGCATGGTGGTCAACGGAGCGTGGGGCCTGGGCGTCGCCACGGTCGACGGGTCGGTGAGCCCCGACGCCTGGACGGTGACCAAGGGCGAGCGGAACTCGGTCATCTCCCGCAGCGCGGGCTCCAAGGAGACGAGCGTCGAGGCGTTGCCCGAGGGAGGCGTGGCGGCCGCCCCGGTGCCGGCCGAACTCAGGCCGGCGCTCTGCCTGAGCGACGGCCAGGTGGAGGACCTCGCTCGCCTCGTCGCGGCGGCGGAGGCGCACTACGGCGTACCGCAAGAGGTCGAGTGGGCGCTGGACCGGTCGGGGCGCTTCGTCCTGCTGCAAGCCAGGCCGCTGCACGCCAGCTCGCGGTGGACCGAGAAGGAGGAGGCCCCGGCCGACGTGGGAGGGCACGCCCGGCTGCTGACCGGGGCGGCGGCGTCCACGGGTTGCGCCAGCGGGCGCGTCTTCCTGTCGTTCGGTCCCGACGACATCGCGGGCTTCCCCGAGGGGGCGGTCCTCGTGGCCCGCCAGTCCCATCCCCAGTACGTCCGGATCATGGACCGCGCGGCCGCGATCGTGGCGGACATCGGCGCCCCGACCGGGCACATGGCGTCGCTCGCCAGGGAGTTCGGCATCCCCGCCGTGCTCGACACGCACGCCGCGACGGCGCTCCTCAAGCCCGGGGACGTTGTCACCGTGGACGGTGGCCGTGGGGCGGTGTACGAGGGGCGCGCGGACGGCCTGCTCGCCCAGCAGGGCGAACGGCGGCCCAGGGGCATGTCGGGAACGCCCGTGCACGCCGCTCTGGCCGAGGTCGCCAGGCACGTCGTGACCCTCACCCTCACCGATCCGAAATCGCCCGAGTTCGCCGCCCGCTCCTGCCGGACGTTCCACGACATCGCGAGGTTCGTGCACGAGAGGGCGTTCGAGGAGATGTTCCGCGTCAGCGATCGTGTGTCCTACGACGAGCTCCGGTCGCTCCCACTGGCGGCCCGGCTGCCGTTCACGGTGTACCTCATCGACCTCGGCGGCGGGTTGCAGCGCCGGGCCGGGGCGGCGAGCGTGCAACGCGAGGACGTGGCCTCGCTGCCGATGGCGGCGTTGCTCGACGGGATGACCAACCCGGAGCTGCGCTGGTGGCAGCCGAAGGCGCTGAGCATCAGCGGGGTTGCCTCGGTGACGACGCAGGCGATCTTCACCCCGTTCGTGGAATACGGGGAGCGGAGACTCGGGGACCGGAGCTACGCCATCGTCGCGGAGGCCTACTGCAACTTCAGCTCGCGCATCGGCTACCACTTCGCCACCGTGGACTCCTACTGCGGCGACTCGCCGAGCCGGAACTACATCAGCTTCCGGTTCAAAGGCGGGGCCGCGGACGAGACGCGCCGGATCAACCGCTGCGTCCTGCTGGAGAGGATCCTTCTCGGCCTGGATTTCCAAGTCGAGAGGCAGGCCGACCTGGTGAACGCCAGGATCAGGAAGTACGGCCGGGCCGCCACTCTCGAACGTCTCGACATGTTGGGAAGACTCATCATCGCCAGCCGCCAGCTGGACATGAGGATGGGCGCGCGCGCGTCGGTCGAGTGGTACGCCAACGCGTTCACCCAGGGCAACTACCTGTTCGATCCGGATTTTCGCGCGGACGCCGGCGAGCGAGGCGGCGCGAAGGGCGAGGTGCAGGGGTGTTGATCGGCCGGCTCCGCGGGCTTCTCAAGGCCCGGTTCGGCCGCCTCTCGGAGACGGAGGCACGGGAGCGGCTGGCGCGGAAGTATGCCGCGTTCAAACGGCTCGTCGACGCCAACACGGCCGCGCTCGAGGTCATGGCGGACATGCAGGCCAAGGCCACCGGCGAGTTTCTCTTCGACCGCGTCTTCGTGGACGAGTCGTTCGCCCGCCTTTCGGGTTTGACCGCCGGCATCGTCGGGGACCTGCAGGAGCTTGCGGACGGCCGGTACCGGGCCCTGCGGGCGACGATGGAGCAGGTGGTCGGCGCGGCCACGGCGACGGCCGGGGAGACGCCGCACCGCCGGGACGGGCCCGCGGTCATCGACCTCGCTTCGGTGCGAGGCGCTCCGCTCGAGCTGGTCGGCGGCAAGGTCCATCGCCTGGGGGAGATCCTGACGGACGTCGGGCTGCCCGTGCCCGACGGCTTCTGCGTCACGACCGCCGCGTGCGGGCTCTATCTCGAACAGACCGGGCTCCTGGGCGCCGTCCGCGAGCACATCGCCGGGGTCTCCCTCAAGGACAAGGAGGAGCTCAACCGGGCGAGCCTGGCGATCAAGGCCAGGATCGTCGGCGCCGAGTGGCCCGAATCGATCGCGCGGTCGATCCTGGAGGCGTACGACGCCCTCGACCGCCGGGGCGGCGGCGGGGCGCACCCGCTGATGGTCTCGGTGCGGTCGAGCGCGGTGGGGGAGGACGGCGATTTCACGTTTGCCGGGCAGTTCGACACGATCCTCAACGTGAACCGGGGGTCCCTGCTGCGCGCATGCCGGGAGGTCCTGGCGAGCCAGTTCGGGCCGCGGGCGTTGGTCTACTTCAAGGCGAGGGGGTTGGGCGGCGGGATCCTTCCCATGGCGATCGGCGTCGTCGTCATGCTCGACGCCCGGGCCAGCGGGGTCCTGTACACGCGTGACCCGCAAGCGCCGGACTCGGACGCCCTCGTCGTGACCGGGCTGTGGGGGCTGGGCAGCCTCGCGGTGGACGGCTCTGTCAACACGGACCTCTTCACCCTGGCCCGCGACCCGGAACCCGCGCTGCGGGAAACCAAGGTGTCCGTGAAGGGGCGCATGTTGCTCTGCCGGGAATCCGCCGGTCTGGTCGAGGTCGAGGTGCCGGGATGGATGCGGGACCAACCCTGCCTGAGCAAGGACCAGGTCAACCTCCTGGGCGCCTACGGCAAGCGCCTCGAGGAGCACTTCGGCGCCCCCCAGGACGTGGAGTGGGCCGTGGACGCCAACGACGCGCTCTACATCCTGCAATCCAGGCCCCTGCGGGTTTCCCCGTCGGCGGGTCTCGCAACGGACGTGATGGCGCTGAGGCAGGGGTTGGTCCCCCTTTTGCACGGCGGGACCGTGGCCTGCAGGGGGTGTGCCGCCGGCCCCGTGCACGTGCTCTCCAGCGACGAGGATGCGCGCGCGGTCCCCGCCGGCGCCGTCGTCGTCGCCAAATCCGCGTCCCCGAAGCTGGCGGAAGCCCTCGACCGGGCCGTGGCGATCGTGACCGACGTGGGCTCGGCCGCGGGGCACCTGGCGACGGTGGCCAGGGAGTTCGGGATCCCCGCGATCTTCGGTGCCGCGTCCGCAACGACGGTCCTGAGGCCGGGCGCGATCGTGACGGTGGACGCGGACCTGGGCAACGTCTACGAGGGCCGTGCCTCGGCGCTATTGGAGGGAACCGCCGGGCCTCGCAGCAAGGCGGAGGAGACGCCCCTCCTGCGCAGGTTCCGCGCGAGCCTCGCGCACGTCACCCCGCTCAACCTCACCGACCCTCGCGCTGCGGGGTTCAAGGCCTCGCGGTGCAAGACCCTCCACGACATCCTGAGGTTCGCCCACGAGATGGCCGTGGAGGAGATGTTCCTGGCGGGGAGCCTTGCCTCCCGGGGCACGAGGCACGCCGCGAAGTTGAAGAGCCCCCTGCCGGTGGCTTTCTACTTCATCGACCTGGGCGGCGGGTTGAAAGAGGGCCCGCACGGGCGGGAGGTGACCCCGGAGGCGTTTGCGTGCCGTCCCCTCATCCCTCTCTGGCGCGGCATGCTCCAGGTTCCGTGGCGGACCGATCCGGCCGCCGGCGCCGGACAGCTGGCGTCGGTCCTGGCCAATACCCTGACGGCGCGGGACGCCATCGCCCAAGCCTCGTCCCCCAACTTCGTCATCGTGTCCGAGACCTACCTCAACCTGAGCTTCCGGCTCGGATACCACTTCTCCCGGGTCGACGCGTTCCTTTCCAGTCGCGCGGAGGACAACTACGCGAGCGTCCTGTTCCACGGGGGGGCGGCCAACCAGGCCGGGAGGACGCGGCGGGTGCGGTTCCTGGCGGGGGCGCTGGAGGGCGCGGGCTTTCAGGTCCACCACCGGGAGGACGCCCTGTTCGCCAGGACCGGCCACGCCGCCCAGGGCGAGATGGAACGCAGACTCGAGGCCCTGGGACGGCTGCTGATCGTGACGAGGCAGGCCGACACGCTGTTTCGCGACGATGCCGAGGTGGACCGGGCCCTCGCGGCCTACCGGGCCGGAGACTTCTCCCTGGGGTTCGGGCCGGAGCAGGGAGCGACGCCATGAGGCGCCCGCACCCGGTTCGCCGCATGGTGCCGCTCGTCGGGATCGTGGCCACCGTCCTGCTGCTGATCTTCGCGTTCGTGTTGGGCCTGGTTTCCTTCGGGAAGATGCGGCAGGTCGTCACCGAGGAGTTCAACGGGCAACAGCTCGTCCTCGCGCAGAACCTCGCGGCCCTCATCCAGCAGGACCTGGACTTCCTCCGTCGCGAGCTGGCCGTGCTCAACCTCTCCCCCTCGCTGCAGGGCGGCGCGTCGCCGGCCCTGGTCAATCGCCTGAAGGTGACTCTCGCCTCGATCCAGGAGGGTGAGCTGCTGGAGATCCGCAGCGTCTCGCCGTCCGGCCGGGAGGCCGTCGTCCTGGACGGTTCCGGCGTGGCCAGGATCGAGCCGGGACCGTTCAACGACGACCCCTGCTTTCTCTGGGCGCTGGTCGCGGCGAACCGGGGTCGGATCCTGGTGGACGACTCGCCGCGGTCGCTGCGGGAGCGCTACGGCGGCCGCCCGCTCCTCACCATGGCGACCCCTCATTACCGAGCCGCGACGGCCGGCGTCGGTTCCCGCCGCCAGGACGAGTTCTCCGGTGTGCTTCTCTTCGTGCTCGACGCCTCTGCCATCGCCAGCCGGTTCACGGACCACGCCCGCTCCGGCAGCACGGGGTACGCCTGGGTGCTCGACGAACGGGGAACGTTCCTCGCCCATCCCATGAGCTCGTTCGTGGGGAAGAACGCGTTCGAGGTCCGGCCCAGGCTCAACCCCGCCATCGGCTTCGAGGGGATCAACGCGATCATGCGCGACAGGATGCTCACCGGCCAGGAGGGCACGGGCTCCTACACGTCCGGGTGGCACCGCCAGGCCGTGGGCCCGATCCACAAGCTCATCGGGTTCTGTCCGGTGCACGTCGATCCGGAGCGACCCGGCCGGCGGTGGTCGGTGGCGGTGGTCGCCCCCGTCAGCGAGGTGCACGGGCTGGTGGCGTCGTTGTTCATGCGCCAGTTCTTCATGCAGGCCGCCATCGTCCTGGCCATCCTGGCCGGTGGCATCTCGCTCTTCCGGATGGAGCGGCGTTGGACGCGGCTCAAGAAGCAGCGCGAGCGCGAGGTGAACCTGAGCTCGAGGCTGGCCTCCCTGGGCATGCTGTCGGCCGGGGTGGCCCACGAGATCAACAACCCGATCGCCATCATCCTGGGGTTCACCGACGTCCTGCTGGAGACGGCACCCCCGGGCTCGCAGGCGCACGAGCACCTCAAGATCATCGAGAGGCAGGCCCTGGCCTGCAAGACGATCGTCGAGAATCTGGGGCGGTTCGCCAGGATCCCGGAGCAGCGCGACGAGACGGCCGACCTCAACGAGGAGGTCAGGCGTGTTCTGGCGATGGTCCAGAGCACGCTCCTGACGGAGAAGATCGAGTGTCGCGCCGATCTTCAGGACGGCCTGCCCCGGGCGATGGGGGATCCCCAGGGCCTGCAGCAGGTGCTGCTGAACCTCATCACCAACGCCCGCGGAGCCATGAAGGCGCGCGGCGGGACTCTCACGGTCCGGACGTACCGGGTGGACGACCGCGTCGCCGTGGCGGTTCGCGACACGGGGCACGGCATCCGGCGGCAGGACCTCGGACGGATCTTCGACCCGTTCTTCACCACCAAGGCCCCCGGCGAGGGTACCGGGCTCGGCCTCTCCATCAGCCACGGCATCGTCGAAAAGACCGGCGGCAGGATCACGGTGGAGAGCCAGCACGAGGACGACGTGGGCGCCGCGCGCAGCGGCGCCACCTTTACCGTCCTCCTGCCGGTCGTGGGGGACGGCTCTTGA